>JAILFY010000084.1 GCA_024697285.1 Bacteroidaceae bacterium
CATAGGACGTGGAGGCACCATCCTCAAGACTGCCCGCAGCAAGGATTTCATGACGGAAGAAGGTCGCAAACGTGCCTACGAGAACATGGTAGAGGCAAAGATTGATGCGCTGGTGATCATCGGCGGCAACGGTTCCCTGACGGGAGCACGCCTGTTCGCAGAGGAATATGACGTCCCCTGCATCGGACTTCCCGGAACCATCGACAACGACCTGAACGGCACCGATCTCACTATCGGCTACGACACCTCCCTGAACACCATCATGGGATGTGTCGACAAGATTCGTGACACCGCCAATTCCCACGAGCGTATATTCTTCATCGAGGTCATGGGCCGCGACGCAGGTTTCCTGGCTCAGAACTCCGCCATCGCAGCCGGCGCAGAGGCCGCCATTATTCCGGAGGAGGCCACGGAGGTGGACCAACTGGCACAGTTCATTGGTCGCGGAATCCGCAAATCCAAGTCCAGCAGCATTGTCATCGTCAGCGAGAGCCCCAAGTGCGGTGCCATGTATTACGCAGAGCGTGTGCGCAACGAATATCCTCAGTATGACGTCCGAGTATCCATCCTCGGCCACCTGCAGCGTGGCGGCAGTCCCTCGGCGGGCGATAGAATCCTCGCTTCCCGTCTGGGAGTGGGAGCCATCAACGCCTTGCTGGATGGACAGCGCAACGTCATGATAGGAATCAAGAACGACGACGTGATCTACGTTCCCTTCTCTAATGCCGTGAAGTCCGACAAACCCCTGAAACGCGATCTCATCACCGCCCTCGAGGTGCTCAGCCTATAGGCTTGCACTCTCAGTCGGCCCATACTGAATATAATCATAACAAAACCTCTTCCCTGCTCCGTCGGGGTCCGAGAAAAGGTGTGGCAGGACCTGCCACACCTTTTTTCCTTCTGTGCCGGAAAGATTATTCGCGAACAAAGCAGGTCGCAACTTCGTGTGAGGAGTTGTGAACATCGAGTATGGATGTCAGGAATTCATGCAGGACAATCAAATAGCCCAGACATCCCAAACTTCCCTCTCTTCCTATCGCTAAATAAAGTTGTAATATAGTCCGTAGGCGAAAATTTTTTCTTTTTTCTACGTTTTTTCAGAGGATAATGTTTAACTTTGCAGCCATAATCATGATAAGATAAGGATTTAGAGATGCAAACTATCTTGTTACCTCTTCGTTGGCTCGTCTTCTTAGCCGCCTTCTGGGCGGTGGGGACGACGGTGTGCGCCCAGGATCCGACCTGTGCGCCCACGGCAACTTTCACTTACCTCAGCGCCGTGGAGCCCACCGCCGAGGAAGCCGAGAGCTATTCCGGTTCTGCGCCTGTCAAGGCCGAATTCCATGCCAACCCTTCAGGGGTAGAAGACAGCGATGGCAACACGCTCTACGTGGCTCGCTACGAATGGAAGATCTACGACCAACTGAAGCCCGATGTCATCCTTGTCCATCGCTTTCAGCAGGATATGGAATACACGTTCCAGAAGAGTGGTTCCTTTATTGTGGAACTGAACGCCACCTTCGTCCAAGGTAATGATACCATCTATTATCCCGCCGAGGGCGAGACGGGTGGCAGCTTCACCGTGAGCATTGCCGAATCCATTCTGGAGATGCCGAATGGTTTCTCGCCCAATGGCGACGACATCAATGACATCTACAAAGCCAAGGATGGTCACCAGAGCATCGTCAGTTTCCGCGCCAGCATCTTCAACCGATGGGGGCAGCGCCTCTACTCTTGGAGCGATATCAATGGCGGTTGGGACGGAAAAGTCAATGGACATGTAGTGCCCGACGGCGTCTATTTCGTGAATGTCGTGGCCAAGGGAGCCGATGGTCATGAGTTTCATATCCGCAAGGATGTCAATGTCCTCACCCGTATCGTTTCGGAGGGGACAACCACAGGAGGTGAAGAATGAGCGAACAAGGAAAAATAGAAATATTAGGAGCACGCGTTCATAACCTCAAGAACGTGGATGTCACCATACCGCGCCAGTGCCTGACGGTCGTCACGGGCCTCTCGGGCTCCGGTAAGTCCAGTCTGGCCTTCGACACTATCTTTGCCGAAGGTCAGCGCCGGTACATCGAGACCTTCTCCGCCTATGCCCGCAACTTCCTCGGAGGTATGGAGCGACCCGATGTCGACAAGATAACCGGCCTCTCGCCCGTCATCAGCATCGACCAGAAGACCACCAACCGGAATCCGCGCTCCACCGTAGGCACAACCACCGAAGTCTATGACTATCTGCGCTTGCTCTATGCCCGCGCCGGCGACGCCTACTCCTGGCAGACCGGCGAGCCAATGGTGAAATACACCGAAGAGCAGATTGTGGACCTCGTTGTCCACGATTATGTGGGACGCCGTGTGCTCCTCCTGGCTCCCCTCGTCCAGAATCGTAAAGGCCACTACCGCGAACTCTTCGACAGCGTTCGCCGCAAAGGATTTATCCGGGTGCGCGTGGATGGCGAGCTGACGGAAGTGAAGCCCGGAATGAAGGTCGACCGCTACGTCAACCACACGATAGAAGTGGTGGTGGATCGTCTCATCCTGAGCAACGACATCTCGGCAGAACTTGCCAACCGCATTCGCAAGAGCGTGGAACTTTGTCTGAAGATGGGCGAAGGGCAGATGCTCGTGATGGATGCCGACGGTGGCGAGCCGCGACATTATTCCCGCAGACTCATGAGCCCCACTACAGGCATGAGTTATGCCGATCCGGCTCCCCACAATTTCTCCTTCAATTCCCCCCAGGGCTGGTGCCCTCATTGCAAGGGCCTCGGAGTGGTCAACCTTATTGATGTCAACAAGGTCTTTCCGGACCGCTCGCTCTCCGTGCGGGCCGGAGGCATCGCACCACTCGGGAAATACAAGAACCAAATGATATTCTGGCAGATGCAAGCATTGCTGGAGCGCCACGATTGCGACCTCGACACCCCGCTGTCGGAAGTGCCGGAAGAAGCTATCGACGAGATACTGAACGGCGTACCGGAACGCTTGCGCATTGCTGCTGCCACACTCCGCAGCTCCAGCGATTACTACGTCGAGTACGATGGACTGACGAAATACATTCAGATGTTGCAGGACTCGGAGTCCAGCGCAAGCGCCCAGAAGTGGGCGGAGCAGTTCTCGCGTACCGCCGCCTGTCCCACTTGCCATGGCCAGCGCCTCAACCGCGAGGCCCTTCATTTCCGCATCGCCGGAAAGAACATTGCGGAGCTGTCGGAGATGGATATCAAGGACTTGTACAGCTGGATCGTGGGCCTCCACAACCAGTGCGCCCCCGAACAGACGCCCGCTGCCGAAACGACCTCTGCCCCGACGGAGACTGATGGCCTGCTCTCTGAGCGTCAGCGCAGAATCGCGCCTGAGATCCTGAAGGAGATACGTTCCCGCCTGCAGTTCCTCGTGGATGTGGGCCTTGATTATCTCTCGCTCTCCCGCGCCAGCCAGAGTCTCTCCGGCGGCGAGAGCCAGCGTATCCGTCTGGCTACTCAGATAGGAGCACGCCTTGTCAATGTCCTCTACATCCTGGATGAGCCTTCCATCGGACTCCACCAACGAGACAACCGCCGTCTCATCCACTCCCTGAAGGAGCTGCGGGACATCGGCAACACTGTCATCGTAGTGGAACACGACGAGGAGATGATGCGCGAGGCAGATTATATCGTAGATATGGGACCATACGCCGGCCGCAAGGGCGGCGAGGTGACGTTCCAGGGCACCTACGAACAGCTGTTGTCCCTCGATGCCTCTTCGCCGTCGCTCACTGCCAGCTACTTACGTGGCGACAAGTCGATAGACGTGCCCACCAGTCGGCGCACCGGAAATGGTCATACCCTTCAAATCCTGGGGGCCAGTGGAAACAACCTGCAGAACGTGGATCTCGAACTTCCGCTCGGTACGTTCATCTGCATAACCGGCGTCTCTGGTTCGGGCAAGTCCACCCTCATCAACGACACCCTGCAGCCCATTCTCTCGCAGCATTTCTATCGTTCCTTGCGCGACCCGCTGCCCTACACCTCTGTGGCGGGTCTCGAACATCTGGACAAGGTAGTGAGTGTGGACCAGAGCCCCATCGGGCGCACCCCTCGTTCCAACCCTGCCACCTATACGGGTGTTTTCTCGGATATCCGTGACCTCTTCGTGTCCCTGCCCGAGGCCAAGATCCGTGGCTACAAGCCGGGCCGCTTCTCCTTCAATGTCAAGGGCGGGCGCTGCGAGACCTGTGGCGGCAACGGCTACAAGACCATCGAGATGAATTTCCTTCCCGACGTCATGGTGCCTTGTGAGGAATGCCACGGCAAGCGCTACAACCGCGAGACCCTGGAGGTGCGTTTCAAGGGGAAATCCATCGCCGACGTACTCGATATGACCATCAACCAGGCCGTGGATTTCTTCGAGAATCAGCCCAATATCCTCCAGAAAATAAAGACCTTGCAGGACGTGGGGCTCGGTTATATCAAACTCGGACAATCCTCCACCACCCTCAGCGGTGGCGAGAGCCAGCGTGTGAAGCTGGCAACGGAGCTGGCTAAGCGCGACACCGGTCGCACCTTCTATATCCTCGACGAACCCACCACGGGTCTGCACTTCGAGGACATCCGCGTCCTCCTTTCCGTGCTGCAGAGGCTCGTGGACAAGGGAAACACGGTTCTCGTCATCGAGCACAACCTCGATGTCATCAAGTCGGCCGACTATCTCGTGGATCTTGGTCCCGAGGGCGGTCGTGGAGGAGGACAAATCCTTTCCGTGGGAACTCCCGAGCAGGTGGCACAATCCCCCTTGGGCTACACCCCCGCTTTCCTCCGCGAACTCCTTCCGAAATCCTGAGTTTCATCCCCATCCCCATTCCACGCTTCCCCCCATCCCCATTCCCCGCCTCCCCCGAGCACCTGTATATACGTCTCCCCCCACCCGTATATACCTCTTCTCCTCCACGAAGCATCATCTTCTCCTCCACGAAGCATCATCTTCTCCTCCACGAAGCATCATCTTCTCTAGCACGAAGCATCGTCTTCTCTAACACGTATATACATCTTCTTTCACACGTATATACATCTTTCCCAACACGTATATACATCTTTCCCAATACGTATATACATCTTTCCCAATACGTATATACATCTTTCCCAATACGTATATACGTCTTCTCTCACACGTATATATGTATTTTTACACAATGCATAATAATTGTTTTTCTCACATATAATATCCATGAACCACGAACATATAATATTCATGAATAATTATTTATGGTTCATTACATGTCCCCAATTCATGGACATTCGTGTGAAAAAAGAGATATTACATATATTATTCATGAATAATTATTTATGGTTCATTATATGTCCCCAATTCATGGACATTCGTGTGAAAAAGAAAGATTACATATAATATTCATGAATATTTATTTATGGTTCATTACATGTCCCCAATTCATGGACATTCGTGTGAAAAAAATTGATTGCAGCCTGTCAAACACATTCTTCTCCCTCCTTCATAGGGAGGTGGGAGCCTACGGCGGAAGATTGGATGTATTCTTACCGTCTGTCGGCGGTTCGGGCTGGCACGGGGGTCTGCCCCTACTGCAGTGGCTGCATTCTCTTCGTCCCTACAGCGGATGCCTACGGCGAATGATTTTGCCAACTTGCACGTCGACAGAGATGAAAAACGATGTCCTTCTTCTTGTCATGTCAACATCTCTCGCTGTGCCTCGTCCATCGTCCATTCTCGACCACACCAACGTCCGTCCGCGGCTCTCTCGCGAGGTGGCTATAATCAGAAAAAATAAGGACAACTGGAAGTGCTCCTCCCGCAAGGACTCGACCTCCGACAGGAACAAATGCGAAATGCAGGGTCACTTCTTCCCGCCCGCTGCATAAAGATACAAACGAGGCCTTTCCTCTCGGTTGAGAGCCGGAGGACTTCGCATGAAAGAATCCCAGAATCAGGTGCCATAAGGCCGCACCTGCGACATAAAAGAATCTGAATTTCCCAAAAAACACTCATCCTAAAAAAAAACGAACAAAACAATGATTATCACCACCACCCCGACCATAGAAGGTCATCCCATCCGCGAATACAAAGGAGTTGTCACAGGAGAAGTCATCATCGGCGCCAACGTTCTGAAGGACTTCATGGCCGGACTCACCGACTTCTTCGGAGGTCGCAGCGGACAGTACGAACAGGTACTGATCGAAGGCAAGGACACCGCCATGAAGGAGATGATTCAGCGAGCCCAGGCAATGGGCGCCAATGCCATCGTTGCCATCGACATTGATTATGAAGCAATTGGACAATCCAGCTCCATGCTCATGGTTGCCACAAGTGGCACCGCCGTGGTCATCTGATGGCTTCTGCCACTCTGAAGTCAGGAAAATCCTATAAAATATAGAGCTGACAAGGCCCGAGGACAAAAAAAAATTGTCTTCGGGCCTTTTTCTCGAAGTTTCTTTGTACCTTTGCCGCCGATTTGCGGTTGCACGCGCGCCACACGCACACACGAGCGCGAGTACCGCTTCCATGAAAGAAATGCGGAACCATATTCCCTCTGGGCCGCACAAACCTATATTTAACAACAACAAGAATAACAATATGATAGGAGTCATCCTGGCCGCTGGTATGGCCAAACGTTTGCGTCCCCTTACGAACGATCGTCCCAAATGTCTTCTCAAGGTGGGACCAAGGACTTTGCTGGAACGAACCGTGGACAGCCTCATCCAAGCAGGCATCACCGAATTAGTGGTAGTCACTGGCTACTGCGCTCCCATGGTGCGCGAGTTCCTGACCTCACACTACCCCACCCTCACCATCCATTTCCTGGACAATCCGGACTACGCCCACAACAACAATATCTTCTCACTCTGGCTGACCCGCCCCTTCACGGAAGGTCGCGAGTTCCTGCTCATGGACAGCGACATCCTCTTCGACCCACAGGTCATCGCCGCCGTGCTTTCCGCCGAAGGCAATGCCCTCGCCCTGAATCGCCACGAACTGGGCGAGGAAGAGATCAAGGTCATTCAGGACGCCGAAGGACATGTGCTCGAAATCAGCAAGACGTGCTCTCCAAGCGAGGCCGTGGGCGAGAGTGTCGGTTTCGAGAAGATGACGGCTTCCTACAGCACTGCCCTCTTCCAGGAGCTGGAACAGATGATAGAGGGCGAAGGACTTATCGACGTCTTCTACGAACGCGCCTTCGAACGCCTCATCCCGCAAGGCCACACCTTCCGCACGGTGGACACTACCGAGTACTTCTCCATCGAGCTGGACACGGTGGAAGATTTCGAAAACGCCAAGAGGCTTATTCCCGCAGAACTCTACAACTAATCATTCACCCAAACAGTTTCTTTCAACCTCAATAGAAAATCAAAAAAAAACATAATAACAATGAACTATCTCGACAGAAATGAATTTAACTTCGAGCCCAGTCAGAAGGTGCTCGATGCCATCAAGAACTTCAACCCGGCAAACCTCTGTTTCTACACTCGCATCTACGACCAAGGAAAGAAGAGTGTCATCAGCGTGCGCGTCAGCGAACTCTATGGAGTACCTGAGGAGCAGGTGCTGCTGGGCTACGGCGGCGAAGAGATTCTGAAGAATGCCATCCACTATTTCCTGACCGTTGGCGACAACAAGACCATCCTCATCCCGGAATTCTCCTGGTGGTACTACAACCGCGTGGCCGGCGAGTGCGGCGGTCATTTCGAGATGTATCCTCTCTATGAGCAGGACGACACCTTCGCCTACAACGTCGATGAGGTCATCGAGTACACCAATCGCATCCATCCCCGCATGCTCCTGCTGGCTTCGCCCAACAACCCCACGGGCAACAGCCTGACATCCGAGGAGATCGGCCGCATCATGGAAAACATCCCTGACGACACCATGGTGCTGGTCGACGAGGCTTATGCCAGCTTCATCACTTCAGACACCGACTACATTGCCCCCCTGGTCAATAAATACCAAAACCTCATCATCTCCCGCACCCTCTCCAAGTTCTATGGTCTGCCAGGCCTGCGCTGCGGTTTCGGCTTCATCGGCAAGGGACACGACCAGTTCCTCAGCTATTCCAACAAATACCTGGGCTTCAACCGCTTCTCCGAGGACGTGGCGCTGGCCGCTCTGGACAGCGACGAGCACTACCGCCGCGTGGCCGACGATATGGAATGGGACCGTCAGCTCTTCAAGCGCGAACTCGGCGACCTCCCCGGCTTCAAGGTCTACAAGTCCGTGGCCAACTTCATCCTTATCAAGTACCCCGTGGAAATAAAGGATGCACTCATGAAAGAGCTCGCCATCCAGGACTACAAGATCAAGTTCATGGCAGACAAGGGCCTGGAATCCTGCCTGCGCATCACCCTCGGTCGCAAGGAACAGATCCAGGTTGTCTGCGACACCATTAAACGTGTTTACCTCAACAAGTAATCTCCCATGAACGAGAAAATATATGCCACTCTGAAATCGGCCGAGACGGAGGACTGGCTCGACTACCATGTCGTACGTCCCTTCAGCTACTACTGGGCCGTTTTCTTCAACTTCTTCAATATCCATCCCAACACGGTCACGGTGCTGTCGATGATCGTCGGCGTGGCCAGTGCTGCCTTCTTCGTCCACGGCAGCTACTTCTACGAGGGCGCCACGGGCCTCATCTTCAATATCATAGCCATCGTGATGCTGTGCATAGCTGACATCCTCGACTGCACGGACGGACAATTGGCTCGAATGACGGGCAAGAAGAGCCGCCTGGGCCGCATCCTCGATGGCGTTGCCGGTTTCGTGTGGTTCGTGCCGGTTTATCTGGTACTCATCTACCGCTTCTACCTGCACCACTCCATTGAGTTCGGCTGGTTGGGCATTGAGGACACTCCGCGCAACGCACTTATCGCCACGTGCTGTGTCTTTGCCTTCGCCCTCTACTCCGGCCTGGTAGCTTTCGCCAGTCAGCAACGTCTGGCAGACTACTACATCCAGGTGCACCTCTTCTTCCTCAAGGGTGAGAAGGGCAGCGAGCTGGACAACTCCGCCCGCCAGCAGGAAATCTACGATCAGACACCTTGGAAAGATAATTTCCTCTGGAAGGTATTCCTCAAGAACTACGTCGGCTACACCCAGAAGCAGGAAAGTGCAACGCCGGAGTTCCAGAACTTATTAAATAAGCTGCGCGAGAAATACGGCAGCCTCGACAACATCCCTCAGGAACTGCGCGAGGAAATCCACAGCCACTCCCTGCCCCTGATGAAGTGGAACGGGCTGCTGACCTTCAATTTCCGTTCGGCATGGCTCTTCCTCTTCTGCCTGCTGGATGTGCCTGTGCTGAACTTCCTCTTCGAGGGAATAGCCATGCAGGCCCTGTGCTGGTACGTGAACCATCGCCACGAGACATTCTGTCGCCGTATCGCCGAAAAACTCTGAGCCCATGACCTGGACCAAGAAACGACTGACGAACCTCTTCTTCTTCATCGGCCTGGCGGCCGTGATCATCATGTTGCTGACCTTCGACGTCAGCTTCATTGAGCTGTGGGACAACATCTGCCGTGCTGGCTACTGGTTCATACCTATTGTAGGAGTGTGGCTCATCATCTATGCCCTCAACGCCCTTGCCTGGCAAGCCATCATCCGCGGCAACGCCAGGTCCGACCAGCACGTCAGTTTCCTCCGCATCTATCGTCTCACCATTTCCGGCTACGCCCTGAACTACGCCACTCCAGTGGGTGGCTTGGGTGGCGAGCCCTACCGCATCATGGAGCTCTCGAAGGATGTGGGCAAACAGACAGCAACATCTTCCGTCATCTTCTATGCGATGATGCATTTCCTGGCCCACTTCTGGCTGTGGTTCTCCTCCATCTTCCTCTATCTGTTGCTCGTGGCCATCGGCGACCTTCCGCTCAACACCACCCTGAGCATCATCCTTGCCGCCATCGCCCTCTTCTGCCTCGTGGCCTTCCGCGTGCTCACTCAGGGCTATCGCCATGGCGTCGCCGTGCGAATCGTACGTTGGGCAGGCAAGATTCCGGGGCTGCATGGTTGGAGCGAGCGGTTCTACGAACGCCACTCCGAGGCGCTGCAGAATGTGGACCAACAAATCATGGCGCTCCACAGTTCCGACCGCCGTGCTTTCTACACCAGCCTCCTGCTCGAGTACGCCTCACGCATTATCCAGGCCTCAGAGATCCTCTTCATGCTGCTCCTCTTCGGGGTCGATTGCGGAGGAGGCTTCTCTGGCATCCTTCTCACCTACGCCCACTCCATCCTCATCCTTTCCTTCACCTCGCTTTTCGCTAACATCATTGGTTTCCTGCCCATGCAGCTCGGAGTGCAGGAGGGTGGATTCGTCATCTCCATAGCAGCCCTCGGCCTGTCGGCTGCTCTCGGCATCTTCGTCAGCATCATCTGCCGTGTGCGTGAGATCATCTGGATATTCATTGGAATTATGCTCATGAAGGTGAGCAAGGAATAACGCATCACTATCACAACTACCAACCAACAAGACATGCAAGCAGAGTCATTAGTCATCATCCCCACTTACAACGAGAAAGAGAACATCGAGAACATCATCCGCGCCGTGTGTGGTCTGCCCGACAACAACTTCCACATCCTGGTCATCGACGACGGTTCGCCCGACGGCACCGCCTCCATCGTCCAGGACCTCATGGCCGGAGCGTTCAAAGACCGCTTGTTCCTCGTCCAGAGAAGTGGTAAATTAGGACTCGGAACGGCTTACATCGCGGGCTTCCGCTGGGCGCTGGACCACGGCTACGAATACATCTTCGAGATGGATGCCGACTTCAGCCACGCACCCTCCGACCTGCCACGTCTGCTTGCCGCCTGTCGCGACGAAGGCTACGATATGTCCATCGGCTCCCGCTATATCACGGGAGTGAACGTCGTCAACTGGCCCATGAGCCGCGTCCTGATGTCCTACTTCGCCTCGAAGTACGTGCAGCTCATCACCGGCTTGACCATCCACGACACCACGGCGGGTTTCGTCTGCTATCGTCGCGAAGTTCTTCAGACCTTAGACCTCGATGCCATCCGCTTCAAGGGCTATGCCTTCCAGATCGAGATGAAGTTCACCGCCGCTCAGTGCGGTTTCCGCATCAAGGAGGTTCCCGTGGTTTTCGTCAACCGCGAGTTGGGCACCAGCAAGATGTCTGGCGGCATCTTCTCCGAGGCGGCGTTCGGAGTGCTGCGCCTGCGCTGGGACGGATGGTTCCGCAAGTACCCCAAGAAAGCCGACAAACAGAACGCCACGAAAGGATGACAACCGAGAAACAGCTTTTCCGAGATATTCTCTACGTCACTGATGGGCACATCCATCGTGGCGAACTCCTGGTGGAGAACGGCACCATCACCCATCTCTCCGCCGCCGAGACCATCGCTCCCGAGGAACTGCACCGGGAGTTGCTCAGTTCTCCCGACAGAAGCATCATGCTACCAGGAGTTATTGATGAACATGTGCACACCCGCGAACCCGGATTGACCCACAAGGGCGACCTGACCACCGAGAGCCGGGCAGCGGCAGCGGGCGGCGTGACCACGATTATGGACATGCCTAATGTGGTGCCGCAGACCACTAACCTCCAGACCCTGGAGGAGAGGTTCGCCCTCGGCGCCGCTCATTCTTTCGTCAACTACAGCTTCTATTTCGGCGCCACAAACACCAATGCCCATCTGCTCCCGCAGCTGGATCCCACGATGGTGCCCGCCGTGAAGCTGTTCATGGGAAGTTCCACAGGAGGCATGCTCGTGGACAGAGGCAGCGCCCTGGAGGACGTCTTCCAGCAGTCGCCCCTTCCCATCATGACCCACTGCGAGGACTCCGACATCATCAGCAAGAACCTGCGAGAGGCTCAGGCCCTCTATGGCGAGGACCCCGACGTCATCCATCATCCGGAAATACGCAGTCGCGAAGCCTGCTTGGCTTCCAC
>JAILFY010000092.1 GCA_024697285.1 Bacteroidaceae bacterium
GAGAAAAAACTATATACTACATGAAAGTGCATTGAAAAAACCATAAATGGTTTGCTGCATTCCCTTCCTCTGTAGAAAATGTTGTTGAGAAAAAACGATATACTACATGAAAGTGCGTTGAAAAGTCCATGAATGGTTTGCTGCATTTCCTTCCTCTGTGGAAAATGTTGTTGAGAATTATTGCTGTCCGGTAAACATGTAAGGCATTATCCTAAAACCTTGTAACACAGAAGTTGGAATGCTTTCATGTTTTTGACAAGTCCCCCCCTATATGTTTACAGCGTTAATTGGAGGTGATTCTGCGAGTGGCGTAACCCATTGACAGGGGGGCTGGCAGAAAACGCCTGGCGGACCGGTTGAATGCATCCTCTGTATGCAACCACTGTAGGGGCAGGCCCCCGTGCCAGCCCGCACCGCCGACAGGCGGTAAGAATACAGGCGGACCGGTTGAATACATCCTCTGTATACATCCTCTGTATACATCCTCTGTATGCATCCTCTGTATGCATCCTCTGTAGGGGCAGGCCCCCGTGCCAGCCCGAACAGCCGACAGGCTGTACGAATGCACCCACATGGATGGTTAACCAACGATTCTGGCTGTGTTACGCCGTGACCGGCGTTCGGGCTGGCACGGGGGCCCGCCCTTACAAAGGCAGGGAAACGCTGGCAGAAAACGTTTGGCGGAGAGAATGCATTCACTGTTTTTTTACAGGACAGCAATATCTTCCTCTCATCTTCCCTCCTCATCTTCCTTCCTCATCTTCTCTCCTCATCTTCTCTCCTCATCTTCCTTCCTCATCTTCTCTTCCTCTCATCTTCTTTCCCTCTTCCTCTCTCTTCCTCTCTCTTCCTCCCTCTTTCTCCCTTTCGATATGCTCTTTCAATTAGTGCACAAAAAAAGAGGCGGCCACCTGGCCGCCTCGTCGTGTTATTATTTGTGCTACTAAGGTTGATTAGATGATACCTTGAGCCATCATGGCTTTAGCAACTTTCATGAAACCAGCCACGTTGGCACCCTTCACATAGTTTACGTAACCATCAGCTTCGGTTCCGTACTTCACGCAGTTGTCATGAATATTTTCCATAATCCAGAGCAGCTTGGCGTCTACTTCCTCAGCAGACCAGCTCAGGCGTTCGGAGTTCTGAGACATCTCAAGACCGCTCACGCTCACGCCACCTGCGTTACTTGCTTTACCCGGAGAATATAAGATCTTGGCATCCTGGAACACCTTGATAGCACCAGGAGTGGAGGGCATGTTAGCACCTTCAGCTACGGCAATAACGCCATTTGCTACGAGAGCCTTGGCTGCCTCTTCGTTCAGCTCGTTCTGAGTAGCACAGGGGCAAGCGATGTCGGCTTTCTCGAACCAGGGCTTTGCACCATCGCCCACGTACTTAGCTGAGGGATATTCCTCTACGTATTCGCGAATACGACCGCGGTAGACGTTCTTCAGTTCCATGATGAAGTCCAGTTTAGCACGATCGATGCCATCGGGATCGTAGATGTAACCATCGCTGTCGCTCATGGTCATCACCTTGCCACCCAGTTGGAGCACCTTCTCTGCGCAGTACTGAGCAACGTTACCAGCACCGCTGATGAGCACTTTCTTGCCTTCGATGCTCTCGCCTTTCGTGCGAAGCATGGCGCGCAGGAAGTAAACGTTGCCATAACCGGTAGCCTCGGGACGAATCAGCGAGCCTCCGAATTCAAGTCCCTTACCCGTGAGAACGCCGCTGAATTCGCGGGTCAGCTTTTTGTACATTCCAAACATATAGCCTACTTCACGACCGCCTACGCCAATGTCACCAGCGGGTACGTCCACATCGGGACCGATGTGACGGGTCAGTTCCAGCATGAAGGCTTGGCAGAAACGCATCACCTCGGCGTTGGACTTGCCACGAGGAGAGAAGTCGGAACCGCCTTTGCCGCCACCCATGGGAAGTGTGGTCAGAGAATTCTTGAAGGTCTGCTCGAAGGCAAGGAATTTCAGAATACCAAGGTTCACGCTCTTGTGGAAACGGATGCCACCTTTGTAGGGGCCAATGGCGTTGTTGTGCTGCACACGATAACCCATGTTGGTCTGAACTTTGCCTTGATCGTCGGTCCACGTGACGCGGAACTGATAGATACGATCTGGAATACAGAGGCGTTCGATGAGGTTTACGGCATCGAACTCGGGATGTTTGTTGTACTCTTCTTCAATTGTTCCAAGTACTTCCTCTACGGCCTGATGATATTCAGGCTCTCCGGGAAAACGACGTTTGAGGTCTTCCAATACTTTTTTTGCGTCCATGACTTTGTTGTTTGTAGGTTGATAAAATAAAAGATACTTACTATTGAGGACAGACGGAAAGATAGGTTTCCGTTTTTCTGGGTGCAAAGATATTCAAAATAATTCTCTTTTCAAGAATCAACGAGCAAAAAGTTTACGAAAACTGCAATAAACTTGCTTTTTGTCAATTCCTGGTAGTTTTTTCATTCTTTTCTTTGCCGCCTAGGGTTTTCTCCGTAACTTTGCAGCCTAAGTTGCAAAACATCATGAGAACTACACCTTATTATATATATGCGCGTGTGAGAAGTGTTCTTCGCATGCCGTTGTTATCTGTGCTCTTGTTCTTGTTCTCCTGCCTGCCTTCCGATGTTGTCTCACAGGATTTTGGGCTCTTCACCCAGTCCGCTCCCTGTCCCAAACGTGAGTTGCGGGCGGTGTGGGTGACCACGCTCAATGGATTGGACTGGCCTAAGACCCATGCCACCAGTGCGGCTTCGCGGGCAAAGCAGCAGCAGGAACTATGTCAGTTGCTGGATCAACTAAAGGCCATAAATATCAATACGGTACTTCTTCAGACTCGCGTGCGGGGAAGTGTCATATACCCTTCGGCCATAGAGCCGTGGGACGTAGCTCTGACAGGTACTTATGGCGGCGACCCGGGCTATGATCCTCTTGAGTTTGCCATTCAGGAAACCCATAGAAGGGGCATGGAATTGCACGCTTGGGTAGTCACTATTCCCTGTTTCAAGGTTGCCGTAGCGCCGAAGATGGGTTCTCGAAGTGTCTTGAAGACGCATCCAGAGCTTTGTCGCCGCCACTCGGACACCTATTATCTCGATCCCGGACTGCCGGGCTCGGCAGATTATCTCCAGCGCATCTGCCACGAGATAGTAAGCCGATATGACGTAGATGGTATTCATTTCGACTACATCCGATATCCCGAGGGAGCCTCATCCTTCAATGATGGAGAGACTTTCAGGAAATATGCTTCTCGCGGACAGACAAAGGCTGCATGGAGGAGAAACAACATCACGCGTATTGTCAGACGTATCTACAATGATGTCCATCAGCTGAAGCCGTGGGTACGGGTCAGCAGTTCGCCCGTGGGGAAATATGCGGATGTCACTCGTTTCTCTTCGCGCGGATGGAATGCCCGTGATGCAGTGCACCAGGATGCTCAGGGCTGGTTGCGCCAGGGAATTCATGATATCCTCTTCCCGATGATGTATTTCGACGGCGATCATTTCTACCCTTTCGCTGCGGATTGGCAGGAGCAGAAATTTGGCCGGAATGTTGCACCGGGATTGGGTATTTATTTTCTTCATCCTCAGGAGAAGAATTGGCCCTTGGAAGTTATCATCCGTCAATTGCACTATTTGCGGTCACAAGAGTTGGACGGACAAGCCTACTTCCGCAGTAAATTCCTTACGGATAATGTAAAGGGTCTCTATAAGTACCTCCAGCAAGATTTCTATGCTTTTCCGGCGTTGCCTCCTGCTTGCCCTTGGCTCAGCACCAGCCTTCCGCCTGCTCCTGCCGAACTGAGTGTAGAACCTTGTTCCGGATTCTCTGAGTTGAGGTGGCAGGCTCCGGCAGACAATTTGCGCTATAACGTCTATGCCTCTTCCACCTGGCCTGTGGATGTGACTTCTGCGCAAAATATGATTGCCGTGCTATTGCCGGAGCCTCATTTTGTCTTCAGCCCCTTGCAAATGGCGTTCTCCCACCTGCATCTGGCAGTCACGTCCATGGACCGCTTCGGCAACGAGAGCATAGCCACTCAACTGTCTGCCTCTCCAGATGCCATTCCTTCGCCAAAACTATTCGACAGCAGAGGTCGCATGAAAGATTTCATTCATCGACCGATGACTACGGCAGAGCAAAAAGAAAGGAATCAGGGGAAAACGAAGCGCAAATAGTTCCCCGAATCTTTTATGTCCCTCACCATAGTCCTTTGATGAGGGAACAGGGCCGATTTCAGATACGACCTTTCAGGTTGCCGGATACGTATATACGTGTTTTCAGATATGTATATACGTGTTTTCAGATATGTATATACGTGTTGCCGGATACGTATATACATGTTACTGGATATGTATATACGTGTTGCCGGATACGTATATACATGTTGCCGGATACGTATATACATGTTGCCGGATACGTATATACGTGTTGCCGGATACGTAGCTTCGTGTTGCCGGATACGTAGCTTCGTGTTTGCGAAGACGATGCAACGTGGTGAGCAACGCGCAAAGTACCCTTTCAAATAAGACATATATCTTTGACTAATAACATATATATCTTCTGGCTATAAGTAATAAATCTTTTGGCAATAAGATATATATCTTATCGGCATAAGATATATACCTTGAATTTCCCTGGAATAGTTTCCTCTTGGATACCAGAATTTCAGCAGGAACAAGCCCTGTGGAAATCCGGGAAACAAGTTGGGGGCAAAAGGTGATAAGACTGCCCAGAGGGTACCTCGTATGTCTGTGGAGTTCGGAGATTGTGCTCAGAGTTTCTCGCCACATTGCGAACAGTATTTGTCCGTCTTGTGGACTTTGTTGTCGCAGCGGGGACAGCGTCCGTCGCGCACGGGGTCGTTGGTCGTGTTGATGAAGGAAGCCGTGACGATACCTCCGGGTACGGCAATAAGGGTGTAGCCCAATAGCATGATGAAGGAAGAGAGCATGCGGCCGAGAGGGGTTACGGGTGTAATATCGCCATAACCTACTGTGGAAAGAGTGGTGATGGCCCAATAGATGCTGGTCCAGATGTCGCTGAAGGAACTGTCGGGGTGGCCATTCTCAATAATGAACATCAGTGTGCCCAAGCAGATGACAAGGATAAAAACGAAGAGAAAATAGACCGCAATCTTATGAATACTCCGGCCTATGGCTTTCAATAACAGTTCGCCCTCGTTGAGGAACGCAAAGAGCCGGAAGATGCGGAAAATACGAATGAATCGGATGCTACGGAAAATGAGCATATAGCGTGCGCCGGGGAAGAAGAACGTGAGGTAGGGAGGCAACACGGCCAACAGGTCTATGATTCCCCAGGCACTCAGGGCGTAGCCTTTGCGGCTCTCTGCACAATAGAGGCGGGCGATGTATTCGATGGTGAAAAGTAATGTGAGCAGGATTTCCAGTCCGCCCAGAGTTAGCTTGAGCCAATGTGGAATATTGGACATGCTCTCTGTGAAGAGGATGAGAAGGCTAATGGCAATGGCCACGGTCAGCACGATCTCAAAGCGCCTGCCCGCAGGAGTGTTGTCGTCGAAGATGAGTTGGCGGAGGCGTTCTTTCTCCAGCCAGGTAGATAGTGTCATAGGATGTTGTTCTGCGGCTCGCAGCGGCCGTAATTAGTAGATGAGTGGGTTGATATGCTCTCGCTCGCCCTGACTTGGGAGCAGCGGCTATCGGCTGCAAAGATAGTAAAATCCTGTCACATCAAGAAAATAATTGATAAAAAGACCTCCAGACAAACGAAAAATAATACATAAAAGGTTCCCTTTTGGAGTTAAAGAGTTATCTTTGCAGCAAATAAGAAACATTTTTGTCATGAAGTATACTCGTGTTTTTCTGCTTGCATCAGTAGCCATAACCATTGCATTTCCCTTGTCTGGTCAATCCTTGGAACTGACCAGCGACCCGGCCTCGGCCTCCTTCATCCTTGTGGGGCAGAAGGACACCACATGTATCGTGGTGGATGCAGAGGATGCAGAAGTCGTACGAACGGCTGCTGCATGTCTGGCGGCAGATCTTGAGGCGGTGGCCGGAGCCCAGGTACCTGTTTATGATGAAGTAAGAAGAGGTTCTATGCCGATACTGGCTGGAACATTAGGCAGTTCGCCCCTTGTGGACCGACTGCTCACTCAGGGAATCCTGCAGGGAGTGGACATTCGTGGCAAGTGGGAGTGTTTCGGAATGCAGGTCGTGGAGCAACCCATGAGTGGCATAGAACGAGCACTTGTCGTCTACGGCAGCACGCCCCGAGGCACGGCCTATGGATTGCTGGAGTTGTCCCGAATGATGGGTGTCTCCCCCTGGATATGGTGGGCAGATGTCGTGCCCAGACATCGTCCGGAACTCTATCTGAGCGGAAGCAGAATGGAGAGTAGCGAGCCTTCCGTACGCTATCGTGGCATTTTCCTCAATGATGAGGACTGGGGGCTGGAGCCATGGGCTGCCACAAAGATGGACAAGTCCTTTAATAATATAGGTCCTAATGCTTATGCCAGAATCATGGAGCTCCTGCTTCGCTTGCGTGGCAATACTTTGTGGCCAGCCATGCATCCTTGTTCCAGGGCCTTCTGGGACTTGAAAGAAAATCTTCCGGTGGCACGCAAATATGATATCATGCTTGGCTCGTCGCATTGCGAGCAGATGTTGCGCGACAACGAATGGGAATGGAGACGCGCACCCTGGAACGGAACCAACGAGGATTGGGACTACCCCTCGAACAAAACCAAGATACAGCAGTACTGGGCAGAGAGAGTGGGGGAGTCCAGGGGGTTCTCGGCGATGTATACTTTAGGCATGCGAGGCGTACACGATTGGGGCATAAGTGGTTATCCCTCAACGGACGACAAGGTTCGTGGACTCTCGGAAATCATAGCCTACCAACGACAACTGCTGCGCGACAGCATAGGTGATCCTGCCACTATACCTCAGCTCTTCATCCCTTACAAAGAAGTCTTGGAAGCATACAATGCAGGGCTGCAGGTGCCGGAGGATGTGACTCTTTGTTGGGTGGACGACAACCATGGTTACATCCGGCAGATGCCTAAGCAGCAGGAGCAGGCCCGAAGTGGAGGCAATGGCATCTATTACCACATCAGTTATTGGGG
>JAILFY010000119.1 GCA_024697285.1 Bacteroidaceae bacterium
CAGCGATTCGTCAACCACTCCGACGTGGCTGGCGGCAGCACCCTCGGCAATATCCTGGCCTCTTCCATTCCCCTGAGGGGAGTGGATATGGGCAACGCCATTTTAGCCATGCATAGCTGTCGCGAGACGGGCAGCACCGCCGACCACCACTATGCGGTGAGGGCCTTCAGTCAGTTCTTCAAATAAGCATCCCATAACCCCACAGAGCACTCGGTCCACCAGCAGGCGCCGAGTGCTTTTTCTTTCTCTCCGCGACTCCGCCACCCTCTCACATCTGCAGATGTTTCATCGGGTGTCCACCCCACATGCTGTCGTCCACATATCGGAACCCGACCGACGCGTAGAGCGCTTCGCCCACGGGGTTACCTTTGTCCACCAGCAGACCCACACAGGGAAGGCCCATACGGGTGGCACGCTCTTTCGTGGCCTGCAGCAACTGCCTTGCTATCCCCCTGCGGCGATATTCGGATTCTACGGCCAGCGAATCCAGATAGAGTTCCCCCGCCTGCGTCTCATCCTCCATGGTCGAATGATTCTTGCCCAACTGCTCTTTGGCAGCGGCGATGAACACACGGCGCAACCGGTGCAGTTGTCCGCCGTCATAACTCACCGCAACACCCACCACCCTGCTCCCGTCCATTGCCACGAGGGTATTTTGGTAGCTGTACTGCGAGTCCTCCCGCTCCACCAGCTTCGTCATCATCCTGCAGAAATCATCCAGCCCATAACCGTCGCCGCAGAAGTAGAGACAGCACTCATCGGTCATCGCCATCATGATCATTCTCGCTATCTCCCGCGCCTGCCACCGCTCCCCACCAACAATCCTGATTCCACTCTGTTCCATACCTTATTATTATTAGAATTCCGGCACAAAGGTAATACATTATTATTAGAAGGAGAAGAAAATGAGAGGAAAAAGTTAAATGAGGGCCTCACCACCCATCCCACCTCTCCCGCGGGAGGGGGGCCTGCGGATTTGGAGAGGATAGGAATGTATATACGTATCCATCAACATGTATATACGTATCCGTCAAGATGTATATACGTATCCGTCAAGATGTATATACGTATCCGCCAACATGTATATACGTATCCGTCAACATGTATATACGTATCCGCCAACATGTATATATGTATCCGCCAACATGTATATACGTATCCGCCAACATGTATATACGTATCCGTCAACATGTATATACGTATCCGCCAACATGTATATACGTATCCGTCAACATGTATATACGTTTTGAAAGGACCGTCCACGGCAATCCCCTCTCCTCCCCTTCTCCACGAGTCGAGTGTGCCGCGGTCCGTTTGCGGCAATCCTCTCTCCTCCCCTTCTCCACGGGTCATACCTTTTGACGACTTCAAAAGACCGGAAGCTAATGGTGATAATAAAAATCCGTGTAAATCCAAGACTTACACGGATTACTGCGGAGAGAGAGGGATTCAAACCCCCGGAACGGACGAGCCGTTCACCGGATTTCGAGTCCGGCCCAATCGGTCACTCTGGCATCTCTCCTAAGTGCTTTCTTGCGAATGCGGGTGCAAAGGTAGGAAAAAGTTTGGACTTATTGGGGCAGAAGAGGGGATTTTTTTGTGCGGGGAGGAGTTTTTATTGCATTTTTGTGGCAAAAAGGTTGTTTGCAACTGAGTTGCACGGGGAATACAGTACCTTTGCAGCGTGAAAAAAAGAATGATACGATAAAACAATAAACAAAAACTGAAATTATTATGATTGTACTTGAATGGTTGGAGGAGTATTGGGATGCGCTGGTCATGATGACGGCGGAGATGGCTCCTTACTTGCTTCTTGGTTTTCTGATTGCGGGATTGCTGCGGACGTTTGTTCCTCGCACCTTATATTCCAAGCACCTGGCTCCGCGCAATATGAAGAGTGTGGTGAAGGCGGCAGCGCTGGGTATCCCGTTGCCCCTCTGCTCCTGCGGTGTGATTCCCACGGCAGTGGGACTGCGCAAGGAAGGTGCAAGCCACGGGGCGTGCACCAGTTTCCTCATCGCCACCCCGCAGACGGGTGTGGACAGCATCGCTGCCACCTACTCGCTGATGGGACTGCCTTTTGCCATCGTCCGACCGATAGCAGCGCTCTTCACGGCCATGTTCGGCGGGTGGTTAGTAAATAGGTATGCGCGTGAGGACGAGGCGCTGTCGGCAGCATCCGCCAAGAGCGGAGAGCACGGCCACTGCGACTGCGAGAGCGGTCACTGCCACCACGAGCACCAGGAACAGCAGCCCACCTCTTTCTGGAGCAAACTGACGGGGGCCCTCGACTACGCATACGTGGAGATGATGCAGGATGTGGGCAAATGGCTGATAGTGGGTCTGCTGATAGCGGCGCTCATCACCGTGGCAGTCCCCAATGAATGGCTGGCAGCGCTGCATGAATATAAGTTGCTGAATATGCTCATTGTGCTGGCCATCGCCATTCCGATGTATGTCTGCGCCACGGGAAGTATTCCTATCGCCGTGTCACTGATGGCCAAGGGTCTGACTCCCGGTGCCGCTCTGGTGCTGTTGATGGCCGGTCCCGCAGTGAACTCCGCTTCGATGCTGGTTATCGGCAAGGTCTTCGGCAAGCGCACTCTGTGGCTTTATATCGTCTCCATCGTCATCGGTGCAATGCTCTTCGGCTTGGGAATCGATTACCTGTTGCCGCAGGACTGGTTTGCTGTGCAGAGCGCCATCGCGACCACAGCCGGACATTGCGCCCACAGTCTCTCCCTTATGGACTGGGCTTGGATTGTCCTGCTGGTCGTCCTCCTCATCAACGCCTTCTGGCAGATGCACCACGGACATTCCTGCAGTTGCGGACATGACCACGGACACGGACATTCCTGCGGCTGCGGACACGACCACGAGAACGAGCATCACCATGATCATCACCATGAAGAGGCTGCACAACAGGTCACTTACTACCACGTCGATGGCATGAGCTGCAACCACTGCAAGGCGAACGTGGAGAAAGCCATCCGCGGCGTGGAAGGAGTGACAGACGTAGAAGTGGATTTAGCCTCGGGCACCGCAACGGTACAAGGCAATCACGATCACGCCGCCCTCATCGCACGAGTCGATAGTTTTGGCTATGAGGCTTCTGAAAACTAAGCACGCATCCATCATCGCGTCGAGCGAAACACATACCAATAGGCGATAAAAGAATCCGCAGGTTAACATGGACCTGCGGATTCTTTTTTTATCAAAATGCCTCCTTGAGCCAAAAAGGGAATGACGAAAATGCCCCACTTTCGGAAACACAGTTTCGTCGGTTCGAGAAGCGATGCCCCCTCCGTCTCCCCCTCAAGGGGAGGGTTGCGGTTTGAGGAGTTCAGGGGGGTGAGGAAGTGAGAGTTTCGGTAGCGCTTTAGATTTTCCTCAAGCGAATCACACGGCTGCTGAACTGACGGGAGAGATAAGCGTCGAGTCCCGTCTCCATCAGGAAACGGCCGCTGAAGGTCTTACCCTCGAAGTAGTGGGTACGCTCGGAGCATTCAAACTCGTTGAGCTGATAGGTGGCGTCGGGGTCGAGGCCTGCCATGTGCCACCGCGGTGTCTGCAGATCCACATAGTGCTCAAACTTATAGCAGAAGAACACGGCCTCGGACTTATCCTCGGTGACGAACATCTCGCTGCAGAAACCATTGCCCTCGTAGGGCGAGAGCAGACGATACTGGTCCCCCAGCTGGACGACGGGACGAATCTCCTTGTAGAAAGCCACCGCCTTCTTGGCATATTCGCGCTCGGCGTCGGTGAGGTCGCTGGGTTTCATCTCCATGCCAAGACGACCCGTCATGGCGACATCAAAGCGGAACTTCAGAGGAATGACACGCCCCGTCTGGTGGTTCGGAGAGGCGCTGACGTGCTGGGCCATGGCCATCGTTGGGAAGAAATGGCTGGTGCCCCATTGGATGAAGAGGCGCTGCTGCGCGTCGGTGTTATCCGAGCACCAGAACTCATCGAAATACGGCATGAAGCCCCAATTGACACGACCGCCGCCACTGGAGCACAGCTGGATGACGAGGTTGGGATGTGCCTCACGGATGCGCTCGAGAGCGCTGCGCAAGCCTCTGTGGAAATCCACGATGAGGTGGCTCTGCTTGTCGCCACTGAGATAGCTGCTGCCGAAGTTATTCATCGACATATTGCAGTCCCACTTGATGTAGTGCAGTTTAGGATTCTCTTTGACGAGGTCGTCGACAATACCGACCACGAAATCTTGGACTTTGGGATTCGACATGTCCAATACGAGCTGAGTGCCGCCACGTCCTTTCGAGAGCTCTCGCGTAGGATGCGCCACGACCCAGTCGGGATGTTTCTCGAAGAGTTCGCTCTTGGAATTTGTCATCTCGGGTTCTATCCAGATACCGAACTTCAGTCCCCGGTCTTCAGCAGCCTTCAGCAGTGCAGGCACGCCATTAGGCAGCTTCTGGAGGTCCGTCTGCCAATCACCCAAGCCCTGCGTGTCGTCAGTGCGACGGTATTTGCGGCCGAACCATCCGTCGTCGACCACGAAGAGTTCTCCTCCCAGCTCCCTGACACCATCCATCATCTGCTCGCAGACCTCCTGGTTGACGTTCATATAAACGCCCTCCCACGAGTTGAGAAGGATATCGCGCAAAGCCTGTCCGTTGTGCAACTTCCCATTGCGTCCCCAACGATGAAAAGCACGGCTGACACCACCCTTACCTTCATCACTATAAGTCAAGGCCAGCTCAGGTGTTTGGAAAGACTCCCCTGGTTTGAGAGTGTAGGCCGTATGAAGATCATCGATGCCTGCCACGAGGGTATGGCGGTATTTGCCACGTGTCTCGAGACGCAGTTTGTAGTTACCCGTCCAACAAAGAGCAGCGCCTATGACACGACCACTGTTCTCCTGAGGTTTACCATCCAGGCTGATCATCACCTCTGCGCGGTCGTTCATTCCGGCGCGCACGCCGTCGTGGTTTACGATAGTCTTGAGTCCAGCCGTCAGCGGTTCCTCTGTCATCTGTCCCTCGGCGCCCCAGGTGCCATGGAAATGAGTGACCCAGGCTCCTTCCTGGCGAAGGGTCATCACGCCGCTGGCATATTGCTCCAAGCGAATCGGCTTCTTTTCGCCGTTGCGGATTTCGGTCCACGTCTCTATGACGTCGCTCTGCTCGTTAGCCTTGTAGTAGAGGTCCACGAAGAAGTCGTACTTGCGGTCCTTCATGGAGATGATGGTCAGGTCGCCCTCGGTGCGCGAACCGGTGATTGCCAACTCCGTAGACATATTACCATCTGCATGAGTCACGCTCAACGCTGTCTCGTCGTAGCTGTCGCGACCGAAAGCAGGATAGGCATCGTAGTTGATACTCATGGCATCGTAGATTTCCTGCGCCTGATCAGGACGGATGCGCGAACCATAGTAATGGATGCGTGGCGTCTGACCCTCGTTGACGGAAAGCATAAGAGTCGTCTTGGGCGTGTTTACAAACACATCTTTGGCGGAGGCTGATGGCGACAAACTGCAGGCCACAGACATCAGCGCTAAGGTAAGAAGGGAATTTTTCATAAGGTTGTGAGGTTATATATATATTAAGGTGTTGTTCTGCGCTACAAAGGTAGGGAATAGTTTTTGAAAGTAGAAACGAAACGGCCTAAAAATAATGCTCCCGCCCCAAATTTGCAGCGATATTACCCAATAGGCAACGATAGAGAGAGAGATTCCGGCACACAAGCAGAACAAAACATCATTATCCACCCACTATCGGGACAAAAAAAAGCGTACAAAGAAGCAAGTTTCTAATCTTTTGTGTATCTTTGTCGCCGAAAAGACAAACAAACGTACACGAATGAAAGCACTATTGACAACCCTGCTGCTGACGACCTGCTTCGCCGTTGGCGCCCAAGAGAATGTTGGTCCCCGCACCATCCGCACCACAGAGGCCGTGAACATACAAAGCCCCACCGGCACCGCGCCCCGACTGCCCTATCAGCTGTGGGTGACCTACGACGACGGGACGAAAGAATACCGCCAAGTGCGATGGACCAACGCGGCCCCCGCCACCGAGCAGGCCCAGGCCGATGCCACGAAGAATCCCGCAGGCACGCAGTATGAGGTGCGCGGCTACATCACTGGCGACAACACCACCACGATGGGTTATCCCGTTACGGCACAGGTCCGCGTCGTCAGCGGCGGCTATGCCACACCCTCCCCCACCCCCATTGCCGAGCCGCTGCCCCTGAACAAGGTGCGCATAAACGGCGACAACCGCCTCACACACAACCGCGACATGGACATCGAGCAGTTGCTCTCGCTGGACGTGAAACAGCAACTCTATAACTACCGCGACACCTACGGACTGCCTACGGAAGGGTACCCCGAAGCCGACGGATGGGACTCGCCCACGACCAAATTGAAAGGTCATGGCAGCGGACACTATATGAGCGCTATGGCCATGGCCTACGCCTCCTGCACCGACGAGGGCAAGCGCCAACAGCTGAAAGCGAATATCCGGCTGATGGTGGATGAACTGAGAGCCTGCCAGGAGCGCACCTTCGTTTATAATAAGGAGTTGGGTCGCTACTGGGAAGCCCGCGACTTCGCACCCGAAGAGGAACTGCGGCAGATGAAGGGCTCCTGGAAAGACTTCGACGAATACAAGAAAGACTACGCCCACTATGGCTACGGATACCTCAACGCCATTCCCGCCCAGCACTGCGCACTCATAGAGATGTACCGGGCCTACAACAACGAGCAATGGGTGTGGGCGCCCTACTACAGCGTCCACAAACAGCTGGCAGGCCTCATCGACATCGCCAACTACATCGACGACAAAGCCATCGCCAAGAAGGCGTTGCTGATTGCCAAAGACATGGGACTTTGGGTATGGAACCGCCTGCACTACCGCACCTTCGTGGACAGCGAGGGCACTCAGGAACAACGCCGCCAGCGCCCCGGCAACCGCTATGAGATGTGGAATATGTACATCGCCGGAGAGGTCGGCGGCATGGCGGAATCGCTGGCACGCCTCTCGGAGATGGTGGGCGACAAGGAGGAGAGCGCCCACTTGCTTGAGGCGTCCACCTATTTCGACAGCCCAGCCTTCTTCACCCCTCTGAGCAGAAACATCGATGCCATACGCACCCGCCACGCAAACCAGCACATACCCATGGTCACGGGGGCGCTGCGCGCCTTCCGCGGAAATGCCGAGCCCTACTACTACAACCTCGCCCAGAACTTCTGGACAATGATACAGGGCCGCTACCGCTATGCTATGGGTGGTGTAGGCAATGGCGAGATGTTCCGACAGCCCTACTCGCAAATACTCTCGATGTGCACGAATGTGGGCACCGACTGGCGTGACCGCTCGACCTATCCGGAGCCGACTCTGAATGAGACCTGTTGCGCCTACAACCTTGCCAAACTCACCAAGGACCTCAACTGCTACCGGCCCGACGACGCACGCTATATGGACTACTACGAGCGCGTGCTCTACAACCAACTCATCGGTTCGCTGAACCCCCATCACTACGCCGTACTCTACCAATATGCCGTGGGCCTCAACGCCTCGAAGCCTTGGGGCAACGAGACCCCGCAATCGACGTGCTGCGGCGGCACGGGTGTGGAGAACCACGTGAAATACCAGGAGGCTGCCTACTTCGTGGGAGGTGACACTTTGTGGGTGGCTCTGTACCTGCCCACCACAGCTCGTTGGGATGCCAAGAAAGTGACTATCCAGCAGGACTGCGAGTGGCCGGCTGAGCAGAGCACCATCTCCTTCCCCGAGTGCAAGAAGGCGTTCGTGGTGAAGCTGCGCGTTCCCTACTGGGCAACCCAGGGCTTTGACGTGAGAGTCAATGGAGAGAGCGTGAGTCCGCGCTACCAGCCTTGTAGCTATGTCACGCTGCCAGCACGCCGCTGGACAAAGAACGACCGCATAGAAATTATCATGCCCTACGCTCAGCACCTCGATTTCGGGCCCGACAAGATGGAGGTGGCCGCCACAGGCAAGAACCAGCCGCGCACCCGCTTCCAACCCGAGTGGTGCGGAGCACTGATGCAGGGGCCCCTCGTGATGGCGGCCAAGGATATCAAGAGCTGGGATGAGGCGGTGCTAGACCTGACTCACGGACAGCCACAGCTGCCGGCGCTGGTGCCGGACTACGACGCCGACCGCCACGTAACCCACTACTTCCGGGTGCTGATACCGGGTGAACCGATGAACGTGGAAGGCGAAGCCAGCGCCACCGGGGCCGACGACACCCGACTGAAAGAAGCTATGCAACTGGCACGCAGCAGACGCGATGCCCAGAATGCATGGAACGCCATGGAGGTGAAGGTGCCGGAATATGCGCCATGGGCCAAACATGGATTCGAGAGACTGATGGAACAGTTCGACAAAGCACGGGCTCTATACGACGACGCCGAGCGAAGCCAAAGCCAAGAGGCCATAGACGCCATGACAACCGAACTGAATGCGGCGCTGAACACTATGCGACCGGGCAACCTGCCGGAACTCGAAGACCTGGATGAACTGCTGCCACTGCTGACCAAGGCACGCGAGGTCGACTCGCCGACGCTCAAGTTGAAAGAGGCCATAGAGTACGCGGAAATGGTGGTGAAGTACGTGAGCGACGGCAGCGGAACACAGGATATGATTGACCGGGCTACAAGGCAGCTAAAGGAACTGAGAAGACCCACCCCCGATCCCTCCCGTTAGAGAGGGGAAGGGGGGGGAAACCTCAAAGACCAACCCCTCGCCCTCCCTGTCAGGGAGGGAGTGGTTACCTGAGACCACCCGTGGGTAAAAGCTATAAAACACTTTACACGCTTAACGTCAGGAGCTTTGACTATGATAAAAATGTATCGCTCTGCGCGCTTAATATCGATTGATGATAATAAAATCCTTATACAATGATAGACCAAATAATTGATTACAACAAAACGTTCGTCGAACAGAAAGGGTACGAAAAGTACTTGACAGATAAGTACCCGGATAAGAAACTGGCGGTGCTCTCTTGCATGGACACACGCCTCACGGAACTGCTGCCTGCTGCACTGGGACTGAAGAACGGCGATGCGAAGATCATCAAGAATGCAGGGGGGCTGGTTATCTCGGCTTTCGACTCTGCCATGCGCAGTCTCATCGTGGCAATCTATGAGCTGGGAGTCAACGAGATAATGGTGGTGGCCCACTCGCACTGTGGAGCCTGCCACATGAGTTTCGACCATTTTCATCATGAGATGAGAGCGCGCGGTGTTACGGACGAGACGCTTGACACCATCCAGAAATGTGGCATCGACCTTCACCACTGGCTGGAGGGATTCAAGGACACTCCGGAGTCGGTGCGCAAGACGATGGAGACCATCAAGACACATCCTCTCGTGCCAAAGGACATCATCGTGCGGGGCTTCATCATTGACTCTGAGACGGGCGAACTGCAAGAGATTGTGTAAGGGAAAGTACATCTATATATATAATAGGAGAGGAACATGCAAAACAGATTATGGGTCCGGTGGGCTGGCTGCCTGATAGGAATGCTGCTGGCAGCCGGACAGATGGAAGCACAGCAACTGGCGTTCCCCGGAGCATGCGGATGGGGACGATTTGCCACGGGAGGCCGCGGCGGAAGTGTGTATCATGTAACGAACCTGAATGACAGCGGAAGCGGTTCGCTGCGCGATGCTGTGAGCCAGCCCAACCGCATCGTGGTGTTCGATGTCGCGGGCGTCATACAGATCAGTTCACGCATGGTCTTTGCCAAGAACCTGTATGTGGCCGGACAGACGGCGCCCGGCGAGGGCATCGTAGTGTACGGCGACGGGGTATCCTTCTCCGGCTCGGACAACATCATTGTCCGCTACGTGAGATTTCGCATGGGCAAGGGCGGTTCCTCGGGCAAGGACGCTGCGGGAGTAGCCAACGGCACGAACATGATCTTCGACCACTGCTCTTTCTCCTGGGGGCTGGACGAGACGTTCTCCATAAACTGGGACAACAAGGGCACGGCGCCCTCGGACATCACCATCTCCAACTGTCTGATAGGACAGGGACTACTCACCCACTCGGCGGGCGGTCTCATCCAGGCCGACCGCATCTCGCTCTACCGCAACCTCTATTGCGACAACGACACGCGCAACAATAAGATAAAAGGTATTAACCAGTATGTAAACTGCCTCGTGTACAACTGGCGCAGCGGCTGCTATCTGATGGGCGGCGACTCGGAGGGCACTTCATACTCCAACGCCACCAACAACCTCTTCATCAACGGACCTGCCGGCGGCGGCAATGCTATGACGGGAGCCAACGACAGATACCATATCTACGCGGCCGACAACTGGCAGGACAGGAATGCCAACGGAACCTTCGACCCCTATGAGATTCCTCACAACGAATATTCCGGGGGCCCCACCTTCCACTCGCAACCATTCGACTATCCCACACTTCCGGCCTGGCAGGCCTGCCAGCTGGTGGACTCCCTGCTGCCGAAGGTGGGAGCCTCGCTACCCTATCGCGACCTGGCCGATGCGTATATGGTGCACCAGGTGCGCTCGATGGGCACAGAGGGTGGTATCATCTCCTCGGAGGCGCAACTGCCCATAGGAGTGCCCTCGGCATGGAACCTCCAGCAGTTCAGCAAGCCTGCCGACAGCGATGCCGACGGAATGCCCGATGCGTGGGAGAAGGACAACGGGCTGGATGCCACGAAAAACGATGCCATGGAGATTGCCGACAACGGATATGCAAACATAGAGAACTATGTCAACAGCCTCACTGCGGACAACCGCACACCCTTCCTGCGCTCTCCGGTGCTCTTTAGCGCGCTGTCGGCAACCGACCACAGCGTGACGCTGACTTGGTATGACTTCACCGAGGGACACGATGGCTTCGCGCTGGAGAGGATGGTGGGATCGACATGGACAGAAGTGGCCCGGACGCAACGCGGTGCGGAGTCGCTGACCCTGCAGGACCTCGAGGAAGGCAGCAGCTATCAGGTGCGGTTGCGGGCCTTCAGGGGCGACGACCTCTTCTCGGAATATACTCCCGTGCTGACAGTGAAGACACAGCCGAAGCAGGTGGAGATGATAGATGTGAACAACTATGTGCCCGACCTGACGTGGCTGCAGACCGATGGACAATGGGACTTCAGCACACCTAACTGGGACGGGGAGCTGTATGCCAATGGAAAGCAGATACTGGTGGCACCGCAGACGGATGCAGAACTGACGCTGAACGAGACCGTAGAGCCCGCAGCTGTAGTAGTGAACTCGCCGGCAGCCGTGTCGCTGAAAGGTACGGGGACCATTGGGGGCACGACGTCGGTGAACAAGGCTGGCGAGGGGACCTTCGCCGTAGAGACATCCAACACGTACACCGGAGCCACCGTGCTCCACGGAGGAACCTTTGCCTTCAGCAGCCTGAAAGATGGCGAACAGCCCAGCGCCATCGGCGCCTCCTCCGAGTTCGGGCAGAACTGGATATGGGATGGCGGAGTGTGGAACTACACGGGCGGGAGCACACAGACCAATCGCAGCGCCAACCTCTATGCCGACACCGAGTTCGACGTGCAGAACAGCTCGGCAACGGTGACCATGAAGGGCACCGTCAGCGGCAGCGGCAGTCTAACGCTGGGCGGCAAGGGCAAGGTGCAAGTGGCCTCGCCAGCATTCTTCGCCTACGACGGCGCCACCATCGTGCGCGGCGGCACCCTGCATCTGCCTTACCTGTCCACACTGGCGGACAAGAAGGTCACCCTGGGGCAGAGCAGCAAGTTGGTGCTGGCGGGAGGTGCCTTCACCACTAAGGATGCCAACGACAACTACAGCGTGTACGAGATGCCGATAGAGGCCATGGAAGGAACGACATCAGTGTTCGAACCATATCGCAACTGCTACATCAAGAGCGCCTTCAGCGGCAGCGGAACCATCGACTTCCGCATCTCGTGGGTGAGAGAGTATCTGCAGGGCAATATGACGGATTTCTATGGGAGGCTGATAGGCAACGGAGTGGGGACATCGAACCAGTTGGTGCTGGACACAAAGACTGGAATACCCAACGGAGTTGTGCAGCTGAAGGGCACCATCATGATGATATACTGGCAAACGAACGGCGACCTGAAGATTGGCGGTCTCAGCGGAGCAAGCACATCCACACTCGGTGGGTCCAGCAAACAGACGGCTGGACATAAGATGACCTGGCGAGTGGGAGGTGCCAACACGGACGAGACTTTCGCCGGAGTTATCAATGACTGCGCAAGCAACACGGCCGACAAGTACAAGGGAACGACGACCATCGTAAAAGAGGGCACCGGAGACTGGAGGCTGACGGGAACGAACACCTACACGGGCACTACGACGGTGGAAGGCGGGCGACTCGTGGTCAACGGAACGCACAACACGGGCGGGGCCTACGTCGTACGGGACGGGGCAACGCTCATGGGACGCGGTACGGTGGGGGCTAAGGTGACGGTGCAGAATGGCGGCACGCTATGCGCGGGCGACACGCTGGTGTCGAGTTCCTACACGCTGAAACTGACCAAGGGCCTTACGCTGAACAGCGGTGCAGTGGTGGAGGTTCCGGTGGCCCTGAAGAATGGAACGGTGGCCAACAACCGCATCGCCGTGACTGGCGCGATGGCTGTGGGAGGAGCCACCTTGCTGCTGAACCTCGACAAGGCTCCCGAGTTGCCCAATGGCGCCGTGATAACAGTGTTCAGCAAGTTAGGTACGGTCTCCGGTGCCGGTTTCGACACCATCCTGCCCGAGCGGCCCTCCGAAGAACAGGAATGGGACACCAGCACCCTGCTCACCGACGGAAAGATAAGGGTGGTTGCAAAGGTGCCCGATGGTGTGGAAGAGGTGTCTCAAGAACCCTCGAAAGACAAGGAGGAAGAGTCCACATGGTACAATCTGGATGGCCACAGGACTCTGAACCCCTCTGCAGGGATATATATTAACAGGGGGAAAAAGGTGGTGGTTAAGAAGGGACAAAAGTAAAGAAAGACCAAGCCCCCTACAGACCCACCCCTAATCTCTTCCTAACGGGAGCGATTAGGGGTGGATCTTTGATCTCACAAGCTCAATCGCCTCTTTCCCCGTAAGATGTTCTATGTCCAACCTTATCATTAACATACGAGCTAATCCGCTCTCTATCTCTTTCTGCAGACTCTCGTCGTCATTAGGGTTGTATCTGTTGCCGAGCATCCTTGCCGTCTGCAGTTTCTCTGTTCCGTCCTCTATGATATGTATTCTGCCAAAGGCGATGACGCTGCGGAAATGCGTGGTGTAGGCCTTGGGTTGTACATCATCTTGGTCGATGACGCAGAAGGAGGCCTTGTCACAACGCCTGATGGCATCCACCTTGTGACCGCTGAGGGCGCTGTGGAAATACAACCGGCCGTCGGCATAGACATAACTGATAGGCACTGCATAAGGATAGTCATTGTCACCCAGTAGTGCCAGTGTTCCTGAGGTGGCCTTCTCCAGAATTTCAATACTCTCTTGTTCCGAAAGCTCTTGTCGCTTTCTTCTCATTTCTCTGAATTCTGACATAATATATGGCGAGCAAGCTCGCAGGGTAAGGGTTAAAGAGCGCCCAAAGTGCGGGTTAAGGAGCGAGCAAGCTCGCGGGTTAAGGGAAGAGGACAGCTACGCAAGCGTTGAGTCGGAGGGGAGTGCCCCTGCGGGGCTGAATTCCAGCAACGCGAAACAAATCGGACAATTATTCAATGCAACACGCTACGCAGGTGTCGAGTGAGAACAGACCTTTCGCACATTGTATGGCCATTGAATACGGGGAACTTAAATATTGAATACCCTTCCTCACATATAATGACCACGAACGGGGACATATAATATTCATTAATACTTGTTATGCTCGCTCAGTTCGCATCCTATGAGGTCCTCTATTTGCATTCTCCCAGGAGGACATCGCCTACGTTAGGTTCTGTGGCCGCCCTGAAAGGATATTAATGAAAATTATATGTCCCCATTCCTGATCTTTCGTGTGAAATAGGAATCTCAAGTGCCAGCAACCGCGCGCCAACCATATAAATTATCTCCTAATTGAGTTCCCATCGACGAGAAGACCGACAACAATATTCAACAAAAGCATTTATCTTGTATGCTCGACGATAGAGAGTGGCGTTGGGGTTGGCAGGAGGAGTTGGTTACTCCCACTCGATGGTACCGGTGGGTTTCGGCGTGAGGTCGTAGAGGACGCGGTTGACGCCAGGCACTTCGGTCACGATGCGTTGGGTGATGTGATGGAGCAGGGGATAAGGTATTTCCTCGATGGTTGCCGTCATGGCATCACGGGTGTTCACGGCACGGATGATTACGGGCCAGTCCCAGCTGCGTTTGTCGTTCTTCACGCCTGTGGACTTGTAGTCAGGCACAACGGTGAAATACTGCCACACCTTTCCTTCGAGTCCGTTCTTGGCAAACTCCTCCCGCAGGATGGCGTCGCTCTCGCGCAGCGCTTCCAGACGGTCGCGAGTGATGGCACCGGTGCAACGAACGCCGAGTCCGGGACCGGGGAAAGGCTGGCGGAACACCATGTTGTCGGGCAGACCCAGCTCCTTGCCTACCACACGCACCTCGTCCTTGAACAGCAACTTGATGGGTTCCACGAGCTCGAACTGCAGGTCTTCGGGCAGACCGCCCACGTTGTGATGTGACTTCACAGGACCTGATTCCACGATGTCGGGATAGATGGTGCCCTGAGCGAGGAAACTGATGCCCTCCTGTTTGCGGGCTTCTTCCTCGAAGACGCGAATGAATTCCGCTCCGATGATCTTGCGTTTCTGTTCGGGGTCAGCAACTCCCGCCAACTTCTCGAGGAAGCGGTCGGTTGCATCCACATAGATAAGGTTGGCATCCAGCTCGTCGCGGAACACACGTACCACCTGTTCGGGTTCTCCCTTGCGGAGCAGACCGTGGTTCACATGAACGGACACCAGCTGTTTGCCCACCGCCTTGATGAGCAGAGCCGCCACGACGGATGAGTCCACACCTCCGGAGAGGGCAAGCAGAACCTTCTTGTCGCCAATCTGTGCACGAAGTTCGTTGATTTGTTCTTCGATGAATTTCTGGGCCAGGGCGGGAGTCGTTATTCGCTCCATGTCGGCCGGACGTACATTGCCTGTTGTCATAAGAGTAAAAGGATAAATAATAAGTAGGAGTTTTGTCGCCGCAAAGTTACATCTTTTCGGTGAGCCCACCAAAAAAAACGAGATAAATGTGGCAGAAGGCAGTAGTGAACGCCG
>JAILFY010000137.1 GCA_024697285.1 Bacteroidaceae bacterium
CTCCATCGTGGCCCAGACCATCCATTACTCCATTCACGAAGTCGTTCCCTACATCAACTGGTCCTACTTCTTCCACGCCTGGGGTTTCGCAGCACGTTTTGCCACCATTGCCCAGATACATGGCTGCGACAGTTGTCGCGCGCAATGGCTGACCAGTTTTCCGGCTTCCGAGCGCAGCCGTGCTGCCGAGGCCATGCAGCTCCACAAGGAAGCCTCCCGTTTTCTCTTCGAGTTGGAAGCCCAGCACTTCCGCGTTCATTTCCGTTTCGACCTCTTCCCCTGCTTCAGTCAGGACGAAGACATCTTGCTGCAGCCGCAGCCCGGCACGCCACCTGTTCGCCTCAGCTTCCTTCGTCAGCAGACCTCCCCTTATCTCTGCCTGTCGGATTTCATACGTCCCTTCTCCGCCACCGCCGCCCCCGACCGCATAGGCCTCTTCTGCTCCGCTGCCGATGCCGGCATCGAGCAACTCTACGCCGACGGCCGCGCAGACGCCGATGTCTATCGGCACCTGCTCTGCCAGACGCTGGCCGACCGCCTGGCCGAGGCTGCCACAGAACGTGGTCACCAGGCCGTGCGCCGCAGCTACTGGGGCTATGTCCCTGCGGAATCGCTCTCCGTCTCCGACCTCTTTGCCGAGCGTTTCCAGGGCATCCGTCCGGCAGTGGGTTATCCCTGTTTGCCGGACCAGAGTCTGAACTTCGACCTCCACGAGTTACTGGATTTCTCCGCCATCGGCATCCAGCTGACCGAGAACGGCGCCATGACACCCCACGCCAGCACCAGCGGACTGATGATAGCGCACCCCGAAGCTCGGTATTTTGCGGTGGGACGAATCGACGAGGACCAACTGCAGAACTACGCCCAACGAAAAGGACGCACCCCCGAAGAGCTGCGTCCATTTCTTGGTTCTAATTTGATGTGACCACACCCCCGAAGAGCTGCGTCCATTTCTTGGTTCTAATTTGATGTGACCGCACCCCCGTCCCCGTCTGCTCGCGGGCACCAAGTGCGGGTTCTGGCAGCACGGCCAACGGCAGTTCAGGAAGTTGTCTCCCCCCGGCCAGCCTCATCGCGTGCTCCCACCTTACTCACTGAGCTTCTCCATATTCTCCTTGGCCATCCTCACGTACTCCTTCACATAGGCATTGTTGACGAACTGCGGAGAACCCAGCGTCAGCAACTCCTCTATCTGCGGATTCAGCACGGGGTACGGGAAGTTGGAAGTGAGAATCATGAACACCCCCGGCGCCAGGCAGTTGTGCATATTGTCCTTCATGAACTGCATCACCAGCGCCTCTTCCTGTTCATTCAGTATGGCCGCTTCCTGCGAGAGCAAGCGCACGATCTCATCGTGATCCATGCCGTCGAGAATCATCCTGCTCTCTCGGCGAGGCAGTTCTGCCAGCTGCACGTCGAGGGCCGTCTTCCGGGCGATGAAGGCGAACAGCGTGTCGTTGAGTTCCGAACCGGTGACCTTGCGCTCTGCCTCGTCCAGCCTGATGGTCAGCGCGGAGCCGTCCAGCACGATGGGCATCACACTCTCGTCGCCCAGAAACAGATTAGCCATCACCGCCGAATCCGGTTCCGTACCCTTGAAGGCGAACTTGCCATGCTGGATGCGTGCGGAGTCAATGGCCTGCAGGTCGCCGTCCGCAAAGACCTTCAGATAAAGCGTCTTGCCCTCCAGTCCGGGAATGGTCGTAGTGCCCGTCACATCCATCTTGTTGCCCCCGCAGCCTGTGGCTGCCAGGACCAGAAGGGGGATCATCAGCATCCAGAAGGGATTCAATATTCTACTTCTTTTCATCATATTCAGTATAGGTTTCAGTCGTTGGGATTATAGCTGCCTTCGGGGATTTCCACGGGTTGTGTCGTCAGGCTGCTCTGTATGATCTCATAAGTTTCCTCCATGGCTTTGTGCTCGGCTTCTGTGCCGTGGCCCTGCAGGTGCACGGGAGCGTGAATGACGAGCGACAGGGGGTGCCAGCGCACGAAGTTGAATCCGCGCCACCGCGGCAGCACTTCAAAGGAGCCGTTGATGGTCACTGGCAGCAACGGCAGTTGCAGCTCGTCGGCCAACTGAAAGGCGCCTCGCTTGAAGCGGCGCATTCTGCCCGTCCACGTTCGTGCTCCTTCGGGGAAAACCAGCAACGAGGTGCCTCCCGTGAGGATGGCGCGGGCCCGGTCGTGGGTCTCCTTCATCGCCTTGGGACCTCCTTTCTGGTCCACGAAGATGAATCCCGCTGCCTCGCTGGCCTTGCCCACCAGCGGCATCCGGCGCAGCTCCGATTTCATCATCCACTTGAAGCCGCGCCCCAGGAAGCCATAGACCAGGAAGATGTCGAAAGCGCCCTGATGATTAGGCACGATGACAAAGCTCTGTCCTTCGTGCAGGTGCTCACGCCCCTCCACCCTCACGGGCAGCAGCAGCAGACGGATCATCGCCCACGACCACCATTTGCCCGGATAGTAGCTCCACCACGATGCGTCGAAGAACGTGCAACCGATGGTCACCGCCAGTGCCGTCACTATCGTCAGCAACAGCAGCAGCGGGGATATGAGCAGCTGATAGATATAATATAGGTATTTCAAGGCCGTTCCTCCTTTCTCAGTTCCGCGGGTAGTCGGAAGGCGGTATAGACTTCCAGCACACAGGCGACCGCCAGTGCCACCACCCATTCGTTTCTCATCAGATAACCCAACCGGAAGGTCTGCATGGCCATCAAGCAGGCCGTCACCAGCAGCGCCACGGCTCCCAGCAACTGCTGTCGGCGCAGGCGTCGGATGGTGAAGTTGCGACCTTCATAGCTCTGCAGCAACTGCATGCTGCTGAACGCCAGCGCGCCCACGGCAAACAGGACGAACGCCGGCAGGGGAGCCACCATATACAAGGCAGCCCCCACTATCACGAGCACTCCGCCCGAAACCATTATGCCGTTCTGCAAAGGAGTCAGTTCCTTCATCGTATCTTCTTCAGTTCTGCTGTTCTGTTGTTGTGGTCTCGTCCGCAGCCACCTCCGTGGTCCCTTCCGCGGTCTCGCCCTCTTGTCCGGTGGTTTCCTGTTCGGCCGCCACCGCCTCGGTCTTGGGCTCCACGGCCACCGGAGCCACGTGTTTCCGGCTCTGTATCTGCGAGGGATCCACATCGCGGAAGACGTACAGGTCCTCGTTGTCCCGCTTCATCAGATAGACCTCACGTGCCATGCGTTCCACGGCTGCCGGGTCGGTGGTGAGGGCCTCCAGCTGGGCGGTCTCGGTGTCGTACTGGGTCTGGTATCTCTCTATCTCCCGCTTCAGCGTCGCTATCTCCTTGTTACGTTCGTAGCGCAGCCAGAAGCTGTTCTCGTCCACCACACCGATGATGAGCACAAAAATAAGCAACGTTGCTGCATACTTGTGCCTCGCAATGAAATTCCAAATAGTAAGTAATCGTCCCATGTTTCTTCGTTTATTCCTTATTTTCTTTTCTTCATGGCGCGAAGGTACAAAAAAAATGATACTTGGTACTCTAAAGCATAAAGTTTTTTTTGCTCTTGCTCACTTTTTCAATCTTTTTATGTACTTTTGCAAACAAAAGTTCAAAAAGCCCCAAACCATAACTTCAAACTAAATAATGTCTGAGTACATCGTTTCTGCACGCAAGTACCGTCCCCTGACCTTCGGTTCCGTGGTGGGCCAGTCGTCCATTGCCACCACTCTCCAGAACGCCATTCAGTCGGGCAAGCTTGCTCATGCCTATCTCTTCTGCGGCCCGCGTGGCGTAGGAAAGACCACCTGTGCCCGCATTTTCGCCAAGACCATCAACTGCCTGAATCCCCAGGCCAACGGTGAGGCTTGCAACGAATGCGAGTCCTGCCGGGCCTTCAATGAGCAGCGCTCCATGAATATCCACGAGCTCGACGCAGCCTCCAACAACTCCGTCGACGACATCCGGGCCCTCATCGAGCAAGTGCGCATTCCGCCTCAGATCGGGAAATACAAGGTTTTCATCATCGACGAGGTGCACATGCTCTCTGCCGCCGCCTTCAACGCGTTTCTCAAGACGCTGGAGGAACCGCCCGCACATGCCATCTTCATCCTCGCCACCACCGAGAAGCACAAGATTCTGCCAACCATCCTCAGCCGATGCCAGATCTATGACTTCCAGCGCATGACCGTGGAGAACATCATCAACCACCTGGCACACGTGGCAGAGCAGGAGGGCTACACCTACGAGCCGGCGGCACTGACCGTCATCGCCCAGAAAGCCGACGGCGGAATGCGCGATGCGCTCTCCATCTTCGACCAGGTGGCCAGCTACAGCGGCGGTAATATCACTTATCAGCGCGTGACCGAGGACCTCAATGTGCTGGACTACGACTACTACTTCCGCCTGGTGGACTTCATGCTCGAGAAGAAGATTTCCGAGAGCCTGCTTCTCTACAACGAGATACTCTCCCGCGGCTTCGACGGGGCTCCGTTCATCAGCGGCCTGGCCTCCCACCTGCGCGACCTCCTCGTTTCCCGCGACCCCCAGACGACGCAGCTCCTGGAAGTCAGCGACGACATCCGCCAGCGCTACAACGAGCAGGCCCAGCGCTGCAAGCCCCAGTGGCTCTACCGCGCCATCCGCCTCTGCACCGACTGCGACAGCACCTATCGCGCCAGCCGCAACAAGCGTCTTCAGGTGGAGCTCACCCTGATAGAGTGCGCCCAGGCCACCGACGACGAGCCTGGTGCGGGGCGCCGCCCCGTACGTCAACTTAAACCCATCTTCAGCCTCCTGACAGCAGCTGCCAGGACGGCTGCCCCGGCTGCTGCCAACGCCTCGCAGCCCACCTCCGCCGCAGCGCCTGCAGCGGCACAACCCGCCACGTCCGTCCACCACGCCCCCGCCGCCTCCGGAGCTCCACTGCCCAAGGACACCCCCGAGAGCCGCAAGCGCCGGACGCTGAACCTCAGCGACATCACGTCCTCCTTACGCATCCATCCCTCGGCCTCCACTCCTGCCGCCGGCCAGGCCTCCCAGAACCCGGCCGCGCCCCAGACGCAGCCTGCCGCACCCCTGCAGGAAGAGCACTGCATCATCGACAGCAACGAACTGCTCATCCAGTGGCAGAGCTTCATCAACACCATGCCGCGGGCAGAGACTGCCATCGCCCAGCGCATGAGAATTATGCAGCCAGCCCTTATCGACAAACAGGCTGGCACCATAACCCTCACCCTCGAGAACGAGGAGGTGAGGAAGATGATGTTGAGCGTGGAAGAACGAGTGACACTCTTCCTGCGCCAACGTCTCCACAACAGTCATCTGTCCTTCCAGTTCGAGGTGGCCCAGCAGGAACAGACGCCCATCCGTGTCTACGACAAGCGGGAACAGTACCAGCACCTGGTGCAACTCAACCCCGCCCTCGCGGCACTGAAGAACACATTCCAGCTGGAGATAGAATAGCTCCCTTACCCCCCCCGATAGACCTTCCGCACCAGAAGACAGAACAGGTCCCTCCCCCTGGCAGTGTTTATGCACCAGAAAGAACTATCATAGCAGCCCTCCTCCTCTCTTGATCATCGTCAATCGCTTTTTGCCCCTCCGCGGCTTCTCTGCCCTCAACATCTGCGGCCTCATCCTTGTCCGCAGAGGCAGCCCCTTCACCTCGGCAGACCTCCGCCACGAACGCATCCACACACGTCAGCAACGCGAGCTGCTCTTCCTGCCGTTCTTTCTCCTCTACTCCCTCGAATGGCTGTTCCGCCTCCTCCAGACCGGACACCCCTTTCGCAGCAGCAGCCTGTTGCGCGCCTACCTCTCCATCTCCTTCGAGCGCGAGGCCTACAGCCATCAGCACGACCCTCGCTATCTGTCCCGCCGGCCTCCTTTTGCCTGGCGACATTATTTCCGCGACGGCGACAACCAGAACCGCCGTCCCTCCGGAGCACACTCCTGACACCTACAAAAAAACACCACTATGGCAAGCAATGCAGATTTCGTACAGTATGTAGCAGACCAGTGCAGCGGAGCTGGGGAGATCACCACCCGGAAGATGTTTGGAGACTACGGCATCTATTGCAACGGCCTCATCTTCGGACTGATCTGCGACAACCGCCTCTTCATCAAACCCACAGCAGCCGCCCGCTCCATCGTCCCAGACGTCTGCCTGCTGCCGCCCTACGACGGAGCCCGACCTTATTTATATATGGCCGATGTGGACGACCGCGACTTCCTGTCGCACCTGGTGCGTGCCACCTGCGAGGAGCTGTCCCAGCTCAAGAAGAAAAAATGACCCCCAAACAAGCATGCAGATAAATCGCAACTCCGAAATCATCAAGACCAGCGCCATCGGCATCGTTGCCAATGCCTTGCTGGCAGCCTTCAAGGCCACTGTTGGCATTCTGGCCGGTTCGGTGGCCATCGTCATGGATGCCGTCAACAACCTCAGCGACGCCCTCTCCAGTGTCATCACGATCATCGGCACCAAGCTCTCCCAACGTCCCGCCGACCACGACCATCCCTTCGGCTACGGCAGGGTAGAATACTTCAGCGCCATCATCATCTCGGTCATCGTGCTCTCCGCAGGTATCACCTCGCTGATAGAATCCGTGAAGAAAATCATCGACCCCACAGAACCCACCTACACCCCTGTGACGCTGACAGTCATCGTAGTGGCCATTGTGGTGAAGCTCGTCCTGGGCTTCTACGTGAAGCAGCAGGGCAAGAAGTTCAGGAGCGACGCCCTCGTGGCCTCCGGTTCCGACGCGCTCTTCGACGCCGTCGTCACCCTGGCAACGCTCGTCTCGGCCGCCGTGATGTTGCTGTGGGGAATCTCCATCGACGGCATCCTGGGCCTGCTCATCTCCCTGGTCATCATCAAGGCGGGCTACGATATGTTGGCCTCACCCGTCAACGAGCTGCTGGGCGCCCGCGTGCCCCACGAACTGGTAAGCACCATTCGCCAAGAGGTGTCGGAGCACGAAGGTGTCTACGGCGTCTTCGACATCATTCTGCACAACTACGGGCCCGAATACCTGATTGGCTCGCTGCACGTCAATGTGCTGGACACGATGGACGCCTACAAGATACATGAGCTCACACGCACCATCACCATGCAGATGCTGGAGCGCCACCATATCATCATGACTGTTGGCATCTACGCCATCGCCACGGGCAACAACAAAAGGACCCAACTGCATTCCACCGTCCTGCAGACCCTGAAGGCCCACAAGGAGATAACCCAGGTGCATGGCTTGCATTATTTCGAGAACGAGAACACCATCTCTGTGGATGTCGTCCCCGACCTCTCCGTCCGGAACGACGCCCAATTCGTGAAGACCCTCACAGCCGAACTGACCCAGAAACTCCCCAACTACCGCTTCCAGATACTTATCGACCACAACTATAGCGAGTAGACCCGTCCATTACCATTTAGCCCGATACCCCCTAACTCCCTCCTCCCCCTTCCCGTGAGGGGCCTTCCAACTGCCCCCATCCTGGTGTGGGTCGAGTGTGCCGCGGTCCGTCCGCGGCAATCCCCCTCTTCCCCTCCCCCTTCCCGTGAGGGGCCTTCCAACTACCCCCCATCCTGGTGTGGGTCGAGTGTGCCGCGGTCCGTCCGCGGCAATCTCCCTCTTCTCCTCCCCCTTCCCGTGAGGGGCCTTCCAACTGCCCCCATCCTGGTGTTAGATTGAGAATTTTCTTAAGAAAGATTGAGAAT
>JAILFY010000165.1 GCA_024697285.1 Bacteroidaceae bacterium
GTCCCAATGACGGATAGCAATGAAAGGTACCGAGAAGTTCAGTCCGTGATAGGCACATCGTTTCAGCAGCATCTCGTCGGCCTTCGAGTTGTTGTCCTTGGCATCGTGCATGCGGCGACTCGTCCATTCGAACAATTCGTCGACAATCTTCCCTACGGGCAATTCCCCCTTCGTCTTGTCGAGCTTTTCGGCCCATTCGCCGATGCGGATGTCGCTGTCGTAGTCGATGGTCGTCTCACGGGTGAGCATCTCGAAATCGGTAGAGGGCAGCGGGATACAACTCAGACGGGTAGCCTGACCGGAACCGAAGTTGCGCTCGTTCACCAGATGCTCAAGAGCCAGCGGAGTACCAGTGAAGATGGTGTTCCAGAACACCTTGAACTTCTGATAGACAGAGTCGACATTCGAGTAAGCCTGGCCATCGGTCTCGTTGTGGAACGCCTTCAACTGCAACGACTGCTTGTCAATCCAGGAGCCTCCCTTCTGCACCGAGATGGTGTTGTCGAGCTCCGTATCGAAGGTCAGCATGTGCATATGCATCTCCACTCCGTCGACAATCTCCTTGGCATTCACCATGTCCTGAATGAACTGTGAATTGGAGGTGCGGGCAGGATGGTCGCGGATGACGACCTCAGGTTTCTTGGGTTTCTCCTTGTTGTCGCCCTTGGTCTTCATGAGCTGACGATAGGCATTGATGGCATCGATACCCTTCTGGTCGGCCGCAATGATAGGTGCAGCAATAAGCTCGTAGAGTCGGGTGGCAAACGATTTTCCGCTCGCTGGGTCGCCGATGATGGCGGTGTTGTTGTTCAGTCGGCGGAGCTCCTCAGGACGATGGTAGAAGCGATAGGTGCATCGGGTCATCAGTGTCATCATGAGGCCGCCCGCCACGAAGAGGGCCGCAGGATACTGGTTGCGCTTCAGGCCCTTGCAGATGTCGCGCAGAATAGGATATTCGGGCATCATCGCCTCTATCTGCTCGCCCCATGTCCAGAGGAATCGGTTGATGTCTTCATCGGCAAGCGCCATCGACACCTGGGGTTTCACCTCCGTCAGCGACTTATACGTCTGGCCTGTAGCGCATTCTATGGCCTCGAGCATCGGTTTCGAAGGAGTTCGCCCTATGTACTTCTTCTCGCGCTGCAGCACACAGTCGGCGGCCGAATCGACCGTCTGGCGGACATCCTCGTCGCGTTCCTTGATGATTTCCTGCACCCACGACTGGCTCGTCACAATCCGCCACACCAGCTCTTTGTCGCCATCGAGCATCAGGAGCAGGTCGGTGGCCAGCTTCAGCGATTCCGTATGTCGGTTTGAATCCTCCTTGCAAGGAAGTTTGGCCGCATAACGGGCATCGATAATCTGCTGGATGTCGTGACCACGCCATGTTGCCGAGGGTTTCTCGGTGGTGTCGGGAATGTCGGAATGCTCAGCATTCTGCGCCTCTGCCGATGACTCGACATTCTCCTGTGACTCCGCTTTCACCTCTTCGAACTGATGTCGCAAAGGCTGCGTCTTCTTCGCCCGATAGAGTGGTGTGAACTCGCGGTCGAAGGCCTCATCGTAGTAGCCGAAGAGCAGATCCTCGTTGATGTAAAGGATGTCCGACTCCTGAGGGGCAAACGAGATGCGAGTGGCATCGATGCACGAACGGTCGGCCTGATAGCCAAGCTGCTGGGCGAAGTCTATCTGGTTGTCGGCCAGATTGCCCACCTTGGCATCGGCGGTGAACACTATGCGGAGACCTTTCTGCGAGGAGGTGATGTGCACCAGTGCCGTGCGAGCCATCAGCCCGTCATCGGCTTTTAGTTTCTCGTAGATCTCCGTAGGATTCTCCACATGGTCGATGTCGAGCATCACGAGTCCGTTAAGATGGCAACCCGCCAGCTTACGACTACGACAGGACTTACCTTTCTTATTAATGGTCTCGTCGAACTCACGGCTTGAGAAGATGAAGGCAGGCAGTTCGCTTTTCAGCTCATCAGCATAAGCCAGCAGCCGCTCCTCACGCGACTTCTCGGAGAAGGCACCCCAGAGGGCACCATTCTTTTTGGTCTGCATGCCCAGCAGGAACTTCTTGTAGTCAACCACATCGTCCCATCGGTTCAGACCTTCCTCGTCGTGACGGGCCACAATGTCCATGATGTCACGACGGGATTTGATTTTCCACTGGGTGGAAAGATCTTTTACACAGCCCCAGAATGTTTCTTTGCTACAAGGGGCTGTCTGAAATGTTTTTGCTTTCGTTTGAAATAAAATTGTACTCATAATAATTAATAGATTTAAAAATTAACAAAAAAAATGATTTACGTACCTTTTATAGTCCAGACGATGCAGAGGCACTAACTGCAGCTCGTCCTTCCATAGAGAGATTATGTTGTATCACAGCCTTTTTCAGGCTATTTCAGATTTGGTCGCTCCCTTTCCCGTCAGTGGAGCAGTTATGGAAACATGTCAAAGATCGCTTCGGCTCTAAAGGCCTTTTCGGAAACTCCTACGAGCTCCTGCAACTCCCGCTCTCGGAAATTGATGGTGCAAATATAGAGTTCGATTGTATGCACGCAAAGCTTTTTCGGAAAATTTTCCTAGGGAATTTTTCTCTTAGGGTAAAGATGTTGATAGTCAGATAGTTACAAACAACAAAAAAGGACTAAATCATCATAATTCAGTCCTTGAGAAAATGCCAAAAAGGGCCATTTTTGCCCGTTCGGTCGAAAAACGGATTTTTCGACTGGCTTTTTAGTGTATCAAAACGTATTGGCTAATCCATTTGCAGAAGTCTGGTTTATTCTTTTCACCCATGTATTTCGCCAAAGTCTTAGCCTCAGCAGTGTTCGTCTCGGTGTGGTAATACAGACGGGCCAACTTAAGCGAACTGACATTGAAGATTCCAGCATCGGAAAAAGCTCCCAGCGTCCATCCTTTCACTTTCAGCCGCTGATTCTTCTTGGCCCATAGCGAAGCCACTTCGTCGCGATGTTCCGATTGCATCAGCTCATTTATACACTCTTCCATCCATTGGTCGGTATATTTCTTCTTATTGGAGCGCACAGCGATGAAGGCTGGGTCCTGACAAGTGCGCGTAAGTATCATCTTGGGGGCAAAGTAGTTCAGTCCGGGTATATCCTGGCGCGGCATGTTAGCGTCGGAAGCAGGACTGTCGTCCATCTGGGGCTTGTCGTACTTCTGCATTTCATGAAGGAAAGCCACAAGCAGAGGATTGTTCCTGGTATAGAAATCAATGAGGAACTTGTCGAGTTGCAACCGACCAAATTCCATACCTCCTACCTGGAAATACTTTTCGAATTTCCGCAGGTCCTCAATCGTGATTTCCGTCTGCTTGGATTTTTCCACCTATTTATATATTATAGGGATTCAATATTCTGCTCCTTGGCAAATGTGGAATCAGCCACAAAACGGATTTTCACCAGATTGTCCAACAACTCTTCCCAATCGCTCCGACGCTCGAGCACCTCCTTCAGCACTTTTTCCCAGGTCTCCTCGACAATATCCGACTCATAGATATCATAGAAAAATGAGAGGGCATAGTAACCTTCACGGCATGAATTGCCTTCGATACGCCATTCCTGATCTATATTTTCGGCAGCACATTTGAACTTGATGCCGTACTTCAGCAGCGTCTCCTTGAACATCAGACACATACCATAGAAACTATGGGAATCAAAGAAATTCTCTCCTTTTTCATCATATTTCGGCTGAAGCTTTGCGATACGACGGGAGACTAACAATAAAAAGGTATCGATATCCAACTGCTTGTCGGCATCGTTGCACAGCACGAAGCAGTCGGTCAGCTCGGCATTGTTCCACACCACTCCCTGTGGCGAGTTCCAGTATTTCACGATGGGATAGCTGTGCGTCACCAAGTGCTGCTGACCGGTGCCATCCTCCTTGATTTCACTGAGAATCAGCGTGGCAATGTGCTTTCCCACCTCACCGTTGCAGTAGATGTAATCGTAGGGTGCCTGTAGTTGCAAAATATGTGTATCCATATCCATGTCTTTTTTTGTTAGTGGATACAAAAGTAAGCATTTTCCGCGAATCGGCAAAATTTTTTCAAAACACAAAATGTCAAAATGTCATAATGTCAAATGTCATTTTGCTGTTTTCATTTTCCGCAGAATAGCTGACTACTTAATATTGTATATTTATTAATATATATACATAAATATATTATATAAAAATTAACCCTACCCTATTCGGTATCTGGAATTGGGATTTTGGCATTTGGCATTTTGACATTATGCCATTTTCCCCCGATGAAAGTTTTCAGCAGTATTGTAGTCTTATGAATTTTTATGACGTATTTTTAAACAACAATACTAAAATCCGCGCGGCCGAAACTGCCTTGAAAACGGACTTCCGAAAGCTGAAATTACTCCCTCACTAGAGAAAAATTTTTCCCTCGTTGGGCCGCAAAAATTCTCTAGTACACCAGCAAAAAATCTCTAACTAAGCGTTTTTCGGTGCCTCTCAAGTGCACGACCAAATTTGTTTACATTTCATAGTCGGCATCCACTCTTGTGAGCGGTTTTTCGAAAATAAAATCGTTTTTTCTCCATCAAAATGTATCTCAAAATAATTGGAGTTCGGATAAATTTGAAATTTTCTCTCTTATATATAAGGTGTAATCAGATTTTTTTTGTAAATTTGCACCCGATTATTTTTCATAAACCATTTGTGCCTGATGAACCGACGCTACGTAGTCATAATACTTGCATTTTTATGCAGCCTTCTCGCATTTGCCGACGAGGCTTCCGAACTGCGCAAGAAGATGAAAGACATGAAGGGGATAGAACTGATAAAGGCCTATTCCCAACTATACCACTTAAGCCTGGAAACAGAAGATGTTGCAAACCAGCAACGCTGTCTCTTCGAATACGTACAAGAGGCGCACAGACAACATAACATCGAGCGCGAAGGACTGGCAAGAAGCGAGCGCATAGAGTTCTTCTACAACAACGCCTGGAACGACTCTGTCTTCGCCTATGCCTACGACGACCTTAAGTTCATGCGCGACAACCACTACAACCGCAACCACTATTACGACACATGGTACATGCTCGTGGCGTCATACAACTTCGACGGACAACTGACAACAGGACTGGATGAAGGGCAGCGGATGTTCGACGACGCCATGGCCAGCAACGACGACTACGGAAAGGCTATGGCATACTTCGCCATGGGCGATGTGTACGCCAATATGAACAACTACGAAGAGGGTGGCGACGCCTACAAGAAGAGCCTGGACCTGCTATTGAAGGATACGAATCCAGACACTCTGTCGCTTAAGACCTCCGACATATTCTCTAATTATGGTGACATACTTGAGAGAACCCACAACTACCCAGAACTGAAAAGACTCACAGAGCGCTGGCGCCAGTTCCTGGAGCTATTCTACAGCCTGCCAAGGCGCATGGCAAACAAATACATGTACAACAACCGCTGGGGGTACTACTATCTGGCATGTGCACAGACAGCACTCGGCACGAACAATCTCGACGAGGCCGACAAGATGCTCGGCGAGGTGAAGAAGCGTGTTTTCAGTGAAGACGAGTTCCTGAATGTGTCGTGGATATACTATAGGGCACAGTACTGCCTGATGAAGGGTATGTATGTGGAAGCCCTTGCCCTGAACAACCAGCGTTTGAAGATGCTCGACGGCATTGAGGACAAGGCAGAGCAGATTCGCGTCCGTCAGCAACGGGCCGAGATACTGAAAAACCTCGGACAATACCAGGAGGCTGCCGAGATGTACCGACAGATGTATGTCATCAACGACAGCACCAACACACACGACATGCGCCGCCAACTGACGGAGATGAACACAAAATACCAGGTAGGCGAACTGAGAGCCCAGCAGGCTGAGGAACGCACGCGCAACACCATCATCATATCGGTCATCGTATTCCTGGCACTTACCATATTCATCTTCTTCCGCATCCGCTCGGCACGCAGACTGAAACAGGCCCACGAGAAACTGGAAGATGCCCACGAGAAGCTGGAAGATGCCCACGAGAAGCTGGAAGATGCCCACAGCAAGCTGCTCACAGCCTACGACCAGCTCGAGGAGACCACCATTGCCAAGGAGCGTATTGAGAGCGACCTGCGTATCGCCCGCGACATACAGATGGGTATGGTGCCACACACCTTCCCACAACGCGAAGACATCGACCTCTATGCCTCTATGACACCAGCCAAGGAGGTGGGTGGCGACCTCTACGACTATCTGCTCATCGGCAACTACCTCTACTTCTGTCTCGGCGATGTGAGCGGAAAAGGTGTTCCAGCATCGCTGTTCATGGCTATGGCCCGCAACATGTTCCATGTGCTGGCACAGCAGGAGCTACAACCTGCCGACATAGCCACACGACTGAACAACACCCTGTCGGAGGATAACGAGACCAGCATGTTCGTAACAATGTTCATAGGTAAAGTAGACTTACGCAACGGACACCTCGACTTCTGCAATGGCGGACATAACCCACCAGTGCTCATCCACGACATCCACGCCGCTGGAGGCGAAGGCACCGAGGCCAGCTGCGAGTTCCTGGAGATGATACCAAACGCCCCCATCGGACTATGGCCCGGACTGGAATACGAAGGCGAGGAGATAGCTGACATCAGCGGCAAGCCCCTGTTCGTATATACCGACGGACTGAACGAGGCTGAGAACTGTCAGCACGACCA
>JAILFY010000200.1 GCA_024697285.1 Bacteroidaceae bacterium
CAGGGGGCGCATATCAGTTATGGGCCTGTTCTGGACCTCGCCCGAGACCCTCGATGGAGTCGTACGGAAGAAACCATGGGTGAAGACGCTGTGCTGGCCGGTCGGTTGGGCGCTGCGTGGGTGCGGGGATTGGTAGATGGACGGGACTATCAAGGGCGTTCCTTGGCTGTAGTGCCAACTTTGAAGCATTTTATAGCTTACGGCACGAGTCTGGGCGGACAGAACGGAGGTTCCTCGGAGGTGGGCCAAAGGGCGTTGCTCCAGACATATCTGCCTCCCTTCCGTGAGGCGGTGGCAGCAGGTGCTTTGTCTGTGATGACGGCATATAATGCAGTAGATGGCGTGCCATGTACTGCAGACCGTTGGTTGCTGACGGATGTGCTGCGGCGGGACTGGGGCTTCCGCGGTTTTGTGGTCTCGGACCTTTATAGTATCAATGTGCTCCACAATACGTTGCACACTACGTCCTCTCTGGAGGAAGCAGCACGACAAGCCCTGGCAGCAGGAGTGGATATGGATTTGGGCGGATTGGCCTTTGCCTCCCTCTCGCAACAAATGCCTACGGCAGAAGTGGATTCTGCGGTGGCGCGAATCCTACGCCTGAAATTCCAGATGGGATTGTTCGATGCTCCTTATGTAGACACCTTGCAGGCCACCCGGATTGTTCATCAGCCAGAACACAAGTCCTTGGCCTTGGCACTGGCCCGATCTTCAGTCGTGTTGCTCGAGAACAGAAACTGCCTGCCATTAAATAAAGGTACGCGCGCGTATGTCTGTGGCCCGAATGCAGATGATGTTTATGCGCAGTTGGGGGACTACACGGCGCCTCAGCCGGAGGACAAGGTCAGCACGGTAGTGAGTGCCATGCGCCGGAGAGGGTGTCTGGCCACTTCCATAGATGAAGCAGAGGTCATTGTGGCGGTAGTGGGTGGCAGCAGCAGCAGGTATGCAGGTACTACCTATCAGGCCACGGGAGCGGCTGCTGTGGATTCGAGCCAGCAACAGAACAGCAACGTAGATAGTGGCGAGGGACTGGATCGTTCTACCTTGGAACTGCCGGCGGAGCAGTTGACGTTGCTCGACAGCCTGCACCAGACGGGCAAGCCTCTGGTTGTCGTGTACATCGAGGGACGTCCTTTGCTGAAGAACTGGGCGGCAGCACATGCAGATGCCTTGCTCACCGCATTCTATCCGGGGGAACAAGGAGGCGAGGCGTTGGTGGAAGTACTCTATGGCGATGTCAATCCAGCGGGCCGACTGCCCATCAGTCAGCCGCGAAGTGTGGGGCAGTTGCCCGTATGCTACGACCGTCCGCGCCCACAAGCCCACGACTACGTGGACGAGGCGGCCACTCCTCTCTATCCTTTCGGCTTTGGGTTAAGTTATACCTCTTTCGCCTATTCGAACTTGCGAGTGGAGGGAGATGAGGTTTCCTTCGACCTCAAGAACACAGGTTCGTGCGATGGCGAAGAGGTGGTGCAGCTTTATGTGAGCGATGAGGTGAGTTCCGTGGTCTTGCCGGAAAAACGTCTGAAGCATTTCAAGAGGGTGGCCTTGGGAAAAGGTGAGTCGAGACGGGTGCATTTCGTGCTCTCGAAGGAAGACTTCATGCTCGTGGACCGACAGATGAATGAGGTCGTGGAACCTGGCACTTTCCGTATAACCATCGGTTCCTCTTCTGCTGATGTGCGTTTAGAAACTATTGCTGTTCGGTAAACATGGAATAATCTGCCACCCTCCGGGGCTTTCGCGTCGTCGATATTTTTCTCACATATAATGTTCATGAATTACATACATATAATTTTCATGAATAGTTATTTGTGGTTAAATATAGAAAAAACTATCACCGTGCCTGAGTGAGACACGGTGATAGTCCAGCGGTATATGAGATAATCTTTGTCGCTTATTCTTCTGCGGTTTTCTCGCAGGCTCGGAAGCTGTCGAGGTCATCAACCTGGAAGGCCTTGATGTAAGCGCTCTTGCCGATGACATCTTCTTCTGCCATACGCACATACACGTTGGCGCTCTTGGCAAACAGCTCGGGGGCGCTGGCGGCGTCGCGAATGATGAGCAGAGACATCACGATCTCAGCCGTCATATCGTAGAGGCGACGGGCGAGGAAGTCGAAGGCGTCCTGATTGTCGAGACCCTTGGCATAGCTGAGGGCTTCCTCGTAGATAGGTATGAGCTTCTCCACACGGGCCTTGAGGGCTGCGTCGGCATTCTCGGGCAGGGCGGCCAGCATGTCCTTAATGTTGTTCAGCATCGTGCTGTTGCTGATGTATCGGATTGCGGCTACGACCTGCAGCTGGGTAGTACCCTCGTAGATAGAGAAGATGCGGGCGTCGCGATAGAGGCGCTGGCTCTTGTACTCCATGATGAAGCCCGAACCACCATGGATGCTGATGGCGTCGTAGGCGTTCTGGTTGGCGTACTCAGAGTTCATACCCTTGGCCAGAGGCGTGAAGGCGTCGGCCAGGCGCTGGTACTTCTTCATTTCCTGCTTCTCCTCGGG
>JAILFY010000172.1 GCA_024697285.1 Bacteroidaceae bacterium
TGGTATTTTCCACAACTTCCAGGGCCCGGAATCCGACGGGGCTACTTGCTCAGACCGCGGACGATGTCGCGGGCGGGGTCGAAGGGGCGGTTGCCAATGCGGATGTCGCCCAGGGTGTAGCGGTGGACGCGGTGGTCTGCATCGTAGTCCTCCACGCGCGAGGGCATCAGGTTCTGCTCCGGCGTGTCGGCGTCCACGGTGATGTGGTCGAAATGGATGTCGTCGATGCTCCCGCCAGGGGCTCGGTTGTATTTCTCGCTGAAGAGCACTCGCAGGTCGAAGACACGTCCCTTCTGTATGCCTTCGATACGGATGCTGTCGAAGCGCACGTCGCGGATGATGTTCTGGTCGCCGCACTGAATGGCCAGCAATCCCTGCTCGCGACCATAGAGGACGTCGCAATCGTGGATGCGCACGTTGCTGAGCACCTCACCTTGCGGCGCGCGGTCGTCGCCGTGGCTGCCGATGTTCACGGGGTGTGCCACGTCGGGCCAGAAGATGCAACGCTTGACGTCCACGTCTTCCGTGCCGCCCCAGTACCACCAGCGGTGGTTGTACAGCGCGATGCAGTCGTCGCTGGTGCGCAGGAAACAGTTCTCCACACGCACCTGTTTGCAGCACATCAGGTCGATGCCATCGCTCCAGGAGCGAGCCGAGAAACTCTTTATATTACGGATGGTGATGTTCTCGCTCTGTCCGCCGAAGACGGTGTAGTGGGCGGGGTTGAGAACGGTGATGCCATCGACGAGCACGTTCTTGGAGTAAGTGATTTCGATGCCTCGCAAGGGATGATCCAGGATGCCTCGGCCCACAATGCGAACATTCTCGGCCCGGTCCACGATGAGGCGTGCCTTCACGATGGCGCCCGGGGCGAGGTATACGGTGCAGTTCGATGGAATCTTTATTTCCTCGCTGGGCAGGTCCTTCGGTTTGTGGACGCCGGGGCCGAAGTAAATGAGGCGTGCACCTTGTACGAAGACATCCTGGGAGTTCGGCGCCACCCAGTCTATGGCCTTGGGTTCGTCGGGCGTATGGTGCTCCGTGAGAGGGGCGTTGACCAAGAGATGAAGGTTGTGCAGGCGCTCACCGCCAAACTCCAGGCTGAGATATTCCGGACGTTGCAACCGCAGCACCACGGTGCTGTCGTTCTGTCGTTCTGCCTTCAGGCCGCGGTTATGTGGCCTCACGTCTACGGCTTCCGCCTGTTCCTTGCGATGGTTGGTGATGCGCACCTCCACGGGTTCTGCCATATCAAATTCCGCGAACGCCGCCTCCTGCACCCGACGCGTGTCCACGTGGCACCGCAGCACGGGCACCTCCGTCCACGCCTCGGCCGGAGCGTCGGCGCGCCGCACCTCCACGCTGTAGTCCTTGGATACCACCGGCCCATCCTTCTCAGGCAGTGGGCTGAAACTGAATGAAACTGTCGTTTGGGCGTTCAACCAGAGGCAAAACACTGACATCGCCAAAGTAACTAATCGTCTTCTCATATCTATACCTTATTATATAGGTGTGTGTCGAAATAATATATGTGTGTGTTGTAATTGCAACTTACAGGGTCAACTCCTCACAATTCTTCTACTCCAGTTCCAACACCAAAGCCTCTCTCGCCTTCAGCATGACATCCTGCGTGAGGTCGAACTGCCTGCCCGTGGGGATGTCGACGGCCGTTGTGGTGCTGGCGGTCGTCGTGGTATCCAGCAACTCAGCAAAGTGCTTCACCTCCATCGTCGCCTCGTGGTCCGTGCCATTGACGACGGTGATGACGGTGCTCCGGTGCCATCGGCGAGCCACCACATAGACTCCCTTCCAGGGTGTGAACTGCGTGGTATAGCCTCGGACGATGGTCTCGTTGCCCTGACGCCAGTGCAGCAGTTGGCTCAGCCATTGGAACATCTCTTGCTGTTCGGGCGTGCGGCCCTCGGCAGTGAAGGCATTCTGCGCGTCGCCCGGGAAACCGCCGGGGAAGTCGCAGCGGACATCGCCGTCGGTGATGGCCTTTGTGCCGTCCATCAGGATTTCCGTACCATAATAGAGTTGCGGGATGCGGGGCAAGGTGAGCAGCAGCGCCAGGGCCTGCTTTAACTTATTCACTCGCTCCGGGCCTTGTGCGGTGCCGAGGAAACGGTCCGTGTCGTGGTTGTCCACGAAAGCCATCACATGCGAGGGATCTTCGTAGAGGTAGTCATAGACAAGGCTGTTGTAGATGCGGTTGTAGCCATTCCACCAGCCGTCGGTCTCCTCGTTCTTGGCCATTGCCAGTTTGTCAAAGAAGCTGAAGTCCATGACGGTCTTCAGGTAGGAGTTCTCTTTCGTGAGGCGCGAGTCCTTCTGCCACGAAGCGGTGTAGGCGGGCTCCGTCACCCACGTCTCGCCCACGACATTGAAGTTGGGATACTCCTCATCGAGTCGCTTCATCCAGCGCGCCATACCTTGGGCGTCGGCATAGGGATAGGTGTCCATGCGGATGCCGTCGATGCCGGCAGTCTCTATCCACCAGATGCTATTCTGGATAAGGTAGGTCATCAGGTGGGGGTTGCGGTGGTTCAGGTCAGGCATAGAGGGTACGAACCATCCATCGACGGTCTCCCGAAGGTCGGTCTGCGAGGCATAGGGGTCGCGCACGGGAGTCAGCTTATAGGAGGTCTGCTGGAAGGCGTCGGTTGTGATGATACGCCCTTGCTCGTCGCGCCGGTCGTGGCCTTCCAGCCATTCGGCGATGTTCAGCCAGTCCTTGCTCGGACGGTCAGTGACCCACGGATGTTCGAATCCGCAGTGGTTGAAGATCATGTCCATGACGACTTTGAGTCCATGGGCGTGGGCGTCGTCGATGAGGGCCCGGTACTGCTCGTTGGTGCCGAAGCGCGGGTCCACACGATAGTAGTCCGTAGTGGCATAGCCATGGTAGGTGGAGAAGCCGTTGTCGTCCGGCGAGTTGTTCTCCAGCACGGGAGTGAACCAGAGCGCCGTGACTCCCAACTCATTGAAATAGTCGAGGTGGTCGCGAATACCTTGGAGGTCGCCGCCGTGGCGCAGGCTGGGCTGCGAGCGGTCCTCCCGGTAGGCATTCATTCCTGCTACCTGCTGCGGGTGGTCGGAACCCTGGGCGAAGCGGTCGGGCATCAGCATGTAGAGCACATCGGCGTTAGTGAAGCCCTCGCGCTCCTCGCCACTCTTCTCCCGCTCGCGGATGGGATAGTGGACGATGGTCTTGTCCTGCGTGCCAGGTCGGCAGAAGGCTATGGGCAGTTCGCCCGCACGCGTGTGGGATAGATTAAGGTAAACCAGCAGGTAGTTGGGCGAGTCCAGACGTACCACGGAGTCCACTTCGGCACCGTCGGCATACACTTCCACCTCACGGATGTCTGGGCCATAGACCATCAGCTGCAATGTCGGGTCTTTGAGGCCCGCGTACCAGTTGGCGGGGTCTATGCGCGATACTTCCACGTTGCCGTTGCCTTCGTCGGTGAACATATTAGTCCGATGGCCACACGAAGTCAGCAGCGTACTCAATGATAATAAGGTGAAGAGGGTCTTTTTCATAGGTCTATGCGCGTTTGTTGTTCATGATTATGGGGGCAAATATAGCTATTTACACCGAGAATATGGTTCGAAGGGACTCTTTTTTGCCCTTTCGTACCATTTCTTGCTGTTTTTCTTGACACGAAGTGATGGCTTTTCGAAAACTTTCATTATCTTTGCGACTGAAAGTATACCTATTATTATCATTCTTTCTAACTCAAACCCTCTAATTACTATGTCCAAGAAAACCGAAACTGCGCCAATCATTGCCGAAGGACGCGAGCTGCTGCGCCAGAATCGCATCCGCGAGGCCTTTCTCCTACTCCACCCTCTGGCTGCCGAGGACCGCGACGTCTGCGAGCTGGCCCTGCAACTGACGTTCCCGTATTCACGTATCCGCCAGTTGCAGGATGAAGACATCCAGTTCCTGTATGAACAGACACGCGGATGGAACCGTCCGAATTTCTATCGCTACCTCTATGCCGTTCACCTCATCGAGAACCGGCGCGGGCCCGAGGATGTGCAGGAGGCTATGGATCTGCTGAACCTCTGCTACAGCAACTACCTCGATGACTCGGACATCGGCGATGCCATCTACCTCCAGGCGCTGGTGCACAAATACGGATGGAATGGAACCACCGACCAGTACCACTATGTCGATAAGATGGGTCTGGCCTACAGCGACGACAGCCAGCGGGCCTTCCTGCGCAACATCGGCAATCGCATCTATGGCACTGCCACCGAGGAACCCTTCCCCGAGGGGGCCATAGAGAAGCTGCGCGAGGTGCTGCATATACAGCGAGACGAGGATATCGATGAGCCAGGCTCCACACACAACGACTTACAGCACCCCGCCCTGTGGGGACTGCTCTCCAGGGCCTACTGCCAACTGGGCAACGAGGAGCTGGCACGACGCTGTGCTCAACGCGAGATAAAAGAAGGCCTCGTGGAAGCGGGCGAACTGGATCTGGCGCTCGCTCCCTGCGACCCCAAGGACCCGCTGCGCGAGCTCTCGCCACACGAGGACCCGGAACCGGTGGCCAGCACAGACACCCATCTGAGCAGGCCATGGCATACGATGAAGACCTACTACCCGCCCCGACCCGAGGACGAACGGGCCACGGCAGCCGACGGGCTCACCGAGATGGAGCGCCGCAACGCCTTCAACCAGGCCATGCGTGAATTCCCGTCGCGCGAACAACTGAGAGAACGGAAAAGGGTTGAGCGGGTTGCCCAAAAGCTCAGGGAACGCGAACGCAGGGAAAAGGAGGAGAAAGCACGGCGGCTGGCTGCCCTGAAGGGAAAGCCCATCAATGCCATCCATATCGAGGGACTCATCGCGGCCGTGGACCCGGGCGTCGTCAACAGAACACCCTTCGGCAGCATCTACTCGCTGGATGCCCTGAAACCCGGACAGAACCTGCTGGCTGAGATGCCGAGCGAGCTGAACCCCTATGTCTCCAGGGCCACCCTCACCCGTGTGGACCTGGACTGCATCGCCTTCAAATACGGCGGCAAGGAGATAACCCTTCACCTGGGGGGCGAGTTCGACTCAGGAGAGATAGGACTCAGCTATGCCTACGCCCGTTTTATCATAAGGGCCAGATAACAGTCAGATTATATAACCAAAAAAAGCAAGAAGTCATGGAATTCAAAGACCTTTCACCCGAAGACCAGCAGGCCATCCTGCAACGTATCGAACGTGCTCGCAAGGAAGCACCCCAACTCATGAGAGAAGGACGCTATGCCGATGCCTTCGACCTCGTATATTTCAGCGCACTCATCGACCCGGAGTGCATGAGAATTGCAATGGACATCACACTGCAGAAGGAAGGCATCCACCTCCTGCGCCCCGAACAGATTGAACTCCTGCGCCAACATGCCGATGAGAAACGACCCCTCGCACAGTATCTCTATGGCTACTGGCTCTGGTATAACCACGAGACACCGGCCGACATGGACACGGTCGTGGACCTGATGACCGCCGCCAGCAACTGGGGCATCGGCAACGCCAGCCTGGTACTCTCGCTGATATATAAGAGAGGGGAACTGGCCCGCGTGGAGAAGGAGGAGAGTGAGGAATACTATAAAAAGGCGGGCAGCCAGGAATTCAATCAGTTGTGGTTCCGCTCGGCCATAGAAGATCGCATCTATGGCCGTCGTGGCCAGCAAGCCGACCCCCAGACCACCATCAGCGTTCTACGCGACGACATCATCGGTCTGCCCAAGGATACCGACTTGCGCTGGCAGACGGAGCGCGAGAAGGAACTGGAGAGCGAGGCCGCCAGGCAGGCGCCACCCTTCGTTTGGCAACTGTTGTATGAGTGCTACGATGAACTCGGTATTGCGTGGGC
>JAILFY010000224.1 GCA_024697285.1 Bacteroidaceae bacterium
CTTAGTGCTGCGTTTCAAGACAAGCAAAATCTTCAATGGCATGGCAAAGGTAAGCATAAAATCTGAGAAAATCACTCCTTTCGGAGGAATTTTTCATGTGAGAGAGCATTTTTCCCGTTTCGTAGGCCCCATTATCGACAAAGTGCTGGGTATTCGCTGTACCTCCTTCGGCTATCAAAGCGCGAGATAGTGGGTTCGCTGTCGAGCGTCTATTTCTGCGGAGGCGACTGTGTTGAGGACGTAACAAGCCACCTTATGCCCCATCTCTCTCTTCATCCTACACTACGCACATGCAGCTCAGATACCATCTTGAGAGGGATTTCGGAATTTGAGAGAGGCTTTGTATCACAAAACCTTTTTCAGAAAAACAAAAGTCCTCAGTCTCGTTTTGTAGCCCGGATCATTCGAGGCCGTTCATATTGATCCCTGCGGACCTGAACATCGCTGAAACCAGCATCGCACAAGAGCCGACGCAGTTCCTCCGCAAAAGCAGTGTTTATCTCCAGGAAGAGGAAACCTCCCGGAAGAAGGTTGCGACGGGCGATGGTGGCAATGGAGCGATAGAAACATAAGGGGTCGGAGTCAGGGACGAAGAGCGCCAGGTGGGGCTCGTAGTCCAACACCGTAGCAGTCATCTCTGTCGCCTCACTGCAGCGTACATAAGGTGGATTGGAAACGAAGACCGAGAACGAAGATAAAGGTTTGTCACCATCTTTTTCATCTTCTTCGCAATTGGACGTGACAGCCTCATCAAGCACATCCGATTTCCCAGACACAACAACCTCATCAGACAAATCAGTTTCCCCAGACACAACAGCCTCATCAGACAAATCAGTTTTCCCAGACACAACAACCTCATCAGACAAATCAGTTTTCCCAGACACAACAACCTCATCAAGCACAACCGATTTCCCAGACACAACAGCCTCATCAGATACAACCGATTTCCCATGCACAACAGCCTCTTCCGACACAAAAGAGGTCTCGGACACAACAGCCTCCTCTGCAGAAGGATTCCAAGCATTCACATCAAGAACATCCTTCCGAAAAAACCTTACATTACCCGCCTGCAACTGCCGGGCGTTATCCCGCGCTACAGCGAGGGCCGCCTCACTGATGTCGACACCCTCCACAACGGCTTTCGGGAAAGCCAGTGCCAAGGAAGTGGCGATGCATCCGCTGCCCGTACAAAGGTCCACGATGCTCTCGGGCTCCTGATTCCCACAAGAACGCACCACCCACTGCACCAGTTCCTCCGTCTCCGGACGCGGAATAAGCACATCCGGAGTGACGCGGAAACGGAGGCCGCAGAAGTCCGCAAAGCCCAAAACATACTGAACCGGTTCACCTTTTAGCAGGCGCTCAGCAATTTTTTGGAATTCTGTGCGGTCGTCTGCAGATAATTGTGTATCTTTGCCGAGCAAAAGGTCAGTCTGCGAGAGCCCGAAGCGCTGTTCCATCACCATCCGGACAATAGCCCAGGCCTCGCCCCGCCCCACCTGCGGCGTCAGTTGTTCGAGGAGTTCCCTGTGATTCATGGCGCAAAGATAAGGAGTTTCCCCCAATTCCTTTGGCAGAAGAAGAAAAGTTTTGCTATCAAGAGAAGAAAAGAAGTGATTTTTATGACTGAAGACGAAAAATACATGGCTCGCTGCCTGCAACTGGCCCGCCAAGGCGAACTGACCACGGCTCCCAATCCGATGGTCGGAGCTGTCGTTGTCCACCGTGGCCGGATTATCGGCGAAGGATGGCACCGAGCCTATGGCGGTCCTCACGCGGAGGTCAATGCCATCAACAGCGTGCGGCCGGAAGACCAGCACCTGCTGTCGCAAGCCACCATCTACGTAAGCCTGGAACCTTGTTCCCACTGGGGCAAGACGCCGCCCTGTGCCGAACTGCTGGTGGAGAAAAAGTTGCGGCGAGTGGTGGTGGGTTGCCTGGACCCGAATGAGAAAGTGGCAGGCAGGGGCATCCGCCGACTGCGGGAGGCGGGTGCTGAGGTCGTCGTGGGAGTGATGGAGAAGGAGTGCTGGTCGTTGAACCGTAAGTTCATGACTTTCCACACCCTCCACCGCCCCTACATCACCCTGAAATGGGCCCAGAGTGCCGATGGTTTCATCGACAGCCGTCGCCAGAGCAGTTCCGACGGCGAGCCCGTTCACTTCTCCACTCCCTGGACCCAGACGCTGGTCCATCGGTTGCGCGCCACCCATCAAGCCATCCTCGTGGGTCGCAGGACCTATGAGTTGGACCGGCCCGCTCTCACCAATCGTCTGTGGCCCGGAGCCTCGCCGAAGCCCTTCGTCCTGCACCACGGACGTCTGGTGGCGATGGAAGAGATGGCAACGGAGGACAAAGCACCCCCCACCTCACTCCTTCCCCTCTCCGCAGCCCTCTTTGAATCCTTCGGCTACCAGTCTCTTTTAGTAGAGGGAGGGGCCCAGACCCTGCGTTCGTTCCTCGAGGCAGACCTCTGGGACGAGCTCTATATCGAACAATCAGACATCGTGCTGAAAGCCGGAATCAGAGCACCAGAAATCAAAATAGACCCTAAAGGGCGCCCCATTCACGTTAATTTTGCATAATTAAGCCGCTTTTGCAGCACTTTTCGGACCTCTATATTTCTCGCGTGGAAAGAAATGATGTACTTTTGCATCCGTTTTTACGCCACATATCACAATGAACAGACCCTTTTATCACATAACGGCCATTTTACTTTCATTCTGTTTCATCCTCTCTTCCTGCATGAGCAGCGACGAGGAGGAAGTGGAATACTCCTCCCAATGCTATATCAGCGCCTTCACCCTCGGACAGATGGCACGAACGATGCACACGACAGACTCCCTGGGCAACGACAGCACTTACACGCTATCCTTCAACGGTTCGCTCTACCCCCTGCTCATCGACCAGCGCAACCACCTCATCACCAATAAAGACTCCCTGCCCACGGGCACACGGCTGTTGGCCCTGGCCACCATCACCGGCACGGGGAGCGTGGAATACCGCGCCGCCGACAGCTCCGACGAGTGGACCGGCTACTCCACCAGCGACAGCATAGATTTCTCGCGACCGCTGATATTCCGGGTACAATCGGCCGACGGAGAGTCGTACCGCGAATACCAGCTTCAGCTGCATGTGCGGCAGGGCGAACCTCTGGAATATACCTGGAACAGAATGGCCGACCTCACGGCCTCAGCCAGTGGCAACGCGACCCAGTTGCTGATGGTCAGCACGCAACCCTACATCCTGAGCTACAACGCCACCACCTCACAGGTCTCTCTGTTCACCTCCTCCGACCCCGCCGCCCTATGGAACGAACAAGTGTGCTCGGGACTGAGCTCCACTGCCGACCCGTGCAGCGCCTGCTACTTCCAGGGACAGTTCTGGATGAGCGACCGCGCCGGCAAGCTCTTCCGCTCCTCCGACGCCATCGCCTGGACAGAAGTCGCCCTGAGCTCCGCGGCCCCGCTGCTGCAACTGATCGTTGCCAGCCCCACCGCACTCTATGCCAGTTTCGGCGACGGAACAGCCACCCCCATCTTCGTGGCACAATCCACCGACGGCGCGTCCTGGACAGCCCTGTCGCTGGACGAGGAAGAGGGCGGTTTCACGGGAACGCCCGAGGCTGCACTGGCCTATGAGCAGAGCAACGGCAACGCACGAGTGCTGATGGTGGACGACCCAACAGGCGGAACGGGCTCCCTCTCCGCATGGAGTTACCTCGAGGGTGCCGGCGAGCCCTGTACGCTCTTCGCCTCCGACGGTGACAACGAATACCTCCTCCCCGCGCAGAAACATCTGAATATCATCGCCTACAACGGCAACCTGGTGGCACTGGGTGGCGACCTGTTCACCGCAGCGGGCACCGCCCTGCAGCAAGCCTTCGTCAGCTACGACAACGGCATCACCTGGAGAGTAGAGGAATATCTCGTACCGCCCACCGACGTACAGGGCGCCGCAGGTCCCGTGGCAGCAGCCAGTGCCGAGGACTACATCTGGCTGGTGGCCGGCAATCAGGTCTGGCGCGCCCGCCTCAACAGCTACGGAGAATAACGGACACCCCCTTCAGCCAACACCACCTGTCAGATGAAACGCAGCCTCCTTCTCCTCACGACCTGCCTCCTGGCGCTGAACGCATCGGCCCAGCAAGGCGATATCCTGGAGTACCAGCAGGAAGTGGGCGGCGGAGTAGGTCTGATGAGCTATATGGGCGATGCAGGAGGAGGCTTCCTCACCAAGCCGGGACTGATGGGAGCACTCCTCTGGCGCAGGAACCTCAACCCCCGGATGGTCATCAAGACCGACGCCGCCTTCGGTCACATCAGCGGCACCACCGAGGGACGATTCATCCCTGCCAACGCCTTGAGCCATACGGCAGCAGGCGGCGCCGCGGCCCCCGTGATTCATTTCGGACGCAACGTCCTGGACGTGGGTGCACAGTTCGAATTCAACTTCCTGGGCTACGGCCTGGGACCCAGCTACAAAGGCCTCTCGCGCTGGACACCCTACCTCCTGGCTGGCGCTGGCCTCACCATCTGCATGGGTGGCGGCGCCGACGCGGTGGGAACGATGAACCTCCCGATGGGCGTGGGCTTCCGCTACAAGCTGAAACCCCGTCTGAACCTGGGCATCGAATGGAGTGTACGCTTCACCGACACCGACCGCCTCGACGACTCTGCGCAGCCCACCAAGCTCAACGACCCGCTGGGCATCGAAAGCGACTTCTTCAAGAACAAAGACTGCTATCAGATGTTACTCGTCTCACTGACCTACGACATCGCCCCGAAATACAGAAAATGCAACAACTGAACCGCTCACATGGAATTAGATAAGACACGCATTCCGCAGCACATAGCCATCATCATGGACGGCAATGGACGCTGGGCCAAACAGAAAGGACTGCCCCGCTCGGCAGGACACGTACAAGGTGTGGAAACCGTGAAGCGCATCACAGAAGAATGTACGCGCCTGGGTGTGAAGTACCTCACCCTCTACACCTTCTCCACCGAGAACTGGAACCGCCCCGCCGAGGAAGTGAAAGCCCTCATGGACCTGTTCCTGAAGAACCTCGAAGTGGAAATCTTCCAGAAGAACAACGTGCGCTTTCGCGCCATCGGCGACAGAGCACGTCTGCCGCAGGACGTG
>JAILFY010000015.1 GCA_024697285.1 Bacteroidaceae bacterium
ATGCCCATAATTGGAAGAAGATATACCCTAGAATGGAACAACTTGTACCTAATTTTGGAACGTCAAATTCCGAACCTCTGCTCCTTCTGCCCATCGCCTTCGGCATGCTGCTCAGCAACATCCCCGACGCAGGACTCTTCCACACTTCCATGTGGAACGACGAGTTCCTCAACGCCAACAGCCCCTACTACCACTCCTACCGCCACGTGCTGGCCGAGGGTGGACTGCTCGACGTCCTCTACATCGGTGTCAAGGCCGGCGTCTATCCCTGCCTCATCTTCCTCGGCGTGGGAGCCATGACCGACTTCGGTCCCCTCATCGCCAACCCCAAGAGCCTCCTCCTCGGAGCAGCCGCCCAACTCGGTATCTTCGCCACCTTCCTCGTGACGCAGATCGACGTCTTCGGCTTCTCCCCCGCCGAGGCAGCCTCCATCGGTATCATTGGTGGTGCCGACGGTCCCACGGCCATCTTCCTCACCTCCAAGCTGGCCCCCCATCTCCTCGGCCCCATCGCCGTGGCAGCCTACTCCTACATGGCCCTTGTGCCCGTCATCCAACCGCCCATCATGCGTGCCCTCACCACCGAGAAAGAGCGTAAGATCCGCATGTCGCAACTGCGCACCGTCTCGAAGAAGGAGAAGATCATCTTCCCCATCATCGTGGCCATCATCGTATCGCTGATCCTCCCCTCTGCCGCCACCCTCATCGGCTGCCTCATGCTCGGCAACCTCATGAAGGAGAGCGGCGTCGTAGAGCGTCTGAGCAAGGCTGCCCAGAACGAGCTCAACAACATCGTTGTCATCTTCCTGGGCACCACCGTCGGCGCTACCGCCACGGCCGAGGCCTTCCTGAACTTCCGCACCATCTCCATCCTCTGCGTAGGTATCGTAGCCTTCGGCGTAGGCACGGCAGGCGGTGTCCTTCTGGCTAAGTTCATGAACCTCTTCCTCAAGGAGAAGATCAATCCGCTCATTGGTTCCGCCGGCGTCAGCGCCGTACCTATGGCAGCCCGCGTCTCACAGAGCGAAGGTGCCAAGGCCGACCCGCGCAACTTCCTGCTCATGCACGCCATGGGCCCGAACGTGGCAGGTGTCATCGGTTCCGCAGTCGCTGCAGGTATCCTCCTCAGTTTCCTGGGATAATCCCTTAAAATCCATGCAATATAGGGGTGTGCAAATGATGCACGCCCCTTTTTTTGTAGTTATATACCATCGTCATTCTAAGGAGTTCATTCACAAAAAAAATGCCTACTATACATTTTCTGGAAAAAAGCGTCACATCCCTCACCTTTTGCCCAAAAGCCGCATAGACAATAGCATTTGAGGGTGAGGCTTTTGGTGAGGGATGGGTGAGGGATGTGAGACTTTTTTGCAAAAAAAGGGGTGTTGATAGCGTTCCAGAGTGGTTTAATGAATAGTGGTGTAACGGCGGGAGGAAAGAATACTCGTAAATGGTGTCTTTGAGAATTTGGTCCTTACGTTTCGTACTTCATGCCGGTAGGTTGGAGGTAGAGCATTTTGAGAAGTTGGTGTGTCTCACATATGAGATTGTAGTGTCTCACGCGTGAGACACTTTAGTCTCATCAGTGAGACAAATCGATACGACCTATCATTCAGGGTCCTACGTTTAGATGTTCGGAATTGAAACACTTGATGTGCTTTGTAATTTGTCATGAATTCTTTTTCACTAATTACCATAAATTGCTCTTCGCTAATTACCATAAGCAGCCTTAGCGTATGGAGTGTGTGGGGTAAAATGCGGAACGAACTGAAGCACCCCTTTATTTCTTCTTCAACTCGATCGCGAAGCCACCGCCGGGGGCTTGGTGGAGTCGGAGGGTAGCACCTGCCTTGATGACTTTATGGGTGACGGTGTAGGCCTTGGGATTGGTCTGGTAATGCGCACCCTTGGCATCGGCATAGATGGTGCAGTCGTACTTGGCACCCTTGTCAAGGAAATCGAGTTTGATGACGGTCTGATGGCCGTTCTCATCGCACTTGCCACCGATGTACCAGTTGGCGGAGCCCTTGGCCTTACGGGCCACGGTAATGTAGTCGGCAGGTTCTGCCTCAAGATAGCGGCTGTCGTCCCAGTCGCAGGGTACGTCGCGGATGAACTGGAAGGCGGGGGCGAGGTCGGGACGCTCGTAGTGCTCGGGCAGGTCGGCGGCCATCTGCAAGGGTGAGTACATGGTGAGATAGAGGGCCAGCTGACCCGCCACGGTGGTGCGCACCCACGAGGTGTTGCTGCTCCAGGTGGAGAGTTGTGTCTCGAGGATGCCGGGGGTGTAGTCCATCGGACCGCCCTGCAGACGGGTGAAGGGGAGGATACAGGTATGGTCGGGGCGGTTGCCGCCGAAGGCCTCGTACTCGGTGCCGCGGGCACTCTCGTTGCCGACAAGGTTGGGATAGGTGCGGCAGAGTCCCGTGGGACGGACGGCCTCGTGGGCGTTGACCATGACGTGATGGCGTGCAGCCTCCTGAATGCAATAGAGGTAGTGGTTGTTCATCGACTGGGAATAGTGGTGGTCGCCACGCGGGATGATATCGCCTACGTAACCGCTCTTGACGGCATCGTAGCCATAGCGGTTCATCAGCGCATACGCCTCCTCGAGATGACGCTCGTAGTTCTGGGTGCTGGAACTGGTCTCGTGGTGCATCATCAGTCTGACCCCTTTGGAGTGGGCGTAGTCGTTGAGGGCCTTGAGGTCGAAGTCGGGGTAAGGGGTGACAAAATCAAAGACATCACGTTTCCACATATTGGCCCAATCCTCCCAGCCAACGTTCCACCCTTCGACGAGCACCTGGTCCAAACCATTCTTTGCGGCAAAATCGATATAGCGGCGCACTTTTTCGTTGTTGGCCGCATGACGTCCGTTGGGCCGTACGCTGTTCCAGTCGATCTGTCCCAGCTTGATGGAGGGGTAGTCGTCGGTATAGTTCCAGGCACTCTTGCCCACAATCATCTCCCACCACACGCCGCAGTATTTGGTGGGGTGAATCCAACTGACGTCGTCGAGGGCACAGGGCTCATTGAGGTTGAGGATCAGGTTGCTGGAGAGCATATCGCGGGCATCGTCGGAAACGATGACGGTTCGCCAGGGAGACTGGCAAGGCGTCTGCATAGCGCCCTTGAGTCCTGTGGCATCGGGAGTGAGATGACTGACGAAGGTGAATGCCGGCGGCAGGGGATAGCGCGAGGGAGCGGGCGCCGGTGTGTAGGCATTGCTGCCGCCGTCGAGCTTGGTGGTGAGCGCCCTGGTCTGTGCATCGACGAGTTCGAGGTGCATCGTGGCATAATCCACGCACGCCGCCTCGTGGAGATTGATGTAGAGGCCATCGTCCGTCTTCATCTGCAAGGACGTCTGTACGCCGGTAGGCGAGAAGACGGCGACACTGCTGTTGCCCCAGTTGACGGCATCGTGGAAACGTCCGCGTATCTCGCTGAGTCGCGACTCCTGCGTCATCTGTTCCTGCGTATCGTAGTCGCCGGGGAGCCACCACGCTTTGTGGTCGCCTGCCATGCGGAACTCCGTACGCTCGTCCTGGATGAGAAAATATACGAGATTAGGTTGCTGGGGGAACTCATAGCGGAAGCCGAGGCCGTCGTCGAAGACGCGGAAGCGCAGGACGAGGTGCCGTTCGTAGGGTTGCTGCTGGCGCAGGGTGACGGCGAGTTCGTTATAATGGTTGCGGATCTCGCGCGTCTCGCCCCAGACCGGTTGCCACGTCTCATCGAACTCCGCGGTCTCTGTCTTCACCACCTCAAAACCATCCATGAGGTCTGCTTCGTCGAGCCCCTTGGAGGCGTGCTTGTCGCGAGCCAGTTCGAGGCCGAGGTAGGAGGGACGCACCACGGGCTTGTCCTTGTAGGTGAGGGCATACTGAGGACGACCGCCATCGAGATCGAAGGTGAGGGCGAGCAGACCGTCAGGGCTCTTGAGGGTGGTTTGAGCAGAGAGGGAGAGAGGGAGGAGGAAGAGGAGGAGGAAAAGGAAAGACCCACCCCCTAACCCCTCCCGTGAAGGGAGGGGAGCGGCCCCCCATTCAGCCCCCGAGGGGGCTACTATTCTTTTGAGGAGAGTGTGAAGATTGAAAAAAAAAGACATAAGAAATGATGTAAGATGTGAGATGTATGATGTATAATGGCTGATGGAAGATGGAAGATAGCTGATGGCTGATGTAAGATGGCTGATGGCTGATGTAAGACGTATAAAGTGTCCTGCCTCTCAAATACAACCAACCCGTCAACTTGTCAACTTGTCAACTCGTGCGCTCGACCTCCGGTCACTTGACACTTCAAGAACTAAAGATCCAACTCGTCTACTCGTCAACGTGTCTACTCGTCAACTAAAGAATCAACTTAAGAACTCACCACTCACACCCTATTCCCCTGCGATAGCATCTCGCGGATGCCTTCGGTGAATTGTTTGTCGTTCTTCAAGTCCTCGATGTTGATGTGCATGCGATAGCGCCAGTAATGATGAGGATTGGCGGGGATGTTGACGCGCTCGGCATTGGCATCCTTGAGGCGGAGGTGCTCATCGGTGGCGAGCCAGTCCTGCAGGGCGATGACGCAGAGCATGGAGGGGCAGTTGAGATGGCGTTGTATGATCTCGCGTGCAAGCCATCCGGGCAGCGGATGCGGCGCATTGCCTTCGCGGTGGACGATATTATTATAGTAGTCCTGCGTACGCTCGTAATCCTCGTCCCACCACATACGCAGTGTCGGAGTATCGTGACTGGAGATGGTGGCCACGGAGAGGCGCGGATTGTTTTCGACATGCCCGAAACGCACCCATGGTTCCTTCGGCATAGACTCCAGTTCGAGGCTGAGGATGCCGAGTTCGTCCATGACCCACTTGACGCAGGCAGGCACCATGCCGAGGTCCTCGGCACAGCAGAGCATACGAGTGGCCTTGACGAGTTTGGGCAGTTTCTGCATTGCCTCATCGTACCAGAACTGATTGTTGCGATGGTAGAAGAAGTCCTCGTAGAGGCGGTCGAAGGCGCGCTGTTCGTCGTTGCTCAGACGCGTGTAGGCATCGGTCTTCTGTCCGGAGATGCGTGGATGGAAGACCTCGGGATTGCGGTGGTCGCGGAGGAAGAGGAAAGGTGCCCCCTCGAGCACATCCCGGTCAGGCATGGAAGGAGTAATGACAGGTGCAGTGGTCGCTTTCAGGGTTTCTCGGCTGATCCCATAATTATAGATCTCGTCGCGGGTGAGCGCGAGGGCCGGCGAGAACTGTCCGAGCAGACCGCTCTTGACGGGAACAGGAATCTCCCAAATGCGGAAGAAGCCGAGGACATGGTCAATACGATAAGCGTCGAAATAATGCGCCATATTACGGAAACGGCGCTCCCACCACTGGCAGCCGTCGCGCAGCATCTCGTCCCAGTTGTAGGTGGGGAAGCCCCAGTTCTGACCATCGGCAGCAAAGTCGTCGGGCGGCGCTCCGGCCTGACCGTTGAGGTTGAAATAGCGCGGTTCCTGCCATACATCGCACCCATAACGCGCCACGCCGATGGGGATATCCCCCTTGAGGATCACGCCCTTGGAGCGGGCATAGGCATGCACGCCGCTGAGTTGCTGGGCAAGGATGAACTGGACGAAATAGTGGAAAGCCACGTTCTTGAAAGCCTTGTTGCGCGGATTGCTGAGCGCCTTGCGCTCGGCCTCGTCCCATTGACGATGATCCTTCCACGCTGAGAAATCGCCCGTGCCGTAGCGGTCGCGCAGATAGCAATACTGCGCATAGGGCACCAGCCACAGCTCATTATCGACAAAGAAAGATTTAAAGGCCGGCGAAGCGAGTGCCGCAGTGCCCTCCTGCTCATAGAGGAGGCGGAGATATTCCAATTTGGCCGCATTCACGCGTTCGTAATCGATTTGTGCAAGGCTGTTGAGTTCCTGACGGATCTGATCAAAGCGGCGGCGGTCGGCCTCCTTCTTCAAAGGCGTGAGGGCCCCGAGTTCCACATATTGCGGATGCAAGGCAAAGACGCTGATGCAGGAATAGGGATAGGAGTCGGCCCAGGTGTGGCTGCTGGTGGTGTCGTTGATGGGCAGGATCTGCAGCAGACGCTGACCCGTGGAGGCCACCCAGTCGACCATCTGTCGGAGGTCGCCGAAATCGCCTACGCCGAAGCTGCGTCGGGAGCGCAGCGAGAAGACCGGGATGAGGGTGCCACCCACCCGGAAATCCTCGGGAGCGTCCATCCAGGCATCGCGCTGCACGGCGGGAAGGTCGGGGTTGACAACCTCATCGGGATTGAAGCGATGGGGACAGAACACCCACTCGGTACGCTTCTCGCGGCCTTGCCAGGTGACGGTATAGAAATAGTCGATGGCACGGGTGACTTCCATCTCGCATGACCAGATGATCCCTTCGCGGGTGGACATGGCATGGCGCGTCTGACTGCCGTCATGCTCAAGGA
>JAILFY010000035.1 GCA_024697285.1 Bacteroidaceae bacterium
GGCGACCTCTGCTTCAATGAGATTGTGGCTGCCAATGTGGATCTTCAGATGAGTCCCGCCTTCAATTTCGACGGTTGGGTGGAACTCTATAATTCATCTGACCTACAGGTGAATCTGGGCGGCTGTTATCTGAGCGACGACCCCAATCGACCGCTGAAATGGCAGTTGCCGGATGATATGGGTGTTATTCCTTCACATAGCTACCGACAGCTCTGGTTGGGCAGCAATGAGATTCGTTATCAGCAAGCTCCTTTCTCCCTCAACTGCGAGGGCGGCGCCCTCTTCCTCTCCAACGCCTTTGGTGAGCTTGTGGCTTCTCAGGCCTATCCCCCAGCCATCAGCCGCTGCTCCTACGCCCGCACCACGGATGGTGGTGAGGAATGGTCCTGGACGGCTACTCCCACTCCCGCCGCCACGAATACCACCTCTACCTTCACTACGGTCCGCACCGAGCCTCCTACCGTAACCCCGGGAGCTGTCTTCGACGATGAAATACGCATTGTAGTCCGTGTGGGTCGAAACGAAGACGTCCGCTATACAACCGACGGCACAACCCCGACTCTTACGAATGGCAATCCGTTGACTGCCAGAATCATAAATGTCAATTCGACCACCACCTATCGATTCCGCTCCTTCAAGGACGGAGAACTGCCCTCGGAGGTCGTTACGCGCACCTATCTCAAGCGCGAGCGCGAGCACCTGTTGCCTATCATTTATGTCTCCGCGCCCGATGACTATTTCTACGACGACAGCATCGGAGTCTATGTCCGCGGCGTGAACGGTCGCACCGGCAACGGACAGTCGTCGCCCGTCAACTGGAACATGGACTGGAATCGCCCCGTCAACTTCCAATACATGCTTCCGGATCAGGACGAGATGGTCTTCAATCAGGATGTGGATTTCCGCATCAGTGGCGGCTGGACCCGTAGCAGCAGCATCAAGTCCTTCAAGCTCAAGGCCGACCGCGTCTATGAGAACAAGAATACCATGGACTATCCCTTCTTCGCTGCCAAGCCATTTATCCGCAACAAGGCCCTGCAGGTGCGCCGCGGAGGCAACGATGGTGGCTGCCGCATCAAAGATGCAGCCCTCCACGAGATCCTGCAGCGCTCAGCCATAGACCTGGATGTGATGTCCTATCAGCCCGTTGTACATTATATTAATGGAGAGTACAAGGGTCTTATCAACATCCGCGAACCCAACAACAAGGACTTTGCCTTTGCCAACTTCGGACTCTCCAAGGACGAGCTGGAGGTCTATGAGCAGAGCCCCGATTCCGGAGCCTACATGATGATCGGTTCGCCCGAGACACTCCTGCACCTCTACGACCTCTCGGCCAACGCCGCAGATGAAGCTACTTATGCGGAGATCTGTTCGCTGGTGGATATGGATGAGTTCGTCAACTACATGGCTGCAGAGCTCTACCTGGGCTCCTGGGACTGGCCCGACAACAACCTGAAGGCCTACCGCAAGGCCGATGGCGGTCGTTTCCGCATCACCTTCTTCGACCTCGATGCAGCTTTCGGCACCGACGGTCGTGGAATGGACGAGGAAGGGGAGATTACCGTTGGCGGCAACACGTTCCGCTGGATCGACGGCATGCAATGGCATCGCTACGATTATATCTATGACACCGGCGAGCGCCGCTATGGCGAGATCAAGTTCTGCACCTTCTTCATGAATCTGATGGCCAACGCTGATTTCCGTCGCAAGTTCGCCACCACTTTCTGTCTGATGGGTTCCGTCTTCGAGCCCACCCGTGCCTCCACCATCCTCGACGAACTGGGCAATCGCGTACGTCCCACGATGTCGCAAGAGAATTCCAGCCCCGACGGCTCGCTCAATGAGATCCGCGAACGTCTGAAGGGGCGTGGTGCTTCGATGACCAAGCAGATGAAGCAGTACGAACGCATGCAACTCACCAATGTCACCCCCCAGAAAGTGCATATCTACAGCGATACCGAAGGCTGCAACATCTACGTCAACGAGGTCAAGGTACCTTATGGCGACTATTCCGGTGAACTCTTCCCACCCGCCCAGCTGAGGGCCGAACCCCGAGGTGGCTATCGTTTTGTGGGCTGGCGCTACGCAGGCGATAGTCGCTACCTCACGGGGGATATGGAGATGGCTTTGCCTGCTGGCTCGAACCTCAACCTGGAGGCTTGTTTTGCCAAGATGTCGCGCAGCGAACGTCTGCGCAAAGGTATAAAAGATGTACGTGTGAATGAGGTCATGGCCGCTAACTCCATCTACCAGAGCGACTACTTCAAGCGCAGCGACTGGGTGGAACTCTTCAACGCCACGGCAGACACCATAGACCTCGAAGGCTGGTACCTCTCCGACGACCTCACCAACCTCCGGAAGTATCAGATCAGTGCCGATGGCTCCAGCGCCACGACGAAGATTGCACCCTTCGGCTATCTGCTCATCTGGTGCGACAAGCGCGAACCCCTCTCCCAACTCCACGCCAGCTTCAACCTCGCCGCCGAGGGAGGACTGGTGGCTCTAACCAACCCCGACGAGTCGCAGACCGATATCCTCTACTACCCGCCTCACACGGGCCTGGAGAGTGTGGCTCGTTTCCCCGATGGTGCCAACGACGTCAGCGTGACGAATATCCCAACTATAGAGTTCTCCAACCGCCGTAGCAGCTACCTCGTACCTACGGACCAGAAGGCCCTCGGTGTCAGCGACATGGCTACCGAGACCTCCGACCTTAGCCTGCAGTACGTGGCAGGCCAGCTGGTGGTCACTTCGCCCACTCAGCCC
>JAILFY010000079.1 GCA_024697285.1 Bacteroidaceae bacterium
GCCACCGATGATGGCACCGATGGCCGCACCCAGCGCGTTGGCGCTGATAGCATTCAGCCATCCCAGATGCATCTCACTCAGCCCGAGGTAGTCCCGCCACAGCGTCAGACCACTGGCACCTGCCACAATGGCTCCTGCATCGAGGTAGTTGTTGAGGGATACGGCGAGGGTGGATTTTAGAGAAGACCCACCCCGAGAGCCAGACCCAGACCCACCCCCCGCCCTCCCTGTGAGGGAGGGAGTGGTTACATTTGAAGGTTGTGTATGTTTATTTTCCATTTATTGTTTGTTTATTGTTCATTATTGGTGTTGTTGAGAATTATTCCTTTTTCAAAATAATCTTTTATTTGTTGGATAACATTATCGGTATCATATAATACTTGTTCATTGGTAAAACGCATGACTCTATACCCCATACTTTGGAGATATGCAGTTCTGATCAAATCCTCTTCTTGTTGTTCACGTTCAGCATGATAGGACCCATCTACTTCAATAATAAGCCCCTCCTTTCGGGCAAGGAAATCAACAATATAATCACCGATAATATGTTGACGAAGAAATTTCACGCCCAGGTACTCATCTCTGATTTGTTCCCAGAGAACAGATTCTGCCAAAGTCGGATTCTTGCGGTTTTCACGTGCAAACTCCTTAAGAAGTCCATACCGGTCAGGGTATGATGTCTTATATGCCATAGAGCACACATTAAAAAGGAACCAATTGCTCTTTCTTTTAAATACGTATTAAAGATAATAACACTTTTAAATACGTATTAAAGATATCATCATGTTTCCATTTTCCCCAGGTAACCACTCCCTCCCTCACAGGGAGGGCGGGGGGTGGGTCTTTTGGGGGTGGGTCTTTCTTTTTTCTTCTTTTTTTTATTTATCTCTTACTCGTCACATCCTTCTCATATCCCTGGATAATCGGGATGAACTCCTCGCCCACGGGAACATTGTTCTTGAGGTTGAAGTAGTCGAAGACGGCGCCGAAGGGGAGAGACTTGGCTTCCTCGAGCAGGGCGAGGCGCTCGAAGTTCTGGCCGGCATCTTCATATTTACGCAACTGAGCCAGGGGTTCGAGCAGCGCCTGGAGCAAGCACTTCTGGGTGGCACGGGTGCCAACGATATAAGCACCGATACGATTGATGCTGGCGTCGAAGTAGTCCAGACCGATGTGGGCGCGGTGGAGTGCGTCGGCACGGATGAGTTCCTTGAAGAGGTCCAGCGTCTGGTCGTTCATGATCGTCACGTGGTCGCTGTCCCAACGGATGGGGCGGCTGACATGCAGCATCAGTTCGGGAACGAAGAGCAAGAGGGAAGCCACCATATCGCTGACGTTTTCCGTCTGCTCGTAGTGACCTGTGTCGAGGGTATACATCAGTTTGCGGGTGGCGCAGTAGCCTGCTACGAAGTCGTGAGAACCAACGGTGTAGGACTCGAGACCGATACCGAAGAGCTTGGCTTCCAGACACGTCTTCATGCCTGGCAGATCCTCCTTCAGGATCTCGTCGAGACTCTCGGCGAAGATTTCGCGATAACGCTTGCGCTCCACGGTGATATCCTTGCTTCCATCGTGAACCCAGATATTCATGATGGCGGGGTCGCCCTGGGCCTTGCCCATATAGTCGGCAATGCGGCGGCAACGCTTCGTGTGCTCAATCCAGAACTCACGAATGGACTTATCAGGGTTGCTGAGGGTGAGCTCGCCGCTCTTGGGGTGAGAGAAACTGGTGGAATTGAAGTCCAGTTTCAGGCCTTGCTCCTTGGCCCACTGTATCCAACTATCGAAATACTTGGGCTCCACCTGGTCGCGGTCCACAAATTGGTTGCCAAAGTCACCATATATCTCATGAAGATTCAGGCGATGGTTGCCGGCGAGCAGGCTCTTGGCAAAGCTCACGTCGGCACGCACCTCATCAATATTGCGAGCACGGCCGGGGTAGTTACCCGTTGTCTGGATACCCCCGCTGAGGGCTTCGTTACGCTCGAAACCCACCACATCATCTGCCTGCCAGCAGTGGAGGCTGATGGGGGTTTGTTCTAACTCGGCGATGGCTTTGTCGGTGTCTACGCCAATGGCAGCATAGCGCTCCTTGGCAATCTCGTAGGATTTCAGAATCAGTTCTTCTTTCATTGTTCTGGATTTAGTGATTTATAAATAGTTGTTGTTGTATTAATAAGTAATAGTTGTTGTTGTATGAATAATAGTAGTTGTTGTAGCGCATAATAGTTTTTCTTCTCGTTCACGGACTTCCGCCCGAGTGGACAGGAAGAAAAGATGAGTCCCAGAGCCCGGAAGGCTTGAGGACACTTGACATCAAAGCACAGGCGAGGTAACCCTTGTAGCAGCCCCGACACATCACCTCTTCGGACTGGCGCCTCATACTTCATTTTTATCAAAAAGAAGGCCTATAACAGGCTGTGGAAACAAAGTGTGATGTACTTTTGCGGGGTAAAATTAATCAGAATCTCGCGATTGGCCAAACAATTTATGAGAAAATTGTCTTTTTCGCCTGCAAATGCCTCTCCTTTCATTTATTTTTCTTACCTTTGCCCCCGAATTGAGGCCTTGGCCTTTTCCTACTTAAGTGTATATTAAACAAAGATAACAGATACATAATGGATTTGAAAGTTCTTGAACTGAGCGAACAGGAGATTGTTCGCCGACAGAATATGGAAGCGCTGCGCAATATGGGTATCGAACCTTACCCCGCCGCCGAATACCCCGTCACGGCCTGGAGCACGGATATCATCAAGAATTTCGTTGACCTCCCCGTAGTCGGGAAAGATGAAGAAGGCAACGACGTGCATGAAGTCGCAAGCCCCGAGAACAGTCCTGTGGTGAGCATTGCCGGACGAATCATGAGCAAGAGCATCATGGGAAAAGCCGCCTTCGCCAAGCTGCAGGACTCCAAGGGCAGGATTCAGGTGTACGTGCAGCGCGACAGCATCTGTCCCGACGAGAACAAGGACTTATATAATGTAGTGTTCAAGAAGCTTCTGGACCTGGGCGATTTCATCGGAGTGAAAGGATATGTCTTCCGCACAAAGACGGGCGAGATCTCCGTTCACGTGATGGAGATGAAGTTGCTGAGCAAGAGTCTGAAGCCGCTGCCTGTGGTGAAGACCGATGCCGAGGGCAATGTCTATGACTCCTTCGACGACCCCGAGCTGCGCTACCGCCAACGCTACGTGGACCTCGTTGTCAACGCAGGTGTCAAGGAGACGTTCGAGAAGCGCGCCATCATCGTCCGGACGATGCGCCGCATCCTCGACGAGGCAGGCTACACGGAAGTGGAAACGCCCATCCTCCAACTGATTGCAGGAGGAGCCAGCGCACGACCCTTCATCACCCACTTCAACGCCCTGAATCAGGATATGTACATGCGCATTGCCACGGAGCTCTACCTGAAGCGCCTCATCGTGGGCGGATTCGAAGGTGTCTATGAAATGGGCAAAAACTTCCGCAACGAGGGTATGGACAAGACACACAACCCCGAGTTCACCTGCATGGAGCTATATGTCAGCTACAAGGACTACAACTGGATGATGTCCTTCACCGAACGCATGCTGGAAGAGATATGCACGGCTGTCAATGGCAAACCGGAAGTGGAAATCGACGGCAATATCATCTCCTTCAAAGCGCCCTATCGCAGGTTGCCCATCCTGGAAGCCATCAAAGAGAAGACGGGTTTCGACTGCGACGGAAAGAGCGAAGAAGAGATTCGTGCCTTCTGCCTGGAGAAAGGCATGGAAGTGGACGAAACCATGGGCAAGGGCAAACTTATCGACGAGCTCTTCGGAGAGTTCTGCGAAGGCACATTCATCCAACCGACGTTCATCACGGATTATCCTGTGGAGATGTCGCCCCTGACGAAGATGCATCGCAGCAAACCCGGACTGACAGAACGTTTTGAGCTCATGGTCAATGGCAAAGAGCTGGCCAACGCCTACTCGGAACTCAACGACCCCATCGACCAGGAGGAACGCTTCAAGGAACAGATGCGACTGGCTGCCAAGGGGGATGACGAAGCCATGATCATTGACCACGACTTCCTGCGCGCCCTGCAGTACGGAATGCCCCCAACCAGCGGAATAGGCATCGGCATCGACCGGTTGGCCATGCTGATGACCGGTAAGTTCGCCATCGGAGAAATCATGCTGTTCCCGCAGATGAAACCCGAGAAACGTATTCCCAGAGACAAGCCCGAAGCGTTCGTGGAGATGGGGTTTGCTGAAGAGATGGTCCCCATCCTCTACAAATGCGGCTACAACCTCGTCAGCGACCTTCAAGGACAGAAGGCCCAGAAGGTGCAACAGCAGATAGGCGAAGTCATCAAGAAATACAAACTCGAAGTAGAGAAACCTTCCGTGCAGCAGCTGGAAGCAATCTTGCCTCAGGCAGAAGACTGACAGTTGCTCCTCTCTGCAAGGAGCCGACGGCTATTACGTTCTTTTTCTAAACACTATAGAGAATGCAAAGTTTCGGCACTATAGCCATTATGGGTGGAGGCAGCTGGGCCACAGCCATCGCCAAGATGATGTTGGAGAAGACCGACAGCATCTACTGGTACATGCGCCGCCAGGACCGCATAGAAGACTTCCAGCGGCTCAGCCACAACCCCGCCTACCTCACGGGGGTGCATTTTGATGTAGACCGCATCCATTTCTCCACAGATATCAATGAGGTCATCGAGCACAGCAACAGCCTCATCTGGGTGACACCCTCGCCCTACCTGAAGCCCCACCTGAAGAAACTGAAAGTGCGCCTGCGCGACAAGTTCAACATCACCGCCATCAAAGGCATTGTGCCCGACGAGAATCTCGTATGCTCGGAGTTCTTCCACCAAATATATAATGTACCCGACGAGAATCTGGCCGTGCTGGCGGGTCCCTCCCACGCGGAAGAAGTGGCACTGGGCCGACTGACCTATCTCACCGTAGGTTGCGCCGATATGGAGAAAGCACAAGCTTTTGCGGAACTGATGGCCTCAGATTATGTCAAGACGACGACCTCCCGCGATGTCATCGGCATAGAATATGCATCCGTGCTGAAGAATGTATATGCCATTGCAGCGGGCATCTGTCGCGGACTGAAGTATGGCGACAACTTCCAGGCGGTGCTGATGGCCAACTGCGTGCAGGAGATGAACCGTTTCCTGGCCACAGTGCATCCCATTCAGCGCAGCATCTTTGAGAGCGTGTATATGGGCGACCTCATCGTCACGGGCTACAGCCAGTTCTCCCGCAACAGAATCTTCGGCACGATGATTGGTCAGGGCTACAGCGTCAAGAGCGCACAGATAGAGATGGAAATGATAGCAGAAGGATATTTCGGCACGAAATGCATGAAGGAAATCAATGCTCACCTCCACGTGAATATGCCGATTCTCGACGCTGTCTATAATATTCTGTATGAGCATATTTCTCCTAACGTGGAGATCAAGCTACTCACGGATAGTTTCCGTTAGGCAAGGGCCTCATCACTATCGCCTTCGTGCAGTCCGCTTCTGGGAACGAAAGGTACCCACAAAGCAGACAGCGAATCGGTTCAGACAAGGTTTCTGCCCGCGCTCAGGGCCAGATTCCTGGAGACACACAAGGTCCTATCCGATCTTAGTTACAAGGTAAGAGCCTCAGAGCTATTCAGGCAATTTATCTTTCAAGGCAATATATATAATTAAGGTGTAACATCAATATAAAACAGAAAAAATGCTTAAACTCGACATCACCAAAGTCGCTCCTTTCGTGAGCGCAGAGACTATCAAGAGCTACGCCCCTCGCGTGGCCGAAGTACAAAAGGCACTGGAAGAAGGCACCTGCCCCGGCAATGACTTCCTCGGATGGCTTCATCTGCCCAGCAGCATCACCGCCGAATTCCTGGCCGACGTGAAAGCCACCGCCGCCACCTTGCGCAGCGAGTGCGACGCCGTTGTCGTTGCAGGTATCGGTGGCAGCTACCTTGGCGCAAAGGCTGTTATAGAGGCTCTGTCCAACAGCTTCCAGTGGTTGGTGAACGACGGCAAGTCACCCGTAATCCTCTTTGCCGGTAACAACATCGGCGAAGACTACCTCTTCGAGCTCACCTCCTATCTGAAGGGCAAGCGCTTTGGCGTCATCAACATCTCCAAGTCCGGCACTACCACCGAGACAGCCCTCGCTTTCCGCCTCCTGAAGAAGCAGTGCGAAGAGCAGATGGGCAAGGACATAGCTCGCAAGGTCATCGTTGCCATTACCGACGCCAAGCGCGGCGCAGCCCGCACTTGTGCCGACAAGGAGGGCTACAAGAGCTACATCATCCCTGACAATGTAGGCGGTCGTTTCAGCGTCCTCACCCCAGTAGGTCTGCTGCCCATTGCCGTGGCCGGTTTCGACATCGAGCAGCTGGTGAAGGGTGCTCAGGATATGGAGAAGAAGACCGCCCCTGGAGTTGCGTTCGACGAGAACCCCGCAGCCATCTATGCAGCCACTCGCCACGCCCTCTACACGGCCGGCAAGAAGATTGAGATACTGGCCAACTACCAGCCCAAACTGCACTACATCGGAGAATGGTGGAAGCAGCTGTACGGCGAGAGCGAAGGCAAGGACGGCAAGGGCCTCTTCCCCGCCAGCGTAGATCTCACCACCGACCTGCACTCTATGGGTCAATGGATTCAGGCCGGCGAGCGCACCATCTTCGAGACCGTCGTCAGCGTGGAGAACCCTGAGCACAGCTTGCTCTTCCCCAACGACGACGAGAACCTCGATGGACTGAACTTCCTCGCTGGAAAACGAGTAGATCAAGTCAACAAGATGGCAGAACTGGGCACCCAACTGGCCCACGTGGATGGAGGTGTACCTAACGTACGCATTGCCATCGACAGTCTGGACGCTTACCACCTCGGTCAGCTCATCTACTTCTTCGAACTGGGTTGCGGAATACATTGCAACCTGCTCGGAGTGAATGCCTTCAACCAACCTGGAGTGGAAGCTTACAAAAAGAACATGTTTGCACTCCTGGGCAAACCCGGCTACGAGAAAGAGACGGAGGCTATTCAGGCCAGACTGAAATAATGCTTCGTGCTATACTTTTCGACATGGATGGCGTACTGTTCGACAGTATGCCAGGCCATGCCTTTGCGTGGGCCAAGGTCATGAGCGAATATGGTCTCCCCATGACTCCTGAGGACGCTTTTGAGAACGAGGGTCGCACAGGCATTGGCACCATTAGCATCTTCACCCAGCGCTACTGGAACCGCCCGGCCACGGAAGAGGAAGCTCGGGAACTGTACTGCCGCAAGACCATAGTCTTCAATGAGTATATGGCAGCACACGGAGGCGAGCCTCCCGTGATGCCTGGAGCGGCTGAGGTGCTGAACAAGGTGAGGGCACATGGACTGATGCGGGTGCTCGTGACGGGCTCTGCCCAACAATCCCTGCTAACTCGTCTGGAGCAGCATTACCCGGGACATTTTACGTCTGAACTGATGGTGACGGGTGACGACGTGCGCTATGGCAAGCCCAATCCGGAGCCCTATCTGATGGGACTGAAGAAAGCGGGGGCAACAGCCGACGAGGCTCTCGTGGTGGAGAACGCTCCCCTCGGGGTGCGCGCAGCTGTGGCCGCAGGAATCCGCACGATTGCCGTGAACACGGGGCCGCTGGCCGACCGACTTCTGCTCGACGAGGGTGCCACATGGCTGTTTCCCTCGATGCAAGCGCTGGCGGAGCACTTCGAAGAAGTGGTGGGGGGAGAAGAAGAGGGATAGA
>JAILFY010000097.1 GCA_024697285.1 Bacteroidaceae bacterium
TCGTAATGTCCCAGGTCCAGATCGGTTTCCATTCCGTCGGTGGTGACATAGCACTCTCCATGTTCATAGGGATTCAGTGTTCCTGGATCTATATTGATATAAGGATCGAACTTCTGGATCGTGATCTTGTAGCCGCGCGCTTGCAGCAGCTTACCCAACGACGCACTGATAATACCTTTTCCGAGCGATGAGGTGACGCCCCCGGTAATAAAGATGTACTTGGTTTGCATGTATGATAATATAAAAGTTGGTTACAATGAGAATGAAGTACCCAGCAAAAGATACATCTTCTCCGAACGGGGATTGGCAGTCAGACCGACATACACTGGCAGGTGGAACTGATCGCGGATAACGATGTCCTTGGTGGCACGCAGACTGATGTTGGTGACAGCAAAACCGTTGGCATTGTAGAATGTGGTGGCCCAGGGTACTATTCCTACAGCTGCACTCCAATCAAGGCCTCCGAGCTGGAAAGGTGCCGACAGCTCCAGGTAGCTGGAATAGGCTCGGTCAGCGTCCTTGTTCAGACCGTCGTCACCACCGATATTGGTGTACCACTGCACACTGGCGACACCAAAGTCGTAGCCTACATTGGCTTCCCAGACATGGGTGGTCTTATGTGCCTTATACTGGAAATAGCTTCCTCCGGAAAACCAATAGTCAGTGATGCCTACATGGAAAGCGCCCAAAGCATAGGACAAGGTGAGGTCCAACTCTTTCGTATCAGTGGCATCGGTGATTCCCACACTGCCCCAAGTAGAAAGGCTGAGGCCCTGGTAGCTGAGCCCCAAGCTGGGCTGAACACTCACATCACCAAGGTCCTGGCCGCGCCAGATATACTGGTTCACGAACTCGACACCCATTGAACCTTCTACTTTATCTTGAGCTTCGGCAGTGGCAGCAAAAGCCAGGGAAAGAAGCATAATCACGTATTTATTTATCTTTTTCATTTTTGTGTCTTTTTTTATTATTATTAGTTATAGCAACTCTCACCATGTTCGTACACATCCAGTCCTTCGTCCTCGATGCGGGCGTCCACGCGCAATCCTTTGATATACTTGATACCATAGAAGAGTGCGAAACCACAGGCAGCAGCCCAAAGGTCTATGACCAGAATACCCAGAGTCTGTGCTCCGAAGAATCCCCAGCCATGTCCGTAGAAAGCACCATTGGAGACGGAGAGCAGACCTGTCAACAAGGTTCCGAGAATACCACATACGCCATGGACGCTGGAGGCACCTACCGGATCATCGATATGCAGCACGTGATCCACGAACTCAATGGCATAGACAAGAACTACGCCGCAGACCAGACCGATGACCACAGCGCCTACGGGCGACACCAGGTCACAACCGGCAGTGATACCCACGAGACCGGCCAGTACGCCGTTGAGCATCAACGAGAACGAGGGCTTGCCATACTTCCACCAAGTGACCATCATCGTGGCGGCACCACCGGCAGAAGCTGCCAGGTTCGTAGTAAGCAGCACATGGCTGATGGCGGTGCGGTTTACAGCACCTGAGGCGGCCAACTGCGAACCGGGGTTGAAACCAAACCAACCCAGCCAGAGGATGAACACGCCGAGGGCTGCCAGCAACAAGGAGTGACCTGGAATGGCGCGACTGCTACCGTCGGGACTGTACTTACCCCTACGGGCACCAAGCGCCATGGCACCTATGAAAGCCAAGACGCCGCCCACGGAGTGAACGATGGCCGAACCGGCGAAATCATGGAACACGTCGCCGAAAGTGCGCATCATGAAACTATCGGGATCTGCATTACAGAGCCAGCCGCCACCCCAAGTCCAGTGACCCTCAACGGGATAGATAATCAAGGAGATGAAGATGCTATAGAGTATGTACATCGAGAACTTCGTACGTTCAGCCATGGCGCCACTGACGATGGTAGCAGCAGTGGCACAGAACACGGTCTCGAACATCAAGAACCCTTCCACGGGCAGATCGCCCGTGTAGAAACTCAGGTCGCCGAAGTTGGGAGCACCGATGAAGCCAGCGCCGTCGCTGCCAAACATGAAGCCAAAGCCAACAAACCAGAATAGCAATGACCCAAGCATGAAGTCAACGAAGTTCTTGAAAAGAATATTAGCGGCGTTCTTACTGCGTGTGAATCCCGCTTCGCAGAGTGCGAATCCGGGTTGCATCCAGAAAACAAGCATGGCTGCCAAAAGCATCCATACGGTATCGAGTGATAGTGCAATGTCATTCATAATATATAAAGAGGTGTTGTGTTGTTGTTGTTGTGTGTTTTGTGTGTCTTGTTATCCTGTGTGTTATTTTTTGTCTCGAAGCACGCTGTCGCCATTCTCTCCAGTACGAATGGAATAGGTGTCGATAACATCGCTCACGAAGATGCGGCCGTCGCCTATCTCACCTGTCTGGGCCGTGCGGATAATCACATCTATGGTGGGTTCCACAAACTGATCGCGGCAGACAATGTTGATGGCTACGCGCTCGATGACGTCAGTAGAATACTGTATGCCACGATAGATACGTGCCTGTCGGCTCTGTCCGATACCATGTACGTCGTGGTACTCAAACCAGTTGATATCCGAACTCAGAAGGGCTTCCTTCACATCTTCGAACTTCGTTTTACGAATGATTGCTTCAATCTTCTTCATACAATAATTAATTAGATGAGCGTCCTATTTTGTATCACATTGCAATGTTTTCGGTGCAAAGATAGTTCAAAATGTTAGTACAAAACAAATATTTTACTCAAAAAGATACATTTTACCATAAGAGTATTGATTTGTGTCAACAAAACACTTATCTGTATTATATTTCTGACACGAAAATAAGTAATATCCTAACAAAATGACGTATATTTGCATCGGATTCAGACACAAAGTTTGAAATATCGCAATATTAAACACAAAATGGCACAAAAAGTACACTTTGCTAAAATGCATGGCGCAGGCAACGATTATATCTACGTTGACACCTTATTATATAATATAGAAGATCCTGCAGCTTTGGCACGTGCATGGAGCGACCGCCACAAGGGAATCGGTTCCGATGGCCTGGTACTCATCGGTCGTTCGCCCATTCCCGAAGCAGATTTCACCATGAACATCTTCAATGCCGACGGTTCGGAAGCAATGATGTGCGGCAACGCCAGCAGATGTATCGGCAAGTATCTTTTTGAAAAAGGGCTGACTGTCAGCACTCGAATCCGCCTTCTCACTCTTTCCGGTATCAAGGTGCTCAACCTTCATCTGGCCCCATCTGACACTATTGTTTCTGGCAAAGGAAAAACACATAGTGACATACCAGCCGTGGAATCAGTCACTGTGGATATGGGAGCTCCGGTGATGGAAGACGTCAGTCTATTCCATCCCAACTCGCCTACCCTGCCCGCCGGCTATTTCGTGTCCATGGGCAATCCACATTATGTCATCTTCGTCAACGACATCGACAGCGTTGACATTGCCACAGAGGGATCAGCCCTCGAGAATCATGCAGCGTTTCCCCAGCGCGCCAACATCGAATTTGCCGAAATGCGTCCTGACGGTATTCGAGTGCGCGTCTGGGAACGCGGCAGTGGCATCACCATGGCCTGCGGCACAGGAGCCTGTGCCACGGCAGTGGCCGCAGCAGTTTCAAAACGGTCAGGACGCTCCAGCCACATCATCATGGATGGTGGTTCGCTGGATATCGAATGGAAGGAAGACGACAACCATGTCTATATGACCGGTGGCGCCACTTTGGTCTATGAAGGAGACATCCCCATCGAGCAGCTATAGATCAAACTTAATTTAAGTTCTATCCTATCTATATAATCTATCTCCTCTATCCTATCTATAAAATCTATCTCCTCTATAATATCTATAACCTCTATAATATCTATCCTATCTATCACCCCTATATGATTAATGATAATTACTCTAAATTGCCAGGAGCCTACTTGTTTTCGGACATAGCACGAAAGGTGCAGTCTTTCAAGGCTTCAGATCCCGGGGCGGAGGTCATCAGTCTGGGCATAGGCGATGTCACGCAACCGCTGGCACCAGCCGTTGTCGAGGCCCTTCATCGCGCCGCAGACGAGATGGCCATAGCTGCTACCTTCCGTGGCTACGGCCCCGAACGAGGCTACGACTTTCTCCGCGAGGCCATCGTTCGCCACGACTTCCACGAACGAGGCATCGACATTCAGCCCGACGAGATTTTCGTTAGCGACGGAGCAAAGAGCGACACCGGCAACTTCCAGGAACTACTCAGCAAAGACGTGAGAATAGCTGTCACGGACCCTGTATACCCCGTCTATGTAGATTCCAACGTGATGGGAGGGAGGGCCGGAACACTGGGGGCAGATGGTAGGTGGTCCAACGTGCACTATCTGCCATGTACCGCCGAGAACGACTTCGTGCCCGATTTACCCAATGAGCACGTGGATGTCATCTACCTCTGCTATCCCAACAACCCCACAGGCACCACCCTCACCCGCGACCAGCTGCAACGGTGGGTGGACTACGCACTGGATAAGAACATTCTCCTCTTCTATGACGCCGCCTACGAAGCGTATATCCAGAGCGAGGACGTTCCCCACAGTATCTACGAGTTGCAGGGAGCCAAGTGCTGCGCGGTGGAATTCCATTCCTACTCCAAGACGGCGGGGTTCACAGGCATCCGCTGCGGCTACACCGTGGTTCCGAAAGAGTTGCGTCTGCCACTGAATCCAATGTGGAACCGCAGACAGACGACGAAGTTCAATGGCACCAGCTACCTCAGTCAACGTGCCGCTGAGGCCATCTATAGCCTCGAAGGCAAAGAACAAATTCAGGCTACTATCCATTACTACATGGAAAATGCCCGTTTGATGCGCGAAGCCCTCACCTCCACCGGCTTTCAGGTCTATGGAGGTATCAACGCACCCTACCTGTGGGTTCGCACCCCCGACCGTATGACCTCCTGGGAATTCTTCGACCACCTTCTCAAGAAAGCGCACGTTGTCAGCACTCCAGGCAGTGGCTTCGGTCCTTCTGGCGAAGGCTATATCCGGCTCACCGCCTTCGGCGACCGAACACAAACAACAGAGGCACTGTCACGCATTAAATCCTTAAATCTTTAATTCCTTAAATAAACAAGGCCCCTAACGAAGGAAAATCATAAATCTTTAAATAATTAAAATCTTAAATAATCAAGATGTTTCATCAGCAAGGATTATACAACGAAGCCCACGAACACGACGCTTGCGGAGTGGGAATGATAGTGAACATCCATGGCGGCAAAAGCCACGAGTTGGTTGACAACGCCCTGAAGGTGCTCGAAAACATGGAACATCGCGGGGCAGAGACCCGCGACAAGACGGGTGACGGTGCCGGCATATTGGTACAGATACCTCATGAGTTCATCCTTCTTCAGGGAATCCCCGTCCCAGAGAAAGGACACTACGGGACAGGCCTGGTGTTCCTCCCTAAGGACCAGAAGGCACAACAACCCATCATCGAAGTGATGATAGAAGAGATAGAGCGCAAAGGACTGAAGCTTATGCACCTGCGCTCCGTGCCTACTCGCCCAGAGGCTCTCGGCGATGCAGCCCGAGAAGTAGAACCCGATATCAAACAAATATTCATAACGGGTGTTACGGACGAAGCGCTACCCTCCTTCGAAAGGGTATTATACCAGATTCGCAAGCGCATAGAAAACCGCATCAGCGACGAGGATTTCTATATCTGCTCCCTTTCCAACAAGAACATGATCTACAAGGGAATGTTGACAAGCGGTCAGCTGCGTCGCTACTTCCCCGACCTCTCCAGTCCCTATTTCACCAGTGGACTGGCTCTGGTACACTCACGCTTCAGCACCAATACCTTCCCGAAATGGAAACTGGCTCAGCCTTTCCGCCTCTTGGCGCATAATGGAGAAATCAACACCATACGCGGCAACAGAGGTTGGATGCAAGCCCGCGAGAGCGTGCTCAGCAGCGAGGCGCTGGGCGACATCAAGGAGATACGTCCCATCCTGCAAGAGGGCATGAGCGACTCTGCCAGTTTGGACAATGTCTTCGAGTTCCTTATCATGAGTGGGCTCACCGTTCCTCAGGCCATGGCCATTCTCGTTCCCGAAAGTTTCAACGACAAGAACCCTATCAGCGAGGATCTGAAAGCCTTCTACGAATACCATTCCATCCTCATGGAGCCCTGGGACGGTCCTGCAGCCCTCCTCTTCAGCGACGGACGCTACGCAGGAGGTATGCTCGACCGAAACGGTCTGCGTCCCAGTCGCTACACCATCACCAAGAACGGCATGATCATCGTGGCCAGCGAGGTAGGTGTCATGGATATCGACCCTGCAGACATCGTCAGCAAGGGCCGCCTTCAGCCAGGCAAGATTCTTCTCATCGACACGGAAGAGGGCCGCATCTACTACGACGGCGAGATCAAGCAGCAGCTGGCACAAGCGCACCCCTACCGCGAATGGCTCAGCACCAACCGCATCCAGCTAGAGAAACTGAAGAGCGGCCGACACGTGACAAACAGCGTGGAGAACCTCGAACGCAAGCTCATCAATTTCGGTTTCGGACAAGAAGATATCGACAAGACCGTCGTACCCATGGCCACGGCAGGACAGGAACCCGTGGCAGCCATGGGCAACGACACCCCTCTGGCTGTACTCAGCGACCGTCCCCAGACCCTCTTCAACTACTTCCGCCAACAGTTCGCACAAGTCACCAATCCCGCTATCGACCCGATTCGCGAGGAGCTGGTGATGAGTCTCACGGAATATATCGGTGCCGTAGGTACCAACATACTCACTCCCGACGCCTCCAACTGCAAGATGGTGCGTCTGCCACAACCCGTGTTGACCAACACGCAGCTGGACATTCTCTGTAACATCCGTTACAAGGGCTTCCAGACACGGAAACTATCCATGCTCTTCGAGATAGCCAAAGGAGAAGAAGGCCTTCGGCAAGCCATCGAGGACCTCTGCAAGGAGGCCGAAGCGAGCGTGGACGAGGGCGTCAACTACATCATCCTCTCCGACCGCGACATCGACACGTCACACGCAGCCATACCCAGCCTGCTCGCCGTGTCAGCCGTACACCACTATCTCATCAGCAAACAGAAGCGCGTGCAGACCGCTCTTATCGTGGAAAGCGGAGAGATACGCGAAGTGATGCACGCAGCCTTGTTGCTGGGCTATGGTGCCAGCGCCATCTGTCCCTACCTGACTTTCGCCGTTCTCGACGACCTCGTGAGACGCCATCAGATACAAGAAGAATACACCACCGCAGAGGCCAATTACATCAAGGCCGTGGACAAGGGTCTGAAGAAGATCATGAGCAAGATGGGCATCAGCACCATCCGCAGCTATCGTGGCGCCAAGATCTTCGAGAGCATCGGCCTTGGCGAGGACTTGCTGC
>JAILFY010000098.1 GCA_024697285.1 Bacteroidaceae bacterium
CTGTCGGTGAGAAGCTTGATTTCGATGGTCGGAGTGATGCGTTCGTACAGGATGTTATAGACCGCGTCGAGGATGGGCATGTTGACATGCAGATGGCGATTAATTTCCTTCATGCACTTGGTGCCGAAATAACCTTCAGCGATCATCTCCATCTCGATCTGGGCACTCTTCACTGAATAGCCCTGCCCGATCATCTGACCAAAGATACGGTTGCGGGAGAACTGACTGTAGCCGGTCACGATGAGATCGCCCATATACACGCTCTCGAAAATGCTGCGCGAGATCGGATGAACGGTGGCCAGGAAACGGTTCATCTCCTGCAACGCATTGGACATCAGCACGGCCTGGAAGTTATCGCCGTATTTCAAGCCCTTACAGATACCGGCGGCTATCGCATAGACATTTTTCAGGACTGAAGCATACTCAATACCGATCACATCGCGGGAGGTCTTCGTCTTCACATATCCCGACGCCATCATATCAGCAAAGGCCTCAGCCTTCTCATCATCAGAACAGCCTACGGTGAGGTAGGTGAGGCGTCCCAAAGCAACTTCCTCGGCATGTGAAGGGCCTGCCAAGACGGCCAGGTTCTCGTCCGGCACGTTGTAGATCTGATGAAAGAACTCCGAGACACAGAGGTTCTCTTCCGGCACGATACCCTTGATCGCGGTGATATTGAACTTATCCCGCAAGCGCACCTTGAGTTTCTTCAGATGCCCTTTCAGGTAGGGCGACGGCGTCACCCAGATCAGCGTATCGCTTTGATTGACGATATCGTTGATGTCCGATGAGAAATGGATACGGTCAACATCAAAATGTACGCTGGTAAGATAGGCCGGGTTATGGCTGAGCCGCTTGAAATCCTCTATGCGGTCGTCGCGGCGCATATACCAGCAGATGCCGTCGTTTTTCTCCAGCATCATTTTCGCAATGGCAGTAGCCCAGCTACCGCCACCCATGATGGCTATCTTGCCGATCTTACTCACGCCAGTTTCGCTAAGAGGTCTTCTAATTCCTGAACGGAAGGTTTCTCTATATCCAACTTGTATTTCTTGATCACCTCACCGATCTGTTGCTGCACCTTTTGTGCCTTTTCACCGGCGAGGTCGCTCAAGAGGTTGTAGCCGCATTTGTAGAGGATGGGGACGATGTCCTCTGCAAAGCCGAGGGCCACAAAGGCCTCGGGCTTGTCCTTGGGAATGCGCTTCTCGGGTTTCATCTGCGGGAAGAGCATGATCTCGCCGATGGCGAACTTGCCCGTCATGAGCATCGTCAGACGGTCGATGCCGATGCCGATGCCGCTGGTGGGGGGCATGCCGTACTGCAGGGCGCGCAGGAAGTCGTGGTCGATAATCATGGCCTCGTCGTCGCCCTTGGCGGCCAGTCGCATCTGTTCCTTGAAGCGTTCCTCTTGGTCGATGGGGTCGTTGAGCTCGGAGTAGGCGTTGGCCAGTTCCTTGCCGTTGACCATCAGCTCGAAGCGCTCGGTCAGACCGGGCTTGCTGCGGTGCATCTTGGTCAGCGGCGACATCTCTACGGGGTAGTCGGTGATGAAGGTGGGTTGGATGAAGGTGCCCTCGCAGAACTCGCCGAAGAGTTCGTCGATGAGTTTGCCCTTGCCCATGGTCTCGTCCACGTCCATGCCTTTCTCCTTGCAGAAGGCACGGATCTCGTCCTCGCTCTTGCCATCGCAGTCGAAGCCTGTCTTCTCTTTGATGGCATCGAGGATGGGCAGACGGCGGTAGGGGGCTTTGAAGGAGATGACGTTGCCGTCGATCTCCACCTCGGGCTTGCCGTTGACGGCGGTGCAGATCTCCTCCAGCATGCGCTCGGTGAACGACATCATCCAGTTGTAGTCCTTATAGGATACGTAGAGCTCCATGCAGGTGAACTCAGGGTTGTGGGTCTTGTCCATGCCCTCGTTGCGGAAGTTCTTACCCATCTCATAAACACCCTCGAAGCCGCCCACGATCAGGCGCTTCAGGTAGAGCTCCGTGGCGATGCGCATATACATGTCCTGGTTCAGGGCATTGAAATGGGTGATAAACGGACGTGCCGAGGCACCGCCGGCGATCATCTGCAGAATGGGCGTCTCGACCTCGGTATAGCCTGCCTCGTCGAGGATGCGGCGCATGGTGCGCACGATGATAGCACGCTTCTCGAAGGTCTCCTTCACGCCGGCGTTCACCACCAGATCCACGTAGCGCTGGCGGTAGCGCAGTTCGGGGTCGTCGAAGGAGTCGTAGACGTTGCCGTCGGCATCGGTCTTCACTACGGGCAGCGGTTTCAGACTCTTGCTCAGCACTTTCATCTCCATCACGTGCACGGAGATCTCGCCCGTCTTGGTGCGGAAGACATAGCCCTTCACACCGATGAAATCGCCCAAATCGAGCAGTTTCTTGAACACGACGTTGTAGAGGTCTTTGTTCTCGTCGGGACAGATGGCGTCGCGCTGCACATACACCTGAATCCTGCCCTTGGAGTCCTGCAGCTTGGCAAAGGCGGCCTTGCCCATGATGCTCTTGCTCATGATGCGGCCGGCGATACTCACCACGGGGCTGTTCTCCGGAGTCGCGGCCTCGCGCACGTCGTTGCCTTCCTCGTCCTTGCCTACGACGGGGAGATCCACGAAATCCCTGAGGATATCGGTGCTCCAGGCGGTGACGGGATATTCGGCTGCGGGATAAGGCTCGATGCCCATTTCGCGCAAGGCCTCCATATTCTGGCGACGAACAATCTCCTGTTCGCTCAACTCAAGTACTTTTAAATCCATTTTGAACTAATCTTTATCGGAATTTGCGGCAAAGGTACAAAAAAATAATGGAGAAGTGCAGGGAAAGTTCTAAAGAAATGCAAAACGTAGCGAAAATCGTTGGAGATTGAAAAAAAATGCGTAATTTTGTAGCGCAAACTTTCAACTATTATTATTCAAATAACCTACACGATGAAAGAGTCTTTCATTCAGCAATCCTACGCAATTGCTAAAGAACGCTACGCTGCTATTGGCGTAGACACCGACAAGGCCATCTCCATTTTGGAGAAAACGCCCATCAGCCTGCACTGCTGGCAAGCCGACGATGTCGTCGGTTTCGAACGCAACGAAGCCCTCTCGGGAGGCATTCAAACCACGGGTAACTATCCCGGACGCGCACGCAATATCGATGAGGTGCGTGCGGATGTATGTTTTGCCAAGAGCCTCCTCGCTGGCAACCACCGCCTCAACCTGCACGAGATCTACGGGGATTTCGGGGGACAGTTTGTCGACCGCGACCAGGTGGAGATCAAGCATTTCGAGAGCTGGATTCAGTGGGCTAAGGAGCAGAACCTGAAGCTGGACTTCAACAGCACGAGTTTCTCGCACCCCAAGAGCGGGGAACTGAGCCTCAGCAACCCCGACCCTGCCATCCGCGAGTTCTGGATTGAGCATACCAAGCGGTGTCGTCGTATTGCCGACGCCATGGGCAAGGCTCAGGGGGATCCCGCCATCATGAACATCTGGGTGCACGACGGCTCCAAGGACCTCACCGTAGAGCGCAAGCGCTACCGCGAAATCTTCGCCGAGAGCCTCGACGAAATCCTCAAGGAAGACCTCCCCGGCATGAAGACGTGCCTCGAAGCTAAGCTCTTCGGCATCGGACTCGAGAGTTACACCGTGGGCTCCCATGACTTCGTCGCCGGCTACTGTGCAACACGCAAACTGATGTACACCCTCGACACGGGCCACTACGAGCAGACCGAGAATGTCGCTGACATGGTCGCCTCGCTCCTCCTCTTCGTGCCCGAACTGATGCTCCACGTGAGCCGGCCCATCCGCTGGGACAGCGATCATGTCACCATCATGAACGACCAGACGCTCGACCTCTTCAAGGAGCTCATCCGCGCGGATGCCCTCAACCGTGCGCACATCGGACTCGACTACTTCGACGCCAGCATCAACCGTATCGGCGCTTATATTATAGGAACGCGCGCGACACAGAAATGTCTGCTCCAGGCTCTGCTCGAACCGCTGCAGCTCCTCCGTCAGTACGAAGACAAGGGACAGAACTTCGAACGTCTGGCGCTGCTCGAAGAAGCCAAGTCGCTGCCTTTCGGCGCCGTCTTCGACTATTTCAATTTGAAGAATGGCGTACCCGTAGGCGAAGAATTCATCCCCGCGATTCAGGGGTATGAGAAGGAGGTGACGAGTAAGAGATAAAAAAAGACACTCCCAGACCCTCCCCCCTGCCCCTCCCTTGTAGGGAGGGGAGGGGTTACCTGAGGGAATAGATAAAGATCAGGAGCAGCCACTCCCAGACACTCCCAGACACTCCCAGACACTCCCCCCAACCCCTCCCTTGTAGGGAGGGGAGTGGTTACCTGAGGGAATAGATAAAGATCAGGAGCAGCCACTCCCAGACACTCCCAGACCCACCCCCCTGCCCCTCCCTAGGGAGGGGAGTGGTTACCTTTCAAGGGTTGAAATTTATAAATTGCTTTCAATATAAGGTGATGATTCTTGGGTGATGCGTTCAGGGAGCGATCATATTTGAGATAAATGGTTTTCTTGTAAATCGAAAGAAAATAAGATGGGAGATGTTGCTTCGTATAAGACGTCGTCACCTGATAGATATGAACTGTTGAAGGTTTATGCTCGGGAAAACAGGAAGCATGCGACTACAGCAGAACAATATCTTTGGGAACAACTTAGGAGAGGTGGTTTGGGTGTAGATTTCTTGCGACAACATATCATAGGAGACTATATCGCAGACTTTGCGTCACGTCATGGGGGGTTGATTATCGAAGTTGATGGAGGCTATCATGCTGAACGCCAACAAGCTGAAGATGATGCTGTTCGTGAGAAAAATCTGGAAGACATGGGCTACCATATCATGCGCTTCACCAACGAAGAAGTCTTATTTGATATCGACAACGTATTGGATCAAATTGAAAACTATTTCGTCAACGACTAAACCACCCCCCCAACCATCCCCCCAAACCCATTACCCCAAACCATTCCCCCCCAAAAAACCATTCCCCCAATATAAACTATTCACCAAACAATAACATTCACCAAATAAAAATAACCTCAATGAACAATAAATCAACTTCCCCTACCCCTCAAACACATTTCACTCCCCTCCCTACAAGGGAGGGGCAAGGGGGAGGGTCTGGGTCTGCTGGTTCTTCTTTAAAATCCACCCTCGCCGTCTCTCTCAACAACTACCTCGACGCCGGGGCCATCGTGGCAGGTGCCAGTGGCATCACGTTGTGGCAGAATTATCTCGGACTAAGCGAGATGCACTTAGGATGGCTGAATGCCATCAGCGCCAACGCGCTGGGCGCAGCCATCGGTGCCATCATCGGCGGCTTCCTGGCCGATAAGTTCGGACGCAAGTTCATCTTCACCTACAACTTGCTGGTATATATGGTGGGCGTGCTCATCGTCATGCTCTCCGTCAACTTCCCGATGCTCCTTTGCGGCTTCCTCATCACGGGTATCTCCGTGGGAATCGGCGTTCCCGCCTCCTGGACATACATCTCCGAGAGTTCCGAGGTGCACAACCGCGGCCGCAATATCTGCATCTCGCAGATGTCATGGGGCTTCGGTCCGATGATCATCCTGCTGTTTGGCATGTTGTTCGCCCCCGGCGGCTACCTCTACAGCAGTATCGTGGAACCCATAGCCCATGCCGTCATCGGTTCCGGTGCGGCCATCGAGGCGGTCGAGGTGTTCAGCTCGCGCGTGGTCTTCTTCACGCTCTTCGTCGTGGCTTTCATCGCCTGGACGCTGCAACGCCAGCTGGAGGAAAGCGCAGAGTTTGAGGCCAGCAAGGGAAGTGCCAAGAGCGGCATCACCGACAATATCAAGCTGCTGTTCACCAACAAGATAGCGGTTCGGACCGTAGTCTATCTCGCAGCCATCTACCTCACGTGGAACCTTGTGGCGTCCGTGATGGGATTCTTCCTGCCTCATATCTATGAGACGGCAGGCGGCGTGACCAACGAACAGGCCAACTGGCTCAGCTGTGTCCTCTGGTTCTGCACTGTGGCCACGACGGCCATCCTCTCACAGTTCATCGACCGCATCAGCCATAAGTTTGTCTATGTCCTCGGACTCCTCGTGGCCATCGCCCCATGGGCAATGGTCGTCACGACAGGCATTGGCAGCACCGCCTCCCTCTGGGCTTTCGCCATCCTGTGGGGCATCGAGGGCGGACTCTCCGTACAGATCTTCTACGCCCTTTGGGGCAGCGAGCTCTTCCCCGCCAAGTTCCGTGCCGGCGCCCAGGGACTGATGTTCTTCATCGTCCGTGGTCTCTCCGCCGCCTGGGGCCTCATCTTCACCTATATCTATGGCGAGAACGGCGAAGGCTTCACCCTCGCCGCCTACTGCATGATTGCCCTCCTCGTCATCTCCCTCGTCGTGGGTGTCTTGGGCGCCCCCGACACGCGTGGCAAGTCCCTCGCACAAATCACCAAGGAGCGCTACGGCGAAGAGATTTAAGAATGAAAGCGCTTCCCCTCAAATACATTCTACTCCCCTCCCTACAAGGGAGGGGCAGGGGGGTGGGTCTATTTTATTGATCACATTCTAACTTCATAAATTATCATCTATCATGGAAAGTATTCTCAATAACCGCAAGGAATTAGAAAAGGTGGTGACCGATGTGGCCGAGGTGGCGGGTTATCTCTGGCAGAAGGGATGGGCCGAGCGCAACGGCGGCAACATCACCGTGAACATCACCGAACAGGTCGACGACGCCATCCGCGCCCTCCCCGCCATCTCGCCCGTCTATCAGATTGGCACCACGCTGCCTCATCTGAAAGGTTGCTACTTCTATTGCAAAGGCACGCAGATGCGCATGCGCGACCTCGCCCGCTGGCCCATGGACAACGGCAGCATCATCCGCATCCTCGACGACTGCGCCAGCTATGTCATCATCGCCGACAAACCCGTGAAGCCCACCTCCGAACTGCCTTCACACCTTGCCGTGCACGACTACCTGTTGGCAAAGGGTTCGCCCTACCGTGCCTCGCTTCACACCCATCCCATCGAACTGGTTGCCCTGACCCACTCGAAGAAATTCATGGAGAAGGACGTCGCCACAAAGATGCTGTGGTCGATGATTCCCGAGACGAAGGCTTTCTGTCCGCGTGGATTGGGCATGGTGCCTTATATGCTGCCCTCCAGCGTGGAACTTGCCGATGCCACCATCCGTGCTATCGACGACGACTACGATGTCGTGATGTGGGAGAAGCATGGCGTCTTTGCCGTGGACACCGACATCATGAGTGCCTTCGACCAGGTGGACGTCCTCAACAAGGCGGCCCTCATCTATATCGCCGCCAAGAACATGGGCTTCGAGCCCGATGGCATGACGGATGCCCAGATGCAGGAGCTCTCCGATGTCTTCGGCCTCCCGAAATAATCCTTAAAAACGCCGCCTCCGGCCCTCTCCCTTTCCTCTTGCACCAATCATTCTATTTCTGACTATGAATCTTCAACGCATCCTCCTCACCGCCGCCACCTTTTGCGCAGCCTCCTTGGCGCAGGGCCAGTATATTCGCCCTGTCACCGACGTCTGGCCTGCCGCCGTCCCCGACGCCACAGCCCCCAAGGCCTCACCCGTGACGCAAACAGGCAAGGACAAAGTCCTGCGCTTCGACCAGGTCACCAACCCCACCCTCGAAGCTTTCCTGCCCCCGGCCGACAAGAAGAACGGCAAAGCCGTCATCGTCTGCCCCGGTGGCGCCTATAACATCCTGGCCTACGACAAGGAGGGTCAGGAAATCGCACAATGGCTCAGCGGACAGGGCTACGCCGCCTATGTCCTCGCCTACCGCGTGCCCCGCAATCGTCCTGGCGCCTTGCAGGACGCCCAGCGCGCCATCCGCTTTGTACGCGCTCAGGGTTACCCCACCGTAGGCATCATCGGATTCTCTGCCGGTGCCTCGCTCTCGTGCCGCGCGGCCACCCGTTGGGCCCAACCGTCCTACGAGCCCCAGGACGCTACCGACCGGCTGTCCTGCCGTCCTGACTTCGGCATCCTTATCTATCCCGCCTACCTCGACGAAGGCCCCGAAGGCACCCTCACCCCCGAGCTCACCGTCAGCGCCGAGACCCCTCCCCTCTTCGTCTTCGGCACTGAAGACGACGTTCGCTACAGCGGTCCTTCGTGCCTCACCATCACCGATGCCATGCGTCGCGCCGGTGCCCCGGTCGAGCTCCATTACCTTCCCCGTGGCGGCCATGGCTACGGCATGCGCACTGGCGTCGGCCTCGTCTGGCCCAAGCTTGCCGAAGAATGGCTCAAATCCCTGGAATAAGCATCACAAAAAGACCTCCCGCCGTCGCAGTCGGACCCGTATATTTCACTTTTTCTGCTTTTTTTCCAAAAAACTTTTGCAGATAAAGAAAAATAGTGTACCTTTGCACCCGATTCCGAGAGTGATGGCGGGATAGCTCAGATGGTTAGAGCGCATGATTCATAATCATGAGGTCCTCGGTTCAATCCCGAGTCCCGCTACAAACGGGGGTGTGTCCAATGACACGCCCCCGTTTTTCAAGCAAAAGGGGACTGGAACTTTTTGCCCTCGCCCCATGGATCAGGGGGATGGTTCTCTGATCTACTTGATTTCAAGCCGCTTGAACTTTGAATCTGAGCACCATCCCCTGATCCCCCCATCTCCTGAATCATATTGCCGGAGAGCTCTATATACCCTTACTATCAATTTTCCCAAAAAAAGCCTCACTTCCCTCACCTTTTGCCTAAAAGCCGCATAAACACAGGGGTTTCCGGGTGAGGCTTTTGGTGAGGGATGGGTGAGGGATGTGAGGCTTTTTCTGCATTTTAACACTTTCTTAACAGAAATAACCCATAAAATGATTGATGGTTAATGGCAATTTATGGTTCATGGTTAATGGTTAATGGTTCATGGCAATTTATGGTTAATGGTTCATGGTTCATGGTTAATGGTTAATGGTTAATGGCAATTCGTTAAAGTGAAAAGCAATTCATGGTAAATCTCAAATCACATCCGGTGTTTCAGTTCCGAACATCTAATCGTAGGCCCCATAATGATAGGGCGTAACGATTTGTCTCACCAATGAGACAAAAGTGTCTCACGTGTGAGACAAAACAATCTCACCTATGAGACACACCAACTTCTCAATATGTTCAGCCTCCAACCTATCGACATGAAGTACGCAACGTAAGGACCTGATTCTCAAAGGCACCATACACGAGTATTCTTTCCTTCCGCCGTTGCGCCATCACTCATTTAACCACTCCGAAACGCTACCTACACCCTTTTTTTTGCAAAAAAGCCCCACATTCCTCACCCATCCCTCACCAAAAGCCTCACCCTAAAATGCCTCTGTCTATGCGGTTTTTGGGCAAAAGGTGAGGGATGTGACGCTTTTTTCCGGAAAATGTATAGTAGGCATAATAACATTCTATATGGAGGTGACAAGGGATTGCAATAGACATACCCCTGTCCCCTCCCGTATCTACAGAAATCAGTAATATAAGCACATTGTTTGAAGGAACTACTGGCAAAGGCCATGCCTCAATGCGCGTTCTCTTTGGCATCACGCCCAAGGGCTATTACGTGGCCATAGTCGATGCCGAGAACAATTTCTGTATTCCCAAGGAATGGCC
>JAILFY010000134.1 GCA_024697285.1 Bacteroidaceae bacterium
GGCGGCCAGCAGCGTGGGCGAACAATACGCTACGTTTGCACTCGCCCGGAACCACTCCTCGAAGGCTTTCGCGCTGAAGCTCATCTGTCCCCTGCCGCCGCTTTCTGCGATGACCTGCATCCCATCGAAATACACCGTCCGTGCGCGGTTCACCTCGGGGTAGATGGGAGCGAGCTTGATGTAATAGACCACCGCCATCACCATCGTAAAGGCAATGGCCAGCGCCGTGCCCGCGATGTAGATACCGGAAAAAAGTTTCTCCTCGCGCATCATAGCCAAGGCCTGACGTAAATACATAATCACTTTACTTTTCACAACGTCTTTATTTTTCTACAACGAGTTATGGTGTGTTCTATTAATTAACAAATTCTCTATGAATTATCTTTGTTTGCTCTTGCCTCTTTTCAGCATCTTCGGTTCCAATCCCTTGAACCGTAGCCCGCTACGCTTCTGCGGTCTTGAAGCCAAATCTGCTTGAAAATAGTCTAAGACCAATCCAAAGCTAATTTATAGAACCCACCTTATACGAATTTTCTGCCCTCATCCCGCGAATGGAGATGACAGGGCCTGCCCAATTCCATGCTAAATTCGTGCCAAACTTCTAATACGCTGATAATGAAGATTGGTATTAAAAGCAAGTGTCCATTTCTGGACATTCGCGTGTTCGGAAATGGACAGGTGGCTTACTTTTTTTCGGTCATATATTTCCAGTAGCGGCGAGGCATGTCGCTGAGCTGCTTCTTGGGATTCATGCGTTCCTTGATGCAGATGGCCTTGAAGTAGGTGCGCCAGAGTTGCTGGAAGAGGGCATCGTCTGTGCTGAGCACTTCAGCAGCGAGATGCAGCGCCCGTCGTCGGCAAAGGAGTGGCAGATGCCAACGCCGCCCACCGTAGAGCCCACCATGCCCTTCTTGCCAGAGCGCACGGTGCCACTCGACGAGCACGACACGTCGTACTTCGCCGACTCTGCGAGAATCCGCAGCCTCTCCATCGTCTTCTCCGTCAACATAGGATTTCATTTCTTGAAAGTCGGGCACAAATATAACGCTATTTCCCTGAATACCCTCGCAAAAATGAAAATATCTGCATCCACCACCTGACATTTTTTCGAAATCCATCCTATAGGACGGAGGAAAGTACGTCCCAAACGTACACGCAACCCTTATCACCCATGATTGCCCGAATCTTTTCCCATAAAAGATGTTAAAAGAAAAAGCTTGTCGCACGGAAAAAGTAGAAATGTTGCGTATTTGTACTACTTTTGTGCGCTGAACACTATTAAGCTCAAGAGATATGAAGAAAGTACTGTTTGTTATCGGTTCGTTGCGGGCGAAGTCTTTCAACCGTCAGTTGGCCACCCAGGCCAAGGAAATCATTGGCGACCGTGCCGAAGTGTCGGAACTCGACTATAGCGATTTGCCTTTGTTGAACCAGGATATCGAGCAACCGGAACCCAGCTCCGTCGCACGCATCCGCAAGGCTGTGAGCGAGGCCGATGCCCTCTGGATTTTCAGTCCGGAGTACAATTTCAGCTATCCCGGCCACTTGAAGAACCTGCTGGACTGGCTCTCGCGCCCTGTCATTCCCTTGGATTACGCCACCCCCACTTGCATCAACGGCAAGCGCGTGGCTATCAGCGGAGCCGGAGGCAAGGCGGCCACCGCTAATTGCCGTGCCAAGCTCACGGAACTGCTCACTTTCATCAAGGCAGACGTACTGCCGGCTCAGACAGGCATCGCCGTTCCCGCCGAGGCATGGGGAACGGATATCCTCACGCTCACAGAAGAGCAGAAAGCAGATTTGAGTGTACAGGCCCAGCAGCTTTTAGGATAGATCCAGCCCAGCGGAATTTAATCATTACTTTTACACAGGCAATGGCATCGAGACATCGATTATTTACGGTCGGACATTCCAATCAGACGCAAGAGGAGTTTCTCCATCTTTTGCAAGTTCACGAGGTGAATTGTGTCGTGGACGTGCGCAGTGTGCCTGCCAGCAAGTATGCTCCGCAGTTCAATGAAGACGGCCTGCGCTGGTTCCCTCTCAAAGTTTAAAATTCACAACTTCAAAGGGAGAGTCACGCTGTAGCCACCGCCCTCCTTCCACACAAATGATGGAAATCACCAACATGAGACATAGAACTATTTGGATGGTTGTGGGCTGGGTCGTGCTGACTATGGCAGCGTGCGGCCCAAAGACAACACCTCTGACGTCCACGTTAGAAACTTTTGCGGCAAAGGATGCGGCGGGGGAATGGACGCTGCAGGGAGTACGGGTGACGGGCACAGACAGCGTGGTCGTTGCGCCAGATAGCTACCAGCAAATTACCTTCGATGGCATTTTTGTTATCTGTGTGAAGACGGTGGAGGGCGTCAAGCAGATTTGGGTGTATCGACCAGACGGCGAGCTGGTGGGATGGTTCGACACATTTAACCACATAGAGGCTCATTGGAAGAAACAGGGTATGGACTATTATTTAGGTACGAACTACAATCAGTGGTTCTACTATTTCCCGAAGACGGGTGTCTCCATACGAACCCAACAAGCCGCACGCGAGGAGCCCGATACGCTCTATCTCTTTGTCGATGATGCCTGGAAGGCTTTTACCTACGATGGCGATTCACTCAGCTCCCTCCCTAAATAAAAATATAGCGGCTTATTACAAAAACACCGCTGACCA
>JAILFY010000162.1 GCA_024697285.1 Bacteroidaceae bacterium
TTGTCGCCTTCCACCTCGAGGTCGGGAACTTCAATCTTGGCAATCTTCTCGGCACGCAGACGCGTCATGAGGTCGTGGTTCTCGGGATTGGTGGAGATAGCACCCGTCTTGTTGTCCTTCTCCAGTCCACCCAGGATATGAGTGAAGCCTTCGCGACCGGGGACAGCCCAATAACGTGTTCCGTTCTCGGCACGCATATAAGGCGTCCATGTGCCACGCAGTTCCTCGGGAACATAGGGAGGATTGATTTCGGGATATTCTTCCAACTTGGGAAGTTTGAAGGCACCACTGCCATTGGCGATGAACGCATCGGTGAGCAGCACGACGGGCGTCATGTGCTCCAGGGCCATCTTAGCAGCATCATAGGCGGCATCGAAGCAATCGGTGGGCGACAATGCGGCCAGAACGGGCATGGGGCTCTCGCCATTGCGGCCGAAGAGCACTTGCAGGAGGTCGGTCTGTTCGGACTTAGTAGGCAGACCCGTGGCAGGACCGCCACGTTGCACGTCCAGCACCACCAGCGGCAGTTCCATGATGACGGCCAGGTTCATGGCCTCGCTCTTGAGGCAGATGCCAGGGCCGGAGGTGGAAGTCACGGCGAGAGCACCGGCGAAGGAAGCACCTACGGCAGAGGCACAGCCAGCGATCTCATCTTCGCACTGCACTGTCTTCACTCCCAACGACTTATGTTTCGATAGCTCATGAAGCACATCGGTGGCGGGGGTGATAGGATAGGAACCCAGATACAGTTGCAGTCCTGCTTTCTCGGCAGCAGCAATAAGACCATAGGCCGTGGCCTTGTTACCCGTGATATCCATATAACGTCCGGGCTTTTTCTCCTTCGACTCGATGCGATAGACATTCGTGGCGGAAGAGTGCGTGTTGTGACCATAGTCATAACCAGCCTGAATAACCTTGATGTTAGCCTCAGCGATGGCCGGTTTCTTGGCAAACTTCTCGCGCAGGAAGTTAAAGGCCACTTCCAAGTCGCGGCTGAAGAGCCAGCAAACCAGTCCGAGCGCAAACATATTACGGCACTTCATCACGGATTTCACATCCATACCGCTGTCTGCCAAGGCGTCCTTTACCATGGTGGTGAGGGGACAGGCGATGACGCGGTCGGGATCTACGCCCATTTCGGCGATGTAGTCGTCCGTCTTGAACTCCGCTTTCTCGAGGTCCTTCTTCGTGAAAGCATCCGTGTCGATGATGATGGTGGCATTGGGCTTGGCGTAGCGCAGCTGCGTCTTGAAGGCGGCAGCGTTCATGGCTACGAGCACGTCGCAGAGGTCACCGGGAGTATATACTTGTCCGGCACCGATGTGGACCTGGAAACCCGAGACGCCCGTCAGCGAGCCCTGCGGGGCACGGATATCAGCGGGATAATCGGGAAATGTAGAAATACTGTTGCCCACGGTAGCAGAGACCGTGGAGAAGATGTTGCCGGCGAGTTGCATACCGTCGCCGCTGTCGCCAGAGAAGCGGACCACCACTTGCTCCAGCTCTTTGATGTCTAGTTGTTCTGCCATTACTCTTTTTGTGAGTTGAGAATTAAAAGTTTATGTATGTGTTGCTAATAATTATTATTTGCTCCAGTCATCGTCCCATACCGAGTATGCGGAGGCTTGGTTGCTCTTCAGGTTGCAACTAGAAGACACCGTAGGGTTGGACATATAATCGGCCGTAGGACCAGAAGTCTGACTATCAGACAACAACTGTTCCACTGCGGTCAAAGTGCAAAGTTTGATTTGGGGATGCAGATAGTTCTTTCGCATAGCCTTTCTTTGTCATAGGTTTACGGAATCATGAATTTTCGACCACCAACGATATACACGCCCTTGGGCAACAGGCGGGGGTCAGAGGTGTCCATACGGCGCCCTTGTAAGTCATAGACTTCTGTCTTATTCCGAACAGGAAGCATAGTGCCGATACCATTGGCCGGTTGTGTAGCGATGGTCAGTGCTGGCATGTTGAGCGAACTGATTTGGGCGTCCTCAAACCAGGCTCTGAAACCGCAATAGAGCATCAGGGTGGCTACGGCCGTTTGGGCATCATCGGTAGTGGTGCCGCTGTAGTTCAGAAGCATGGACTCCCAGTCAAAGGTCGTGGCGTCCAGTTCAGGCATCACGGTACCTAAAGTTCTTGTCGTATAACCAGGAATAGCTTCCGTCGTGGCAGCAGGATGCTGATAATAATACATGATTTGCGCCATCGACGTCGCCACACATCCCGTCACCATGCTGTAGGTGGTCTCGTCAATCGTCCTCGTGGGGCACAGATTATTGTAGGGCGTACCTTGGTTCCACTGAGTTTGGATAAGGGGTGCTATCGTTTCACGAACAGAAGTTGTTCGCGCAGGTACCAACTGAGGATGTGCGTTCAGCCAAGCGATCTGCTCACTATAGCCTTGCAAGAGTGCACTCAAAGCCGCTGGCATCTGTCCCACCTCTATGGAACCACTGTCAGAGTAGCCCAATATGCTTTGCGCCCGGTCGTCGCCACTGACGACGACGAATCCTTCTTTCTGTCCTACATTGAACACATAGTATCCAGGGTCTTCTTCTGCCGTCTGACATCTTTCTGCATCAGCAGCAGAAGACCCTCGGCGGGCCCGGATTGACAAACGCATAGGCAATCGCTGGAGTGACTTACCACGCTGGATCAAGAAATCACTCGCCAATCGGCGAGCTTCCGACTCACTTATCACTTCTGCCATGAGGCAAGTAGGCAGCCATATAAGAAGAGCAAACAGTAGAAATATCGTTTTCCTGAAAAACATCTTCTTTCCTGAGTTTATAACTTCATTTTGGGTGCAAATATACGGATTATTTACGATTCCATGCCTACAAATAATGATTTTCATCGCCAAACGGGTTGTTTTTTTGGCATATTATTCTTCTACTTCCCGTTTTTTGCATACCTTTGTCCGGCAAATACGTAGGGAAGCCCCCTTTTGGGCCCCCTTTTCCACCTTTTTTCACCTTAATATATTATGGTTAAAGACATCACAAAAGATATACTCTACATAGGAGTTGACGACCCCGAACAGCATCTTTTCGAGAGCCAGTACCACACACCTCAGGGCATGTGCTACAATTCCTATGTCATCCTCGACGAGAAGATTGCAGTGCTCGACACCAGCGACAGCCGAACCATGGGCACCTGGAAAGCCAACCTGACAGAGGCCCTGGACGGACGGCAGCCGGACTACCTCATCGTTCATCATCTGGAACCCGACCACGCCAGTGGCATCGCAGAAGTTTGCGCCCTCTATCCTGGTATGCAGGTCGTCTGCTCCGCCAAGGCTCAGCAGATGATGCCCCAATATTTCGAGGACAGCTCCCTGGCAGCGCGCATTCAATCCGTGAAAGAAGGTGACACCCTCTGCCTGGGCCGTCACACGCTGCGTTTCATCATGGCACCTATGGTCCACTGGCCTGAAGTTATGACCAGCTACGACGAGACCGACCGTGTGCTCTTCTCCGCCGATGGCTTTGGCAAGTTTGGCGTATACGATGCCGATGCCGACGACTGGGCGCACGAGGCACGTCGCTACTACTTTAACATCTGCGGCAAGTACGGTACGCCCGTGAGCACCCTTCTCAAGAAAGCCTCTGCCCTGGACATTCAACAGATACTCCCCCTCCACGGCCCCGTGCTCGCTGGTGAGAAGTTAGCCGAAGCGCTCCGCCTCTACACCATGTGGAGTGCCTACGAGGCAGAGTCCAATGGTGTGTGCATCGCACATGCCAGCATCCACGGCAACACGGCAGCTGCTGCCCTGCGACTGGCCGAGCTGTTGCGCCAGAAGGGATGCCAGCAAGTAGTTGTCTGCGACCTCTGTCGCGACGACCTTGCCGAGGCTATTTCCAGCGCCTTCCGCTTCGGAAAGCTCGTTTGCATGGCCAGCAGCTACGACGCCAGCGTCTTCCCGCCCATGTACGACTTCCTGCACCACCTCGAACTCAAGGCCTACCAGCGCCGCCGCGTGGGACTTGTGGAAAACGGTTCCTGGGCCCCCAGCGCTGCCAAGACCATGCGCCCCATCCTCGAGGGCATGAAGCAAGTGGAGATTCTGGAGCCTGTCGTCACCCTGCGCGGTCGCTTGAAAGAAGCCGACCAAGAGCAGCTCAGCGCGCTGGCCGACGCACTCCTGGCCTGATAGACTCCCATTCATCTGAACATTAAGCGGCTATTCTGCCGCATCTTATTTTCAACCATTTATAAATATCACGACGACTATGAAGAAGTATGTTTGCGACCCCTGCGGTTACGTCTATGATCCCGAGCTCGGCGATCCCGACAATGGCATTGCCCCCGGCACAGCATTTGAAGACCTTCCTGAAGACTGGGTATGCCCCATCTGTGGAGTAGGTAAAGAGGATTTCAGTGCCGAGGAATAACCTCACATCCCTGCAAGAGACAACGGACGTCGAAAGTGGGAGTCGTCCTTCCACAAAGAAACCTCTTACTTTCGACGTGGCTTTAGGCCGGATGGCGGCCCTCTGCAGCACCAGCGAACATTGCGAGAGCGAGATTCGCGAGAAGCTGCAGCGGGCCGCCGTGTCTGATGCAGACATAGAGCGTGTTGTGGAACGGCTCTACGACGAACGTTTCCTAGACACAGCACGCTACTGCCACGCTTTTGCCCTGGACCGCATGAGATTTGCCCACTGGGGAAGAGTGAAGATTCAACAGGCACTACGCCTAAAGAAATTACCCGAGCCCGACATCCGGCAAGCCCTTGACGAACTACCCGATGCAGAATACCAGCACATTCTCCAAGAGGTCTTAGCCCAGAAACGGCGCACGCTAAGAGAAGAAGATGAGTATATCCTGAGAGGCAAGCTCATTCGTTTTGCAGCAGGAAGGGGATTCACCCTCGACGAAACCATACAAGCGTTGGACGAGAAAGATGAATAACATTCCATAAATCATTAGTTTACATGGAAAACACCCTCAGCAACGTGCTTAGACTGCAAAGCAGGGCAAACGTGCGCTCTTAAATGACTACATATTATTCCATTCTCTGACCACCTCATGGTGTTCCTTGCCGAACTCCTATCTCATAAACGACTACATATTATTCCCTTCTCTGACCTGATAAACTTTCCTTATCAAGTAAGGAAATGGTATCAGAAACAGCAGGACTTCTCGTATTTGGACTTTTCAATGTGGTTTCATGTAGTATGTAGTCTTTTTTGAACAAAATTTTTTTGTATCAGTTTTTTTTCGCGCGCTCTTGAAAACAAGTGGAGTGAGACGAAGGTACGTGTGGCCGAACACGAAGGTACGTGTGGCCGAACACGAAGGTACGTGAAAGCAAAGACAATAGTACCTGTAAACAAAGACGTATATACGTGTGAACAAAGATGTATATACGTGTGAGCAAAGATGTATATACGTGTGAGCAAAGAGGTATATACGTGTGAACAAAGAGGAAAAAACGTGACTACAGGAAAATGTACAGTGACTTCCGGAAAACGAACAGACGTCTGCAGGAAAATGTGCAGACATCTGCAGGAACATGTGCAGACGTCTGCAGGAAAAGATATGGGTAAGGGGGAACTTGCAGCAGCTTACATATAATAAGGTGTAGGAAAGGTGGCCTGAGGAATGCCGAATCAGATTGCCGCGAACGAATAGCCCGCTGCAGAAAGGAAAAGGTACGGTCAGTTGCGAACGCTAATCCGCTTGATGCTAACGGCCCGTCGGGGACGTTCTTTCTGGTCCACCGGAGTCCTCCCTATTCGTAGTGCGATGGGCATTCCCTCTACAACTTCCCCGAAGACGGTGTATTCCCCATCCAGGTGTGGTGCCCCACCTTGCTTGGCATAGCTTCTTTTCTGCGCCTCGCTATAGGGGCGGGGTGGGTTCTTGGCCATGGTCTCTTCTGCTTCTATCTGCAGGTCGTTGAGCAATTGTTGCAGGGCCGCATAGTCCGCGGTCTTCAGTCGTTCTATTTCTTCTTTATGCTGACTCTTCAGCTGCTCGAATAGCGCTGCAACCTTAGCCTCATAGAGGGTGGCCTGCAGTTCAGCAAGCTGTGCGCTGGAGTATTTGGTGCCTGTTACGATATACCATTGCAGGGCGCTGGACTCTTTGCCCGGGTTGATGCTGTCGGGCTCTCTTGCTGCGGCCAGAGCTCCTTGCTTGTGGAAATGTCCGGGATAAACGATTTCTGCCGGAATCACCTCAGCTTCCGGTTTGTCTGTCTGAGCGCTTTTGTCTGCAGAAGCCGCTGAGCGGTCGGCGCGCAAGGTGGTGTCGCCCGCTTGGATGACCATGTCCGGCACAATGCGATTGAAGAGAATACCATCGTAGTCCCCAGCTTCGATGTGCTTGATGAAGTTGTCGCGGTGGAGAGGGGTGTCGTCGTACAGACGAAGAACGATGTCCCCCTCGGAAGTTTCTATCAGCACTTCTTTCTGCCCTATGGCGTCGCGGCTGGAGTCGTGGCATGCTGTGAGGAGCAAGAAGGTGCTCAGAAAGATGAAAAAGAGTCGTTTCATTGCTTAAATTAGGTTATTTTGGTGCAAAAGTAATGAAAAATGTGCATGTTAGGTGCAAAGAGAGGGGAAAATCGTTAATTTTGCACCGAAAATACAAACGAATACCCATGAAGAGTTTTTTGAAGTGGGCAGGAATCATCTTAGTAATACCATTTCTGCTGATTCTTTTGCTGGCTGTCGCTCTCTATATACCTCCCGTGCAGGATTATGTTGTGCGGAAGGCAACTGAATATGTGTCCGAACAGACTGGAATGAACGTTGCCGTAGGGCGGTTGCGTTTGAGTTTCCCCTTGGATTTAGATGTGCGGGAGATATTGATTCGTGATGAGGCCGGCGACACCCTATTGGCCACGCAACGGGCGCTGGTTGATCTGGATCTCGGGGAACTGCTGCATCGCCGGGTGGGAATCGAAGAGCTGACGCTGAGCGAAGTACAGTTGGACTCCAAGGATATGGTACCTTCTGCCCTCCTGCGAGGCCAACTGCGCGGCATCACCATTAAGGATGATATAGACCTGCAGAAGCAGCACGTCGCATTGAGTGAGGTGGTCGCACAAGGACTGGACCTGGATGTGGTGTTGCGCGAATCTGCCGAGGAGGAAGACACGTCCTCCAGCGAACCTCTGGCCTGGACGATAGCTTTGACTCGGGCGGCAGTGGAAGAAGCCCATGTGCGGGTGGCGGTTTCGGATAGCATCGTTCTTGCATTCTCTCCGGCCAATCTGCAGGCCGACAGCATCACGCTGGACTTGGGCCGAGAGCACTTGAGTGTGCCTTCGGCTATATTGTCCTTGAAAGACTCCGAACTCAGAGCTTCTGCAGAAATGGACTTCAGCGCCTTTCAGCCAGCCGGCGACGGCACTTTGCAGGTTCGTCTGGAGTCCTCACTCGGCAAGCAGGAACTCTTTCAGTACGTCGAGCCCTGGCTGTCGGAGGAACTGCGCAGCGGCCTCGTGGGGGACCTCAAGAATGTTTATCCCGACACCTCCACCATCGTTGGCATCACCCTTGGCGGCAACATGGATCGTCTGGCCCTGGAGCGGGCGCAGCTTACCTTGCCCGGCTCTGTGTACTTCGATGGCAAGGGGAGCCTGCTGAGTCTGGCAGACTCCGCAGCTGTCCTCTCGGGAAAGTTGGATTTTGATGTCCACACCCAAGACCTGGGCTGGGTCCGCCGTTGGCTGGAACTGGACGGAGTGCACCTGCCGCCGATGCAATTGGGTGGCTCTCTGGCAATGCGGGGGACGACTTTCGACATAGATGCACAGATGACCGAGGGAACGGGAACAGCTGATGTCCAAGCCCTCCTCGACGTGGGAGAATCATTAGTTTATGAAGTCCAACTCGCCACCCGGCGACTCAACCTCAATCACTTCCTGCGGGAGGACAGCCTCGGAAGCATCAGCCTGAGTGCCACTGCCAAAGGGAGTGGAACAGACCTGCTGGACCCAGCCACACGACTCGATGCCCAGGCCCGCCTGACGGCTTACCGCTATAGTCTGGTCGATCTGAGCGGGCTCATGGCTAAGGTGAAAGTAGACAAGGGACGCGGACGTGTGATTGTGGACTCCTCCAGCGAGTTGCTGACAGCCACCGCCGAAGTCAACGCCCTCTTGGGACGTCAGATCACAAACCTCACGTTCGGCCTCGACCTCAGCCGGGCAGATTTATATGCCTTGGGACTGGTGAACGAGCCACTGAAAACGGCCATGTGCATGCACCTCGATGGTACCACGAACCTGGACGACCGTCATGAATTCAGTGGCTCTCTGGCTGATATCATCCTGATGCCTGCCGACACCGTGTTCCGCCCGGAGGACGTGACGCTCGAGGCCGAACTCACGGCTGACACCACGCACGTTTATCTCGCCTCGGGCGACTTGCTGCTCACCGCCGACGGACGTACGGGCTACAACCGGTTGCTGGAGCAACTCAGCCATTTCACCAAGGAACTGGAGCAACAGGTGAAGGAACGCCGCTACGACACGGACGCCCTGGTTCACCGGCTGCCCCAGATAGCGATGCAGATTCGTTCGGGCGAGAGCAATCCAGCCCACGACATACTGAAGTCTATGGGCATGGGATTCGAAGATGCTTATCTGGACCTGAATCTCGATCCCATGGTAGGCATTAATGGCCAAGGCCATATCCTGAAGTTCACGCCAGGTGCGATTCAGCTGGACACCATCCGGATGCAAGTGTTCCAGGACAGCACGGGGGTGAAAATGAATGCACAAGTGCACAACAGCCGGCGCAATCCTCAGATCACCTTCGATGCCCTGCTCGATGCCTATCTCTTGCCCACAGGTGCGGGCGCGAACCTTAAATACTACGATGCCCGTGGGCGCAAAGGCATCGACCTGGGGATGATTGCTTCGGTGGAGGACAAAGGATTCCACCTGCACTTCGACCCCCTGAATCCTGTGATTGCCTATCGAACCTTCCACCTCAACAAAGACAACTACATCCAGCTCGGGGTAGGCAACCGCGTAAGTGCAAACCTCGATTTGCTGGCAGACGACGGAACAGGTCTGAAACTCTATTCCTCCCCGAACGAAGATGCGTTGCAAGACCTCTCAGTCGCCCTCAACCATTTCAATGTGGGCGAGTTGATGACGGTACTGCCCTATGCGCCGCATCTCACAGGACTTCTCCACGGCGATGCACACCTTATCCAGACAGCCGAGAACCTGAGCGTCTCTGCTGACCTGCTGGTAGATAATATGACTTATGAGGGTGCGCCCTTGGGCCAGATAGGTCTGCAGGCCGTGTACCTCCCGGAGGCCGATGGAAGTCATTTCGTAGACGGAACACTGCTCCAGACAGGACTGCCTATAGCCACTTTCAACGGTTCCTACACTCCCGAGGGCGACGACGGGTTGCTGGACATCACGGCGTTGCTCGACCGCCTGCCCTTCTCCGTCTTCAATGGATTCATTCCTGATGAGATGGCTCGGCTGGAAGGCGTCGCCATCGGGGACATCCATATCGGCGGCACCACCTCAGCTCCATTGGTCAATGGCCTGCTTTGCAACAATGGTCTTCGTGTCATCTCTGACCCCTACAGCCTCGACTTGCGGTTCCAGGACGACTCCGTTCGCATAGAGCAGAGTAATCTGCATCTGGATCAGGTGCAAGTGTATTCCACAGGCAAGAATCCATTCAGCATGACTGGCGACATCAACTTCCGCAATCTGGACAGAATCACCGTTCAGGCAGATATGTCGGCTAAGGATTTCGAGTTGATTAATGCGAAGAAGAAACAGCAGTCGGTGGCTTATGGAAAAGTATATGTGGACTTCTCGGCGATGCTGCGTGGAACTCTGGACAACCTGAGGATGTTCGGACGCCTGAAGGTGCTGGGCGACACGGATGTGACTTATGTTCTTATGGACTCCCCTTTGAGTGTGGAAGACCAACTGTCGGACCTCGTGGAGTTCGTGGATTTCGAGGACAGCCTGCGCGTTCTGCCAGAGGAAATAAGCCAGCCACTGAACATGAACATCACCATGAGCGTGAATGTGGATGATGCCGCGCAAGTACATTGTATGCTCAGCCCCGACGGCAGCAGCTATATAGACCTCGAGGGAGGCGGAGACCTGACGATGACCTATTCGCCCGAGAAGGAGTTGCAACTCAATGGCCGCTACACGGTAAGCAAAGGCTCCATGAAGTACACGATGATGATTATACCCCTGAAGGAGTTCACTATCAAGAACGGAAGCTATGCGGAGTTCCGCGGCCCACTGATGAATCCCACGCTGAACATCGCTGCTACCGAGAGGCTGCGAACAACTATCACCGAGAACGAGCATCCCAGATCCGTTTACTTCGACGTGGGAATGAATCTCACCCAGACGCTGGAGAATCTTGGACTGGAATTCACGCTGGATGCGCCAGAAGACATGAGCCTGCAGAACGAGCTTGCTTCCATGTCGGCTGAGCAGCGGGGCAGGGTGGCAGTGACGATGCTTGCCACGGGAATGTATATCAATGAGAGCGGCAGCAATGGTCTCTCCGGACAGAATGCTCTCAACGCGTTCCTGCAAAGTCAGGTATCTAACCTCACGGGCAAGGCACTGAAGAGTGTGGACCTCTCCATTGGCGTAGAACAAGGTACCAATTCCACAGGCTCCACCCAGACGGACTATAGTTTCCGCTTTGCCAAGCGTTTCTGGAACAATCGAGTCAGCGTCATCCTGGGTGGTAAGGTCAGTTCGGGCGAGAATGTCCAGAATACGGGTGAGACACTTATAGATAATGTAAGCATCGAATATCGCCTCGACAAGAGCGCCACCCGTTATGTGAAACTCTTCTACGACAAGACCAACGAGTCTGTGCTCGACGGAGAAATCACCGAAATGGGCGGTAGCCTCGTGCTCCGCAAGAAGACGGATAAGTTGGGGGAACTATTTCTGTTCCGAAAGAAGGATGAATAACTGCAAAAGATCTATCAAGGAATGAACAACCACCGATTGCATATATCGTACCGCGTGCCACCATTGTCCCGCGTCCTTGCGAGCTCCGTGCTCCTTGGCTCCTGGGTGCTGTGTGTCTTCGTGCCCCTTTGTCTCTTGCCCTCTTGTTCTACTACAGAGAACTTGCCCGAAGGCGAGGTGCTCTATACGGGTATTTCGGAGATTGCCTACGGACGTAAGGCCAGAGCACGAGGACAGAAAGATCAGACAGACAGCACGGGAGTCATCACGGCAATGGCCGAGGCCTACACCGTCGTGGACAACCTCATCTCTGGCAGGGCGGACGTAGGAACAATCCTGCAACGCTTGTCCGAACAAGCTGAGGACAGATCCCTCACCAGCGAGCAGCGCGATAGTATCCACAAGGAGATGGCTATCTACGAGCAGGCGTCGGCTGTGGTGCAGGAAGAGATTACTGCTGCACTTTCCTATGCACCCAACAACAGCGTCTTCGGAAGCAACACGAGGCGTTGGCCTTTCCCCGTTGGGCTCTGGATCTACAATGGTTTCGTAAACGATACAACCACTCTCGGAAAGTGGGTATTCGATTCTTTCGCCACGACTCCACGAACCATATCTTCCGCCAACCCAAGGTTGCGCACACAGGTGGCGGCTAACACACTGCGAAACTATGGCTTCTTCAACGGGCGTGTGGAATATGAGGTGCAGCCGGAACCCGACGATTCTCTGAAAGCTAAGGTCGGATACTCTGTCTTCCCGGGGCCGCTCTACCGCTTTGGCACTATCAGGTACCAGAACTTCGGACATGTCTCAGACAGCCTTATCAAGAAGACCTCCGATTTGAGCACGTTGCACGAAGGCGATGCGTTCAGCGCTATACAACTGGATGCCGAGCGCCAGCGTCTCTCGGAACTGTTCCGCAATAATGGCTTCTTCTATTCTCGTCCCGAACATATCGTTTTCCGTGCCGACACCCTGAAGGCTCCCCTGACGGCACACCTGCAGATACGTCCTCGTACGGACATACCACCCCAGGCGCGTAACCGTTACTATATGGGTACTACCAGTATTACTGTCTTGCCATATAATGACTTCGAAGTGACCGACAGCATGGTAAGTCGCGACGGCAATACTATGCGCTGGAGCGGAGGCACCCAGAAGCCTCCTCTTCGCTATGGGGCGCTACGTCATAATCTCTTCTATCAGCGTGGCTCGCTTTATCGACAAAGGTTGCACGATTTGATGCAGTCCAAACTGTCGGAGATGGGTATATTCTCGAACATCCAGATGAACTATGTCCCGCGAGACACATCAGCTACTTGCGACACCCTCGACGTGAATATCTTCGCAATCCTTGACAAGCCCTACGACAGCGAACTGGAAGCCAAACTGACCAACAAGAGTAACGGTCTGATGGGACCCGGGCTCTCTTGGGGAATGACGAGGCGCAACGTCTTCCGCGGCGCCGAATCGTTGAACTTCAAGATCTATGGTTCCTACGAGTGGCAAACGGGCGCATTGTCAGATGGCACCGATCGCAGCCTGCTGAACTCCTACGAACTCGGGACGTCCCTTTCCCTGACCTATCCGCGTTTGAAGTTCTTCGGACTCACGAGAGCCCTAAATCGTCGCGCACAGGCTACCACGAACTATAAGATTGAAGCCGACTGGATGAACAGAGCCTCGTATTTCCAAATGGTAACCTTCGGCGCGCGACTGAGCTATACCTACCAGCCTCGGCGCTCCATCAAACATGAGTTGGAGCCCTTGCGGCTGGATTATAATATGCTGGCCTATCGTTCTGCACGCTTCGATTCCATCATGCAAGCCAATCAGGCATTGTATGTCAGTATGCGTGATCAGTTGGTGCCTTCGATGTCCTATACCTTCACTTATGCACCCAGAACCAGAGGAAACCACTCGCGCGCGTTCATCTTTAATATTAAGGAGGCGGGCAACGTAACGAATACGTTGTATGGTCTGTGCGGAAGAGACATTCAGGAGCGCAACAAACATCTGCTCGGCGTCCCATTCGCGCAATTCCTGAAATTGACGGGAGAATGGCGCGAAACGTTCCCACTTACAGATCATACGGTTCTCGCCACAAGAGCTTTCCTCGGTGCTGTGTGGAGTTATGGCAATTCCACAATGGCACCATACACGGATCTTTTTAATATTGGTGGTGCCAACAGTATTCGTGCTTTTGGTGTCCGTACGATTGGTCCTGGCCGATATCATCCCTCAGGCTCCAATTGGAGCTATGTGGATCAAGTGGGCAACCTGAAGATGGAGTTCAATGCAGAGTATCGCTTTCCCATGATTGGCACTCTTGCCGGAGCTATCTTCTTGGATGCAGGTAATGTGTGGCTGATGCGCCCCGACTCTTCGCGGCCCGGAGGAGCCATAGATGCGAAGAACTTCTTCCGTGACCTGGCCCTCGGGACCGGTGCTGGCCTCCGCTATGATCTCGATTTCCTGGTTATGCGTTTTGATGTGGGTATAGGTATTCATGCACCTTACGACACCGGTCGTAGTGGTTACTATAATATCAAGCGTTTCTGGGATTCCCTCGGTTTCCATCTGGCAGTAGGTTATCCTTTCTGATATAAATACTGTTTCTGGATTCCTGTCGGAATAATCATCGTGTAGACATGGTAAGGTATCTTATATACTAAGGTGTCTTTTCCTGTCATACGGCTCTGTATCATGTCAGCCACCTCACCCGTATCTTATATATTAAGGTGTCTTTTCCAGTCATACGGCTCTGTATCATGTCAGCCACCTCACCCGTATCTTATATACTAAGGCGTCTTTTCCAGTCATACGGCTCTGTCTCATGTCAGCCACCTCACCCGTATCTTATATACTAAGGCGTCTTTTCCAGTCTTACTCCTTTATATCGGGGCAGATGGATATCATTCTTCAGCTACTTTCTCGAGGTATGTTAACTCATTTCCCATAAGGTTTAGTTCCAGATTATTGCTGTCCGGTAAAACTCAGAATGAAATATAATCCTGCCCCGAAAGCCTGTGAAACCTGGCTCCGGGGCATTCCAAAAGGGCTGATACTTCATGTGTGTACCAGCCCTATAATTGTTTTTTCCTGACTTCGTCATCGCGCCTCCCAAACTTCTTTGAAAAAAATGTGAAAGGCTTATGCTTCCTCAAGCGGAGGCCAGCCATGAATAATGTTGTTGTAAATAAACTACATACTACGCAAAAACAGAGAGAATGGACTTTTATCGAATGCTTACGTCTTTGCATACATGTTTTTTAATTTACCAAACGACAATTATAAATATACCTAACAGCAATTATAAATATACCAAACAGCAATTATAAATATACCAAACTGCAATTATAAATATACCAAACTGCAATTATAAATATAACAAACTGCAATTATAAATATACCAAACTGCAATTATAAATACACAAAACAGCA
>JAILFY010000174.1 GCA_024697285.1 Bacteroidaceae bacterium
CACCATCGAGGTAATAGGTGCCACTGGTGGGATTGTCGAGCAAGCCTAATATATTCAACAAGGTCGATTTGCCACAGCCCGAAGGCCCCATGATAGCCACAAACTCACCTTTGTTCACTTCGAGCGATACGCCGCCCAATGCTACGGTCTCCACCTCTTCCGTGTGGAACACCTTCTGAATGTTTTCAAGTTTAATCATATTCTTTCTGTTTTATTGTTTTATGAAAGAAATCTCAGATAACTCTTCATATTCTTTATTCGTTATTCGGTTCTAATACTGTTTATCGGATTCTCAGTAGCTGCACGCCCGCTCTGGAAAGCGGCGGTGAGAAGCGTAACCAGAGCAACGAGGAGCAATGCCAATGGGAACAACCACCAGTAAATAGGTGTGCGCTCGGCGAAGGACTGGAGCCACTGGCTGCCCATATACCAGGCCACTGGTACTGCAATAACAAAGGCGATGAGGAGCAACAGGGCATAGCGGCTGACAAGTAGTGTGATAACCTGTCTGTCGGTACTGCCGAAGACCTTGCGGATGCCAATTTCCTTGCGACGGTACTCGGTCTCGAAGAGGGTGAGACAGAACACGCCGATGAGGGTTACCAGGATGCTGATGATGGCAAACCACTTGATCTGACTGATAAAGCGGAACTCCTCCTCGTAGGTCTTCTCCAGCGTCTCGTTGAGGAAGTAGAACTGCCACTGGCGGTCGGGACACATCTGCTGCAAGGTCTCGGTGACCTGCCGGCGCGTTTCCAACTTGTCAAAGCCTGCACTCATCCGCACGAAAATCTTCCGGCAGCGGTCGCCCCAGTCGGCCAACTCAGGCCCCATGATGACAAAAGCTGCATTTTGCGAAGCCTTATCCTTGCGCATGGAGGTTATCTGCAGGTCGTCCGTGATACCTACAACGGGATAGAACACAGCAGGGAACTGTTCATTCTGCGCACGGTCCCTGACCAAGGGCTGTCCCACCTCAAGCCACGGATAGTTGCGCTTCATGGCTGGATTAATGATATAGGCCCCTTGAGCATCGTGCTCTGTAAAATTGCGGCCTTCCTTGATGGGGATACCCATCACGGAAAGATAGTCCTTGTCGACAGGCAGGGCGAAGAATTCCAATCGTTGCTGACCATCATTGGCTCCCCATTGCATGAAGAGATCATTATCGCCAATCTCTGAACCACCATACCCCACTCCTTCTACGCCGGGAATGCGCAGCAGTTCGGTGCGAATAGCCTCTTTCTTCTTCATAGCCTCCGTGGAGAGCATCGTGAAGCAGACCTCATCTTTGTCGAAGCCATAGTCGCTATTAAATATAAAATGTGACTGTGAGAACATGATGCCTACATAAGCTGTGAGCACCAGCGCCACGACAAACTGCACAAGCACCATCACCTGACGCAACCGCTTTCCTTGTGGCGAAAGTCCGAAGGAACCTTTCAGTACCAAGGCCGGCGCAAATGAGGTAGCGAAGAAGACGGGATAAAGACCTGATAGCAGACCGATAACGATGGCGATGGCCAAGGTGGCGACGAGCAGTTCCGGATGGATGCTGAAAGCGATGCTGCCCGACAGGAGTTGCAACACGGCAGGAAACTCCTGAAGACAAAGCACTATCAGCACAGCCAACACAAAGGCCATAACAGCCAACACAACATGCTCCAGAAGATAACTGCCTCGGATATGCCAAACAGCCTCGCCCAACACCTTCTTGGTGTTGATGCTACGAATGCGCTGAGGCGTCTGCGCAAGGGCGAAGTTCATGTAGTTGAGCAGGGCGATGATGACCAGAAACACAGATGCCCAGACAAGCACGGTTGTGACGCTGCGCTTACCTTTATCATAGATGGTAGCCCCAGTGAAATAAGTGTCGCCCAGCGGTGTCAGACGAAAGCGCATATTAAAGGTCTCTTCCAGTTCTTCGATATCCTTCACGCCATACATGTCGGCCAATTGCTGGTTGAGTGTCTGTTCCACGTCAGACGCGTTGCTGATATCATCGAGCAACAGGTAGATAACGAAACTCCATTCCTGATTGCTGTCCAGGGCTTCATCGCCATAGCAGAGATAGATACCGTTGTCGAGAAAACAGTTAACGGCAAAATCCTTGTAAACTCCCATCACGGTGAGTTTCGTCTGGATGTCGAAAGTCGCCAAAGCTGGAATTTCCATCGTTTCACCTACCGCATCGGCTTTTCCGAAGAGTCGCCGGGCTGTGCGCTCGCTGATGAGAGTCCCTTCAGGGTGTGCTTCCCAGTCGCTACTGCCATAAAGCATTTCTGCGCCGAAAAAGTCCAGGCCCGGGCGTCCCATACGAAGCGTAGGAATCTGCTCAAAAAAATGCTCGCCGACTTTAACAGAAAAGAACCATTTTTGCATGTTCGTACTCTGCACGCCCTCTACGTGTGGCAATTCTGCAGCCAGTTGTTCGAAGGGGCGGCACACGTGACACGACCATCCTCCATTCATCTCTATCCCCCGGTTCTCCAACCGCACCATACG
>JAILFY010000180.1 GCA_024697285.1 Bacteroidaceae bacterium
GAGGGCTTTCTTATATACATGAATGGTCGGATTGCTGGAGAATAGGTAGGCGGCGATGGCGGGCGGGGTGAGAGCTTTCACGTAAGCATCCTTAACCCCGGAACTGTAGAACACCCCTTGCGACATCTTCGTGACGTTGGCCCCTACGACTACTCGAGCGAGGTCCGGGCAGTAGGCATAAGCATCGCCGCCGATGGTTGCTACGGCGTCGGGGATGACAGCTTCCTTCAGACCCGAGTTGGCGAACGCTTGAGCATCTATATTCGTGATGCCTTCTGGCAGACGTATGGCAATCAGCTTCTTGCATTGATAGAAAGCGTGGCTGCCGATGGCATTCTCGCTGGTCCGGTAGTTCTGGTAGTAGGCGCCGCCTCCAGTTGCAATCTGTGCGTCGGAGAGTTCAATGCATGCCAGGTTTCCTTCGGCTACGAGCTGTCGCAGACACTTGATGTCGGCGCCATTGATGGTGCCGCCGACGATAGCCTTGATGACCTCGGCGGAGAGGGAGTCCGCGAGCGTGCCAGCCTGGGCCAAATATACCTCTTGCGTTCCCTCGCCCGCCTCTATGGTCTCGTGGACGCTCCCGTCGGCGTCAACACTATAGATGGTGAACTCGTTGCCGCTGCTGGCAGGGAGGCAGAAGTTATAGGTATTGGAGGCATAGAGCAACTGATTATCCTTGTCCAGCACGAGGAATCCCACGCCACCCGTGCCGGTCATGGCGTAGAGGGAGTCGGAATGCAGGTAGGTGTAGCTCGATGGTTGGGAGGCGCCGGACAGATAGTCGGTGAACTGTCCTAAGTTCGCGTACTGTCCCACTACATCAGAGTCGCGACGCTTCTGTCCGGCCGTTGTCAGGAAATCCGTTGTCAGCACGTACTCTGCCCGGTCTTCCACGAAGAGGATGTCGCGGTTCTTGGGGTATTGTTGTATTTCTGCCAGGGTGTTGTCGATATCAGCCTGACGCAGGGTCATCGTGTGAGACCCATAGTCTTCGATGCTCATATTTGCGAAGGGCTCGAAGAAACCGTAGGCAGAAAAGAAGTCTGTGAGGTCCTCATGGGTAATCTCGCACACCTTTCGAACAAACTTCAATGCACTATTGTTGGAGTTGCCCCAAACGGTCAGCGGGTCTTCTCGCAAAGCCTTGAAGAGGGTGGGGTAGAAGGCGGTGTTCTTGCGCGCCTGATGATAGTAGAGGTAGAGCTGATAGTACATGCGCAACTGGCTGTCGACTTTCCTGACGAAGAAGGGCGTACCCTGCACGTATTCGTTCATCACGGTGGATAACGGAGAACCGGCGGACGTCGCCAGGCCATCGAGGAAGCGTCCCACGTTGGAGAAGAGGTTGTTGGACACCTCCGTGCCGCCCTCGAGGTTGATGGCCCGCTGGTTGTTGTGACCGCACTCGTGGTTGGCACACCAGTCGTCCAGCTCCCATCGACTGACATCGAAGGAATTGCGGATGCACTCCACGGAGTTGTAGCAGGTGCGGAAGGGGGAGGAGTTGGCATAGCCTGCATCAGAAGATTCGCCTTCTATGGCAAAGTTGGGGTTGTTGTAGTAGGTGGGGAAGAGGGCCTCGCCGCCCGAGAGGTTATAAGGTGGATAGTCGCGCTGTCCAGAAGCCACCGCCGTGGCATAGCCCATCAGTTCCCTTTGCCACACGGCCAGGCTGTCGAACCAGTTGATACTCTTGTCGATGGTCCGGGGCCACACGCTCTTGAAGGTGGACGTCTTGAAGTGGAAAAGGGCATGCTCGCTCTTCACGGTGAAGCGCTTGTGCTTGGCCAGATTCAGGATCGTTCGGTAGTCCTTGTCGCTCTTGCGCGCTACATCGTAGTAGCCGTTGACGGCTCCTCCCTCAATATGTATCTTTATGTCAGGCCATTCGTCCAGGGCTTTGTTTTGCGTCTGGGTATCAGCCGTGTAAACGATATAATAGAGTGCATCCTTTTGTCCGTCGATGATATTCAGTCCTTTTGTCAACTGCTTCCCGGACTTCGCATTAGAGATAAGGTCGTTGTCCGAGCAACCACATATATATAAGGTGGCGTCTGCCGGCACGTCCTCGTCCACAAAAACGTACAGCGGGTCGTAGCTGTCGGAATAAATGCCAGTGGGATTTCCCATGTAGGAACCTCCCGAACTCATCAGTCGGTCGTTCCAGTAGCGTGCATCGCTGAACGCGTTGTAGCTGTGAATGCGGAAGTCTTGTTCGTAGGCCTTCCAGTTGGCGTTCTTCACCTTTATGGCTATGGCAATCATGTACTCCGGCATTCCCCCTTCTTTCATCGCGGCCGTCAGTTCCTCGTCGCTCATAGTCTGATAGACTGCTTTGAGGGTAGTGCAGGCGTTATCTTCGAAATAGGTACTTATCTGCTTGTTGACCACATCTGTTGAGTCCTCTTCCAGTGGATAAATGTTTTCCAGTAATCCGATGATAGTACCATACTCAGCCCAGCCCGATTGCTTGTAGTCGTCAACGGCCTGGGAGTAAACGCGGATTGTAGGTTTGCTGGAGAAGAGGTAGGCGGGAGTCGTGGGAGGTGTGATGGGCTTGACATAGGCCGAGCGGACGGGAGAACTGTAGAAGACACCCTGGTCGAGGCTGCTGACATGACTGCCAATGACCACAGTGGTGAGATAATCGCAGTAGGCAAATGCGTCACCACCGATTCGCGTCACACTGTTGGGGATGTCCGCTTTGCGCAGTCCCGACTTGGAGAAGGCGTTGGTCTCTATCGCCCGGAGCGAGGTGGGAAGCACGATGGTACGCAGCTTCGTGCACTCCCGGAACATGGAGTTGCCGATGACGTCGTCCTCGCTCTTGTAGGTCTCGTAGTAGGCCACCCCTCCGCTAACTATTCGTGCTTCCGAGAGGTCCAGTGAGTATACGTTCTTCTCGGTGATGAGTTGCCGCACGTATTTGATGTCGGTGCCGTTGATGGAGCCCGTGATCTTCAGTGCCCCCTCGCTGGTGGGAAGCAGTTCAGACAGCGTTCCGGCTTTCTCCACATGAACATCACTCTCTGCCCATAAGGGGACTGGGAGGAAGCATACAACTGTGACCAGCAATAATATGATAATGGAACGAAAGAGTTGCTTATTCATAGCTTATAGTGTTTATTGGTTAGGATGTAAATGACATGGTCGGAATGGTGATGAAACATCATCCGCTCAAATGACACGTTTGACACCATCTACTATGATCACACCTTCACGAGCCTTGGAGATATCTACCCGCCTACCGTTGAGATCATAGATACCTGCTTTTCGTTGATCGGCAGGTACATCGTTGACAGCTACTACTTTTTCTATTTCACTCTTCTTGATGACTTGAACCTCTGTGGGTGACGTTTTGTCTGAATAAACGTACGAGCCAACGGTCTGGTCGTCAAAATTGAAGTATTTTCCATCCATTTCAGCACCTCGCAGGCAGATGGTAGCCTCGTCGGTCTGTTCAGTCTGGATCCACTGTGCATGATCTGAGGTGTTGAGTTTATCAGAGGCATTTACCCGCCATGCATTGACGGTCATGTATTTCAAGGGTTGGAGTGTGTAGAGATTCACGTAGGCTGTATAACCGGTGATTTTCCTGAACCGGAAGATATAACTGTTGTCATCAAGGTTGTCCTGATTCACTTCGCCTAATGCAAATGCTCCCTCGGTACTTCCTTCGAGATAGTGTAGGAAGAGTCCTGATGATTTATGTCTCAAATAATAGTAGGAGGTACTGCTGGTGCTATAGGCTGCGGCACTGGTTTCGGGTTTCTCGGCTTCTGCTTCCGGAATGATGCCAATCTCAGCAGCTGAGGCATAACCTTGATTGTCGTGGGTAGAGAGCACGATGAAACGCAAATAACGTCCTATGGGGCGCGACGAGAGTTCTACCAGTTGTTCTGTAGAACTGTTTTGCAATGTGCCTTTGGCCACAGGTGCCCCCCAGACATTGGAGTTGGAGCTGACATATACCTCGAATTTGGCAACACGTCCGTTGCCCATA
>JAILFY010000187.1 GCA_024697285.1 Bacteroidaceae bacterium
ACCTTGCCGCGGGCAGCACCTACGTAGCCATAGTCTGCGTCGGCCATTTCGCCAGGACCATTCACAATACATCCCATGATGCCGATCTTCAGACCTTTGAGGTGGGAGGTTGCAGCCTTGATGCGACGAATGGTCTCGGGCAGGTCATAAAGCGTGCGTCCACAACCCGGACAAGAGATATACTCTGTCTTTGTCATGCGCAAACGTGCCGCTTGCAGGAGGCTGTAGGCCACGGGAATTTCATTCTCGGGAGGCTCGCTGAGGCTTACGCGGATGGTATCTCCTATTCCATCTATGAGCAGCGCTCCTATTCCTACGGCGGATTTCAGCCGGCCGTCCTCGCCCTCGCCGGCCTCCGTCACTCCGAGATGCAGGGGGAAAGTCATCCCTTCGGCGTCCATTGCCTTGCAAAGCAGACGAACGGACTCCACCATCACGACAGTGTTAGAGGCCTTGATGCTGACTACGACATCCTTGAAGTTCTCGCGCTCACACACCCGAAGAAATTCCATACAACTCTCCACAATGCCTGCTGGCGTGTCGCCATAGCGCGACATAATGCGGTCGGAGAGTGAACCATGGTTCACACCGATGCGCACGGCCGTGCCGTGCTCCCTACAGATATTGAGGAAGGGGATGAGGCGATTCTCTATCTTCTGCAACTCGGCAGCATATTCCTCGTCGGTATATTCCAACTTCTTGAACTGACGGGCAGCATCGACGTAGTTGCCAGGATTGATGCGCACTTTCTCGCAGTAGCGGGCAGCGACGTCGGCCACAGCGGGATTGAAATGGACGTCGGCCACGAGAGGCACATCGCAGCCTGCAGCCCGCACCTTCTCGCGGATGACACGCATGTTCTCTGCCTCACGTACACCTTGAGTCGTCAGTCTCACCAACTCACCACCGGCGGCAGCAATAGCCAGAATCTGACGCACACAACCTTCCGTGTCCATTGTGGAGGTAGTGCACATCGACTGCACCCGCACCGGATTATCACCTCCGATGCCGATATTTCCGACCCGCACCTCGTGGGTTTTTCTTCGAATCATACCTTAAACTTATACTTTACTTCTGCCAATTCCTGATTGGCCTTGACAATCTTCTGGGCCAATCCTTTCTTGTAGTCACGCATGCGACCAGCCAGCGCCTCATCCGTGAGGGCCAGCATCTCACAAGCCAGGACAGCAGCATTCTGTGCGCCGTTGACGCCCACTGTGGCCACAGGTATTCCGGGAGGCATCTGAACAATAGAAAGGAGGGCGTCCAAGCCATCGAGCATGCCCTTGATGGGAACACCAATAACGGGAAGTGTCGTCTGGGCGGCTATCACACCAGGCAGGGCGGCAGCCATGCCTGCAGCAGCGATGATGACCTTCAGGCCACGACCTTCTGCTTCGCTTGCGAACTTCTCTACTTCAGATGGGGTGCGGTGGGCCGAGAGGGCATTCATCTCGAATGGCACTTCCAACTCATCGAGGAACTTGGCAGCTTTCTCCATGACCGGGAGGTCACTGGTGCTGCCCATGATGATAGATACTAAAGGAGACATCTTATCTATATTTTAATATGAATCGTAAAGATGTGGATTCTAATGATTCTGAGTGCAAAGGTACGTGCTTTTTACAAAAAAAACAAAAAAATGGACATTTTCGTATTCAAAGTCTTACAATATTTGTAACTTTGCGCCCACAATATGTTCTGACCATGTTCAATAAACGATATTTGACGTTTCAAATAATAGCAGCGCTCACCTTCACGGGGCTGTCTGCCCAAGAGTGGATGCGCGTGCACCAACAAGCATTCGACACTCCCTGGACTCTGCCTGTGGCCATCGACAGCATTGAAGAGATGCGGGTGGAGGAGCCACAGGAACTGCTGGATATAGAGATGCACGACGCTTTCGTGGTTCCACTCGGTATCGGGGGGCTCGACAGCCTCAGCTTTGAAGAGATTATCGAGTCCGAGACGAAGAATAAATATCAGGTCTTCCAACTCTTCATCTATACGGAGAACGGACAGGGTATCTACTCCAAGGATGATTATGTGCCTTGCTACGTAGGCATCAACGGTGGCAACAGCTACTCCTGCCGCTGGCAGAAGGCGGGAATCCGAGGACGTGGCAACAGCACCTGGGAGTGGTACGACAAGAAGCCCTACCGCATCAAGTTCGATACGAAGCAGAAGGTGCTGGGCATGAGTCGCGCCAAGAGTTGGGTGTTGCTGGCCAACTACCGCGACGTCACAGATATGATGAACACCTACGTCTTTGAGCTCGGACAGATGATGGGACTCCCCTTCACGAACCACTGTCGGTACGTGGAGGTGCTGCTGAACGGGGAATATATCGGACTCTATCAGCTGACGGAACAGGTGCAACAAGGCAGCAACCGCGTAGATATCAGCGATGACCGAGGTATCCTCCTCAGTCTGGATGTGGACGACGGGCCCCAAGGGGGCGACAGGTCGGAACGCAGCTTCTGGACAAAAGGTTATCAGATGCCGGCCGTAGTGAAATATCCCGATGAGGAAGTGCTCACGCCCGCACTGCTCGACAGCATCCGGGAAGTCTTCGGACAACTGGAAAGCGCCATCAAACAGAAGAACTACGCAGCAGCATCAGAACTCCTGGATATGGAGAGCTTCGCACGCTATGTGATGATTCAGGAACTGGTGTACAACGTGGAACTCTCGGCTCCTCGAAGCATATACCTCCACAAGGACGGCGACGGCAAATGGGTGATGGGCCCGCTGTGGGACTTCGACGCAGGATATGATTTCGACTGGGCTGATATGTATCATGGTCACGACTATTTTGCCAGCTATCAGGAAACGGTCATGGGTTCCAACCCCGTGAAACGTAATGGCAACTACAAAGATACGCCTCAGTTCTTCACTGACCTCTTTGGCACCCAAGAATTTGTGGATCTCTACAAGGAGACCTGGCAGCAGTACGCCGACAGCATCGTCTCCCGCCCCTGGGAAGAGGTCATCAAATACATGAATCAGTTCCGACAGGGCGCCATCACCCGGGAGAATCAGAAGTGGCCCATACGTAATAAATCCTTTGGCACGGAACTAAACAAGATGCACGAGTGGTTGCTCAACCGAGCTGCATTCATGGATGATCTCGTCAGGAACATCCCTGACCCAGGAAACGTAGTGCCCATTGACGACGAGAAACTGAAAGGAACCATCGATGTCTACACTACCATGCAATGGAACAAAGGTTACGACCAAGACGTCAAAGTGGAAGTAGACCGCTCCAAGGTGCTGCAGTTGCTGGGCCTGGCAGAAGCAGATTTCAAGAAATCATCCATGACCATCGTACCGCTGAATAGTGATGGAACAGAAGGACCCAATAATACAAATGGCACCTTTGGCGGATGGTTTGACGGAGACAACAACCCACGCACCTGGAACGGAGGACACATATATATAGAGGTGTTCGACGACCTCTTCAACTGGGATTGCGGACTGCGCAACGACACGTGCTACGACGATGAACATACCGTGACGATGCAATATCAGTACCAAGTAGGAACCACCTTGTACAAGGTCAACGTACGAGTGCACTTCACTATAGAGTTCAGCTGGTGGTAAGCCACGCTATCTGACGAAGGCGAGAACATCTTTCTCTGCCCCACCCTATTTCTTTCTCGCGACATCATTTCACCGCAGCTCTGCTGCTTATTCCATACAACTATGCAAATTGGAGACAAGGCACCCGACCTACTCGGGCTCGACGAGAACGGACAAGAGATTCGTCTCTCGGATTTCAAAGGACAGAAACTCGTCCTCTATTTCTACCCAAAGGACAACACGGCCGGTTGCACGGCAGAAGCTTGCAGCCTGCGCGACAACTACAGCGAACTCAGACGCAAGGGATATGCTGTGGTAGGTGTCAGCGTGGACAGCGCCGCCAGCCACCAGCGTTTCAAGGAGAAGCATGACCTGCCCTTCCCGCTCGTGGCAGACACGGACCACACCTTGGTGGAACAGATGGGCGTGTGGGCAGAGAAATCCATGTATGGTCGCAAGTATTTCGGCACGCTTCGCACCACCTTCATCATCAACGAGGAAGGTATCATCGAAAACATCTTCCTGCCCAAACAAATCAAGACGAAGATTCACGGGGAACAGATCTTAGGATAAGACACCCCGTCGTCCTTTTCCTTCCTATTTCTCTCTTCTGGCGTCAGAGGAGAGATTTTTTTGTATAAAGATATTGCTGTCCGGTAAAAATCAAAATAGTTCCAACAACCCTCCTGAAGTGTCGATAAACAAGCCATTTCAGATTCTTTTTTTCAAAGAGTAAGTCCCCCTTAGTCAAAGAGCGTTGGTTCTTCGGGTGGCGATTCCGCGTTTTCAAGCAGCCTCAACCACTCTTTCTCGGGCTCTTCGAAGAAAGTGTAGCAGTTGACATAGTACATCAGCATATCCGCCTTTTCAAGCAGCCTCAACCAGTCTTTCTCAGGCTCTTCAAAGAATGTATAGCAGTAGACATAGTACATCAGCATATCCGCCTTTTCAAGCAGCCTCAACCAGTCTTTCTCGGGCTCTTCAAAGAAAGTGTAGCAGTTGACATAGTACATCAGCATAATTCTGACATTGTAGCTAACCCGGAGACGCCTCAGGGCCGTTTTATGCGTTTCTGCAAGACCATGAGCAAGAGGTTTTCAGCTGTCCGAGGACAGTCTTCCCTGTAGGTCGTATACAAATCTCGGTAGGTCACTTCAAAGAAACCCTCCGGCCGACGGGCATTCTTATTTTTTATGAACATATAATTTTCACTGGATACCACACTGCTATTTTTATTTTTTTAACAAAAAAAGTGCGCACCCGTCACCTTTTTCTCCAGATAAAAAGCAATGCCCGCTATCATCCCGAGAAAATTTTATTCAAAATTATTGCTGTCCGCTAAAAGTTGAAAAGCGAAAAAACATGTGTCCGCAGTGCCGATAAACAGGCATTGCGGACTTGTTTTTGAAAAAGTAAGCCCCCTCAATCAAATAACGTCGGCTCAGGAGGTGATACTTCCGTCTCT
>JAILFY010000198.1 GCA_024697285.1 Bacteroidaceae bacterium
TCCTTGATGCCTAACACTTTGGAAACATGGTCTGCACTGTGCCCTCTTTGGCACATCCTGACGGCTTTTATCCGCTCCTCAATCGTGTGTCTTTTCCTCATAATAAAACCCCGAAAGTTTTTTGTCCAACTTTCGGGGTTCCTTACATTTTGCGGCACACTCTTTTGGTTTGACTGTTTGTTATCTTATTTCACCTCCTCAAAGTCCACGTCTTGGACATTTGGGTCGGAGTTGTTGCCACCTTGCTGGCCTGCGCCGGGGTTGCCCTGCTGACCCATGTTGTTGGGGTCGAAGCCGGCACCGGGGTTACCGCCGGCCTGCTGCTGGGCTTTGTACATGTCCTCGCTGGCGGCCTGCCAGGCGGCGTTGATCTTGGCCATAGCGGCGTCAATCTGCTGGACGTTGCGGGCACTGTGGGCGGCCTTCAGCTCATTGAGGGCGGCCTCGATGGAGCTCTTCTTGTCGGCGGGAATCTTGTCGCCGTATTCCTTGAGGTTCTTCTCGCTCTGGAAGATCATGCCGTCGGCATTGTTTATCTTCTCCACCTCTTCCTTGGCCTTCTTGTCGGCGTCGGCGTGGGCCTCGGCTTCAGCCTTCATGCGCTTGATCTCGTCTTCGCTCAAGCCGCTGCTGGCCTCGATGCGGATGTTCTGGCTCTTGCCGGTGGCCTTGTCGAGGGCGCTGACGTTGAGGATGCCGTTGGCGTCGATGTCGAAGGTGACCTCAATCTGGGGCACTCCACGCGGTGCTGGCGGTATGCCGGCCAGGTGGAAGCGGCCGATGGTCTTGTTGTCGTTGGCCATGGGGCGCTCGCCCTGCAGGACGTGGATCTCCACCTCGGGCTGGTTGTCGGCAGCGGTGCTGAAGACCTGGCTCTTCTTGGTGGGGATGGTGGTGTTGGCGTCGATGAGCTTGGTCATCACGCCGCCGAGGGTCTCGATACCGAGGCTCAGGGGGGTGACGTCGAGCAGCAGCACGTCCTTCACCTCGCCGGTGAGCACACCGCCCTGGATGGCGGCGCCGATGGCGACCACCTCGTCGGGGTTGACACCCTTGCTGGGCACCTTGCCGAAGAACTCTTCGACCTTTTTCTGCACGGCGGGGATACGGCTGGAACCGCCCACAAGGATGACCTCGTTCGCTCATCAAGTTCGCGGGGCACACCAGATGTCGCTGTTTTATGATTCCGTCGCCCTTCCTTCTTTTCTCCTTCTTCGCGGGTTCTTTGTGCCTTCTTTGAAACAACTGTAATACGTTGAAAATCAGCAAAAGCCCAATAGCTGCCATAGAATGGCGCAAAATGCTCATTTACAATACTTACCCCCTTGGTCTTTCGGCGATCCTTCGGTGGTCTTTCGGCAGTCCCGTTGCCTCCAATTAATCCATATCAACAATAATATTTTGCAGATTCAAAAAAAGTTTGTACTTTTGCAAAATGAAAAACATACAATTATGTGCACGTATAGTATATCTGTTGATGACACCATACTGGAGAAGGTAAAGCCTGCGCTGCCTGACGACAAGTCTGTTGAGGCGTGGATGCAGTCGCAGATAGATATCCTGTTATTGCAACTTGCCGAGAGTCAGACTTGCAAGGCGCAGACAGAGGATAGTATCGCCTCATACTCTCGCAGAATTGCCAACATCCGTAAGAGACTCAACTCCAAACAGGGTCTCACAAGCCACGAAGGAAGGTCATACTCTCCTGAACTAGATGTCATTCTTTCCATGCCGAAGCTTGACGAGGCCGATGTGCCGGAGGTTGTAAGCAGCCTTTTGGGTGCAGGCTCACCCGTTGCTGACCAAGACTTGAACGCACGCGAGGCGTATTATCAATATCAGATGGAAAAACACCAATGACACGCCTTTTTCTTGACACCAATATCGTAGTTGACTTGCTCGACCGTCGCGAACCTTTTTGCCACGATGCGGTACGTCTTTTCTCTATGGCATACAACAAACAGGTGCAACTCGTTGTTTCACCAATGACCTTCTCCACAGCCTCCTTCCTACTCCGCAAGCACGGTTCCGAGAGTGTGCGTAAACTGCTGTCCAATTTCCGACAACTAGCTCGAGTGTCCACCACTGATGAGCGCACAGTCGATGACTCTTTAGTTTCGCAGTTTCAGGACTTCGAGGATGCCATGCAGTATTACACTGCCCTCCGTGCTGATGCAGAAGTCATCATCACCCGCAACGGGAAGGATTTCACAGCCTCAAGGATTCCTGTGATGACCGCTGGGGAATATCTGTCAACGCTTGAAAACAAGTGATTCCATCGTGCAGGATACTATTAATCACCATTCTTTGCAATGTACTGATTAGAATAAAAACATTAACATATGGATGTATTAATAGGAGCTGTCTTCGTAATCGGGATGATTTTCTTATTTGCTGCCATTTCCGATGCCAAACAGAAAAGTGAAATGAAAGAGTTGGAAAAGAAAGCAGAAGAGAGGCGTATAATTGAAGAAAAAAGACAGGAAGAACTGCGTAAGCAAATAGAGGAACAAGAAAAAAAGAGACTTGAAGAAGAACGAATACAGGAGGAATTACGATTAGAAGAAGAGCGTAGGCTGGAAGAAAATCGTAAAGCAGAGCAGCTCCTTTTCGAGGAAAAAGTAAATTATGCAAGAGAAAATGATCCTGCAACATTTTTCCGTTTAGTTCTTTCCCAATATCAAATAGATACCATCTATGCAGAAGATATATTGGGAATTGAGGCAAATCTTCCGTCGAAAGACACGGTCCGACAAATCAACAAGTATAATTACTTGAAAAATGATGGAACGATAAAAGTCCAGCTTGACAGAGATTTGCCAAAACTGTATGAAAAACATCTTTACACACTTTGCTTAAACACCATCCATGACGCTTTTGCATTAGATACCACTCGATTGGCTAAAAGTATTGTGTATAACGGGTTTGTTGAAGATTATAGTCCTAGAACAGGGCAATTAGAAAGAAATCTTATTCTGTCA
>JAILFY010000214.1 GCA_024697285.1 Bacteroidaceae bacterium
CGTCTACACATTGCAGGGCGTTCGCGTCAACAACGTGAAGAAGGGTGGTATGTACATCGTCAATGGCCGCAAGGTTGCAGTTAAGTGAGAATAAAGCGAGAGCTCGCTCATGCTTTATCGAGCGTGAGCAAGCTCGAGCTAAAAGCTCGAAATTGCAACATACTAACTAAAGAAAGAGGCTGCGAAATGCAGCCTCTTTCTTTAGTTACCCATCGTTCTTTTTTAATATCCTAAATTCTCCCCTACCAGCACTACTGTATGTTTGCCGCGAGGCGAATTGCGAAGAAAATGCACGTAGTTGCAAATGCTTTCAGGTGAGTTGCAGTTGTGGCAGACGCCATCTACCTGACAGGGAGTCTTGATGTCGAAACGCGCCGCGTTGATAGGTGATGCCGTACTGCGTGCCCTGGCCAGTGCAGCCTCAACTGTCTGTGCCACTTTGTTCAGACCAATCACAAAAATCACCTTCTTCGGTCCCCAGGTGATAGCAGCCACACGATTGCCATTGCCGTCGATATTCACAATGACGCCGTCTTCGCTGATGGCGTTGGCACTCGACAGATAAACATCGGCTGAGAATGCCCGCTCGTAGATTTTCACCACCTCTTCGCGGTCGGTTACCACGTCGCGGTCGAGCACCTCCAAGGTGCCTCTGTCGCGAAGTGCCTGTGGAATACCCATATCGCGGATAGTCATCGAGCCGCCCCAGGTGACGCTGCTTCCATCGGCTATCAGTTCCGATACCTTCTTCACTGCCTCTGTTGCCGTTGGGCAATATAAGGCCTCCATGTTACGACGATTCAGATTCTTGATTATTCGCTCTGCCAGTCGCTCGTTTCTTAATTCTTTTGGTGTCATTTCTGCTGTCTTTATAACGTTAATACATTCATGGTCGCGAAGATACGAATAAGTGAGCACATAAACAAATAAAATCGCATTTTTTGTTGATATCGAGCGAATTAACAAGACAAATGATAAAGAATATTAATTTTTCACTTTCCACTCTTACCTTTTCATTTAAAAGTATTACCTTTGCACACGATTCTTACAAATCGTATGCGAAATCAGGCTTCGCCCCAGCAAAGAACAAGTTCTCTGCGTTCGGCTTGCACTGATTTTGTCATCTGGTTTTAAGGAGAGGTGCTCGAGTGGTTGAAGAGGCACGCCTGGAAAGCGTGTAGCCGGCAAAACTGGCTCGCAGGTTCGAATCCTGTTCTCTCCGCAGGATTCAAAGCTCCAAGGAAAAACATAGGGCTTTATTGTTTAGAATTAGGGGCTTTTTGGAGGGTTTTGACAAGTAGCTTACTTGCTGCCAAGAAGTAGCGTACTTGTCGACAGCAAGTAGCCTACTTGTCGCCGACAAGTAGGCTACTTGTTTTTGGCCTCTAAATCACATAACACTTAGCGGAAGAATCCTTGCGGCTGTGGAGCAATTTCGGGCTCGCCAAAGACTGATGCTTCAGCATCTTTGTCGTTCAGTTTGAACACCATGAACTTCGGATTCTTGGATGTGCAGGGCGCCCATTTACCACCCTTCGGACCGTTGGGATCGCTGTATTTGGCAAAGTTGGTCCAAGCGGTAAGCATTTTTTCGCTCAGGTCCCAGTCGCCCTTGGTCCAAGGACGCCAGCAATGCTTCAAGCTCTTGAACACAAACCACAGGTCGGAAGAGTGGAAAGCACCACGCAGACGCTGAGTTACTTCAGGATGGCTGCCGTCGTCGGGCAACGGACGGGCAAACTCGTAAGCCCAGGCTTTGCCGCCCTTCTCGGCACGAACCTTACAAAACTCGGCGATGTTAGGAGACATGTTGCCCATATCGTTCAACGTGAAGCCAATCATATAAGGAACGTCAGCCAATGTGCCTTGACGAGTGGCATCGTCGAAGCTCTTCACGCTCACGTAGCCATCAATCATCGGCATGAAGCGCAGCCCTCTGAACATTGCCGCCATGGGGCCTCCTCCTTGCTGTCCGTCATCATTAATCTGGTGATAGAGCGTGTTGAGAGCGAATACTGTCTCGGTGCTGGCAGCACGCATCTTCTGCAAGTCGGTCAGTCCAGCCCAGTCGAACACCTTCTTGGCATTAGCCATAGCGTCTTCGATAGAACCGCCACTGTATCGGGCCCCCATCGGATTGCCATTGGCATCGGGAATGCTCAATCCCTGAGCACTCATAATGACAGCCTTGTGGAACAGACCGCGAGCCAAAGGACTCTCGCACAGCGTACGCACGCTGCCACCACCAGCACTCTGTCCGAAGATAGTCACATTGTTGGGGTCGCCACCAAACTGTTCGATGTTCTTCTTAATCCATTTCAGCGCCTCTATCTGGTCAAGGATGCCGTAGTTGCCTGACACATGGTGCGGACTCTCGGCAGCCAAAGCTGGGTGTACGAGGAATCCGAACACACCTAAGCGGTAGTTTATGGTAACGAGCACTACATCCTTAGCCCCCCACTCTTGTCCGTCGAACTCAGGCTCAGAGCCAAAGCCCTCACGATAGCCACCGCCATGAATCCACAGAGCCACAGGCAGCTTCTTGCCCACCTGTCCGGGAGCCTTTGTCCATACGTTCAGATACAGACAGTCTTCGCTGAAGGCAGCTTCCTTGCCATAGCCCCACTCCGTGTAGTAGCCACCCGTATATTGTATAGCCTGATAGCTGGGACGACCAAAGGTATCGCAAATCTTCACTCCTTTCCAAGGCACGATGGGCTGTGGTTCTTTCCAGCGGTTTTCACGGATAGGAGGAGCAGCGTAGGGAATGCCACGATAGACAAACACATCAGGATGGTCGTCGGCCAAAACACCTTGCACCTGACCACCTTCAATTGTTAACACGGGATTTTCTGCAGCTTGCGCAGATACTGCTACGAAAAGCAGAATGGGTAATAATAGTTTTTTCATAAGTTATTATTTATGTTAAGTTTCGCATTTGCCCAACATCTTTGTCAATTTTCTTCTGCATCACCGACTGTCGTCGTGCCTCCACTCTCCAGTTTTTGTACACCCTAAAATCCGCAGCACTTTAGTTTAACTTTCTTTATAAGTACCTGAGCAACTTTTTGTTGCTCAGGATTTGGCCATGTCAGATTTTTCACTTACCTTAGTGCTGCAAATCAAGACAAGCAAAATCATCAATGGCATGGCA
>JAILFY010000225.1 GCA_024697285.1 Bacteroidaceae bacterium
TACATCCTGGAGGAACGTCAGCTGAATGTGACTCAGATGGATGTTTTCTCCCGTCTGATGATGGATCGCATCATTTTCCTCGGAACAGAGGTGAACGACTACACGTCCAACACCCTGCAAGCCCAGCTCCTTTACCTCGACAGCACCGACCCCGGAAAAGATATCAGCATCTACATCAACTCCCCTGGCGGCAGCGTCTATGCTGGTCTCGGCATCTACGACACCATGCAGTTTGTCAACTGTGACGTCCAGACCATCTGCACCGGAATGGCAGCGTCCATGGCTGCTGTGCTCCTCGTGGCCGGTAAAGAGGGGAAAAGATGTGCACTTCCCCACAGCCGAGTAATGATTCACCAGCCTCTGGGTGGTGTCTCTGGCCAGGCTTCGGACATCGAGATAGAGGCCCGTGAGATACAAAAACTCAAGAAGGAACTGTACCAGATCATTGCAGAGCACAGCCACACCGACTTCGACAAAGTGTGGGCTGACAGCGACCGCAACTACTGGATGACGGCCAACGAGGCCAAAGAGTACGGGATGATTGATCAGGTGTTGCAGCGCAAGGCATAACGCACGCGTTCCTATTTTTAATAATAAGAATTATTCATGGCGAGTAACACTCAACGCTGCTCATTCTGCGGTCGATCCAACGACGAGGTCGCAATGCTCATCACTGGAGAAACAGGAGCAATTTGCGATAGTTGTCTGGAGCAGGCTTATGAAGTGATGCATCAGCATACAGAAAAGTACAGCCGCAAAAAAGGTGCCAACTTTGGAAAACTGAAGTTGGCCGACCTCCCTCGTCCCGCCGATATTAAGAAATACTTAGATCAGTACGTCGTCGGACAGGATGACGCTAAACGCTACCTGAGCGTGGCAGTCTACAACCACTACAAGCGCTTGTTGCAACCATCTACCAACGATGGTGTGGAAATCGAGAAAAGCAATATCGTTATGGTGGGTCCCACAGGCACTGGCAAGACCTTAATGGCACGCACCATAGCCAAACTGCTGAAGGTGCCGTTTACCATCGTAGACGCCACAGTCTTCACGGAGGCTGGCTACGTGGGTGAAGACGTAGAGAGTATCCTCTCCCGACTTCTGCAAGTTTCGGACTACGACATTCCACTGGCCGAACGAGGTATCGTGTTTATCGACGAGATAGATAAGATAGCACGCAAGGCAGACAACCCCAGCATCACCCGCGACGTCTCGGGCGAAGGAGTCCAACAGAGCCTCCTGAAACTGCTGGAAGGCACCATGGTTAACGTTCCACCCAAAGGCGGACGCAAGCACCCAGATCAGGATTACGCCCACGTTGACACTAGCAACATCCTTTTTATCTGCGGAGGGGCCTTCGACGGTATCGAAAGAAAGATTGCACAACGACTGAACACCCATGTGGTGGGATATAACTCAGTGGTCAACGCCACACACATCGACCGCAATGACTTGATGCGATACATACTGCCACAAGATTTGAAGTCCTTTGGCCTTATTCCGGAAATCATTGGACGTCTGCCTGTACTTACTCATCTGGACCAGTTGGACCGCAATACCCTTCGCAATATCCTGACCGAGCCCAAGAACTCACTCATCCGACAGCAACAGAAGCTTTTCAAAATGGATGGCATCGACCTGCAATTTGACGATGACGCTTTAGAATATATGGTGGACAAGGCTCTGGAATACAAACTGGGAGCACGAGGGCTGCGCAGCATCGTGGAAGCAATCATGATAAAACCTCAGTACGAACTACCATCGTCTGGAGTATCTGAGTTCCGCGTTACCAAAGAGTTCGCACAAGAACAATTAGAGAAGTCCAGCGTAAGACCTCTGAACTAAAAGATCTTTTGTCCTGCTGAATCAAGCAGAATCACGTTTTTGCACTTCTCAACTCAAAAAATGATGTTGAGAAGTGCATTTTTATTGAAAAAACCAAGAGGAAATTTGCAAAGTAGATGTTTTTTTGTATATCTTTGTAACGGATTAAAGAAAATGCATGAATAAGAATCAAGACCTGACCTCTCAACTGAAACATTATTTTGGCTTCGACACGTTTAAAGGCGACCAAGAAGCAATTATCCTCAACCTGCTGCAAGGGCACGACACTTTCGTACTTATGCCCACTGGTGGAGGCAAATCTCTTTGTTATCAGTTGCCTGCTCTACTCATGAATGGCACCGCCATCGTCATCTCGCCACTTATAGCGCTGATGAAGAACCAGGTGGACGCCATTCGTCAGGTCAGCGCCGACGATGGCATTGCGCACTTCATGAACTCCTCTTTGAACCGAACGGCCTTGGACCAAGTGAAATCTGATGTCATTTCCGGCAGGACAAAGTTGCTCTATGTAGCTCCCGAGTCTCTCACAAAAGAAGAGAATATCGACTTCCTGAAACAAGTAAAGATATCCTTTTATGCAGTAGATGAAGCCCATTGCATCTCAGAATGGGGACATGATTTCCGACCGGAATATCGACGTATTCGTCCCATTGTGAGCGAGATAGGGACAGCACCCATAATAGCTCTTACGGCAACAGCCACCGACAAAGTGCGCGATGACATCAAGAAAAACCTGGGAATGCCAGATGCCGACGAGTTCCGAAGTTCCTTCAACCGACCCAACCTTTATTATGAGGTGCGGCCGAAGACAAAGGATATCGACAAGGATATCGTAAAATTCATCAAACAGAATGCAGGAAAAAGCGGCATCATCTACTGTCTCTCCCGTAAGAAAGTGGAGGAACTGGCAGAAGTTCTGAGAGCCAACGACATCAATGCCCGTGCCTACCACGCAGGTATGGACACACCGACTCGCACCCAGACACAGGATGATTTTGTCATGGACAAGATCAACGTCATCGTAGCAACCATCGCGTTTGGAATGGGCATAGACAAGCCCGACGTACGTTATGTCATTCATTATGACATCCCCAAAAGTCTGGAAGGCTATTATCAAGAGACGGGGCGCGCCGGACGCGATGGTGGAGAAGGCAAATGTATCACCTTCTACACCTACAGAGATCTTCAGAAGTTGGAGAAATTCATGGAAGGCAAACCTGTGGCCGAACAAGATATTGGAAGACAGCTGCTTCAGGAGACAGCAGCTTATGCCGAGACTTCCGTTTGCAGACGCCGCGTACTCCTCCACTATTTCGGAGAGGAATATGAGGAAGAGAACTGCCACAACTGCGACAACTGCCTGCATCCCAAGACTCTCATCGAAGCAAGAGAAGAGTTGAAGATGGCGCTGGAGGTTATCAGAGACACCAAAGAGAACTTCAAAGTCCCCCATATCATCAACATCCTCACAGGCAACCCCACGGAGGAAGTCATATCACATATGCACGACGACCTGGAGTGCTTCGGGTGCGGTGATCAGAAGGATGCTCGCTACTGGAATACCGTGCTTCGCCAAGCCCTGCTGAATGGCTACATTTTCAAGGAAGTGGAGAACTATGGTTTGCTGAAACTGACCGAACAGGGCCGCTCGTTCATCAAGAAACCCACCTCTTTCAAGATTTCACTGGACAACGATTTCGAAAGCGATTATGTTGACACAGAGGCTGGTGGTACTGCCGCTCTCGACGAACAACTGCTCTCGATGCTGAAAAACCTTCGCAAGAAAGTATCCAAAGCCAAGAATATACCACCTTACGTCATCTTCCAAGACCAGAGTCTTGAAGCCATGGCCACTGTTTATCCCATAACCACCGAGGAACTGAAGAATATCCCAGGAGTGGGCGAAGGCAAAGCCAAACGCTATGGCAAAGAGTTCTGTGAACTCATCATGCGCCACTGCGAAGAGAACGAGATAGAACGACCCGAAGACATGCGGGTGCGCACCGTCGTCAACAAGAGCAAGAACAAAGTGAGCATCATACAGAGCATCGACCGCAAGGTAGATCTGGAAATGTTGGCAAAGTCAAAAGGCCTGGACTTCGATGAGTTCCTCGACGAGCTGGACGCCATTGTCGACAGCGGCACAAAACTCGACATCAACTATTACCTCAATTCCATCATGGACTCCGATCAGATTGAGGATATATTTGAGTATTTCCGCGAAAGCGAGACCGACGACATCGACGACGCCCTGGATGAGTTGGAAGACGACTACACGGAAGAACAGATACGCCTTGTACGCATAAAATTCATCAGCGAGCTAGGCAACTAAAGTCGTTAGAAACCCTTTTGAAGGCACGGATTCAACAAGAATCCGTGCCTTTAACATAAAATCACGTACTCTTCTTTGGCAAATTCAGAGAAAAGCACTAATTTTGCACGCAATAAAAGCAAAATATTATTCCTATGGCAGACTTTATCGCAGACCGCATCGTAATGAATGGACTCACCTTTGATGATGTCCTCCTTGTTCCCGCTTATTCCGAAGTGCTCCCCCGTGCCGTGGACCTCACGACTCGCTTCTCGCGCCACATCGAGCTGAAAGTGCCTTTCGTCACAGCAGCAATGGACACCGTGACAGAAGCCACCATGGCTATTGCCATCGCCCGTGAAGGTGGTATTGGCGTCATCCACAAGAACATGTCCATCGAAGCCCAAGCGCGCCAAGTGGCCAGCGTCAAACGTGCTGAAAACGGTATGATCTACCACCCGGTGACCATCCTCAGCAACGCCACTGTGGCCGATGCCCTGGCCCTTATGGCCGAGTACCACATTGGTGGTATTCCTGTAGTGGATGAGAAGAACAAGCTCGTAGGCATTGTGACAAACCGCGACCTCCGCTTCGAGCGCAATATCGAGCGTCCCATCGACGAGGTGATGACCAAAGAGAACCTCGTGACCACCCATCAGCAGACGGACCTCATCGCTGCCGCACAGATTCTTCAGGAAAACAAGATTGAGAAACTGCCCGTAGTGGACGATGAGAACCATCTGATTGGACTTATCACTTACAAGGACATCACCAAAGCCAAGGACAAACCCATGGCTTGCAAGGACGACAAAGGCCGCCTGCGCGTCGCTGCCGGTGTGGGAGTGACCTCTGACACGCTGCAACGTATCACAGCCCTCGTGGAAGCAGGAGCCGATGCGATTGTCATCGACACAGCTCACGGTCACAGCAAAGGGGTCATAGAGAAACTGAAAGAGGCCAAAGCAAAGTTCCCCGAAGTCGATTTTGTTGTAGGCAATGTGGCCACAGGCGAAGCAGCCAAGATGCTCGTAGAGGCAGGAGCCGACGGCATCAAAGTGGGCATCGGTCCTGGCAGCATCTGCACGACACGAGTGGTGGCAGGTGTCGGCGTTCCACAACTCTCGGCAGTATACGATGTGGCCAAAGCCCTCGAAGGTACTGGCGTGCCCCTGATTGCCGACGGCGGTCTCCGCTATTCCGGTGATGTCGTCAAGGCCATTGCCGCCGGTGGCTACTGCGTAATGGTAGGTTCGCTGGTGGCCGGCACGGAAGAGTCTCCGGGCGACACCATTATCTTCAATGGACGTAAGTTCAAGAGCTATCGCGGCATGGGCTCACTCGAGGCCATGGAGAACGGTTCCAAGGACCGCTATTTCCAGGCAGGAGAGAGCGATGTGAAGAAGCTGGTACCTGAAGGCATCGCAGGCCGCGTGCCCTACAAAGGCACCGTTCAGGAAGTTATCTACCAACTGATTGGAGGACTGCGGTCGGGCATGGGCTACTGTGGAGCCGCAACCATAAAGGACCTGCATCACGCAAAATTCGTGCGCATCACCAATGCTGGTGTCCTCGAGAGCCATCCCCACGACATCACAATCACCAGCGAAGCGCCCAACTACAGTCGTCCTCAATAATATGACTAAAACAATAACGAGAACACAAACGACAGTCTTTGCAAATCGGACAATCAAGACGATGAAACGACCTTTCTACATTCTATCCCTACTCCTCGGTGTCTTCTGTTCCAGCCTCTCGGCTCAGGAGGATGACCCTGTGGTAATGCGCATCAATGGAAAAGATGTCTTGCGCAGCGAGTTCGAATATAACTTCAACAAGAACAATACCGATGGTGTTATCGACAAGAAGTCGGTGGAAGAATACACAGAGCTCTTCATCAACTACAAGTTGAAAGTTGAAGCAGCCCTCGACGCTCATTTCGACACGCTGACCAGTTATCAGAAAGAGTTCCGCACCTACCGGGACCAGCAAATTCGCCCCCTGCTGGTAACGCCAGAGGCCGAAGAAGCCGAAGTGCGTGCCTACTACGACAACATGCTGCAGCAACTCGAAGGCAAGGAGTTGATACAACCCGCTCACATCTTCGTACGTGAAGTGCAACAGTCCACGGCCGAACAACAGGGAGCCGCCAAAGCCCGCATCGACAGCATCAACGGACTGATTACACGTGGTGACGACTTCGCAGTGGTTGCTGCTCAGTGTTCCGAGGATCCCGGCACGGCCCAACGCGGAGGAATCATTGGATGGATAGGTCCCCACCAACTCCTGAAGGAGTTAGAAGATGCAGCCTACGCCTTGCAAGTTGGCGAGGTCAGCGCACCCATACACTCTACCGTCGGATGGCATATCATCAAGTTGATGGACAGCAAGCCACTGGAGCCCTACGACACCCTGGCTCCCCGTATCCTTCAGTTTCTGGAAGCACGAGGTATGAAAGACAAGGTAGCCGGCGCTATCGTCGACAGTCTGTCACGCGCCAGCAATGGCCAGAAGACAGTGGAACAAGTTCTCGATGAAGAGGCAGAACGTCTTTCTGCTCAGGACAATGAACTGAAATATCTCATTCAGGAATATCACGACGGATTACTCCTCTTCGAGATTTGCCAGCGTCAGGTCTGGGAACCTGCTGCCAAGGACACCGCAGCACTGATAAGCTATTTCAAGGAGAACAAGAAAGCATATTCCTTCGACAAGCCCCATTTCACAGGAGCCCTGCTTCAAGCTCAATCTCGCGCAATTCTGAAACAGGTACGTAAAGCCCTGAAGAAAGAAAAAGACGAGAATCGCTGGGCCGATATCGTGAAGACCCAGTTCAACAAGGATTCCATACAAGTGCGTTTCGAGCGCCGTATGTTCGTTCAGGGCGACAACCCCCTCGTTGATTCTCTGGCGTTCAAGGTACGCGAAGGCAAGACACGCCTCAACGCACATTATCCTTCCGTGGCAGTAGTAGGCCGCAAACTCAAGAAAGGTCCCAAATACTGGTACGACGTAAGCGCACAAGTTGTCACGGATTATCAGGCTGTGAAAGAGCGCGAATTTGTGGAAGGACTGCGTAAGCGCTACTCTGTAGAGCTTTTCCATGAAGCCCTGGCCACCGTTAACAACCACTAAGCATGAAGCAGTTACTCATCATCTTTCTTTCTATTCTGCCACTTGCCGCCTTTGCGCAACTCAACAATGCCATCGACGAGGTGGTGTGGATTGTTGGCGACGAAGCGATCTTCCGCAGCGACGTGGAGAAAGCACGTCAGCAGATGCAGCGTGTCAGTGGAAACCCCTATTGCACAATACCCGAGAACCTGGCCCTGCAGAAACTGTTCCTGCACCAGGCGAAGATAGACTCCATAGATGTTCCCGACGAAACCGTGAACCGCTATGTAGAGATGTATATCAACGAATGGGTACAAACCGCAGGTTCCAGAGAGAAACTGGAGGAGTATCGTGGGATGACCATGACCCAGATACGCGAAGAGACATATAATATGGTACGCGACAACCAACTGATGGCCGAGGTGCGCAAGGAACTGACAAAAGATATCAAGGTGACACCCGCCGAGGTGCGCCATTTCTTCAAAGATATCCCCGCCGACTCCCTGCCGCTCATCGCCACTCAGGTGGAAGTGGAGTTGTTGGCCGAGCACCCTAAGGTACGTCAAGAAGAGATAGACCGTGTAAAAGGACTCCTCCGCGAATACACCGAGCGCATCAACTCCGGCGAATCCACTTTCTCCATGTTGGCTCGTTTCTACAGCGACGATCCAGGTTCTGCCAAGCAAGGTGGCGAAATGGACTACATGAGTAAGATGGAACTGGACCCCGCTTTCGCCAATGTAGCCTGGAGCCTCACAGATCCCAGCAAGGTCTCCAAAATCGTGGAGTCACAGTTCGGATATCATATCATACAACTTATCGACAAGCGCGGCGACAAGCTGAAACTGCGCCACATCCTCAAGCGGGTGCACGTGGAGGAAGACGACATTCAGGCAGGCCTGCTTCGTCTGGACTCCATCATCATGGATGTCAAGGACGGCAAGTTCACCTTCGAAGATGCAGCCAGTATTCTCTCCGACGACAAGGACTCCCGAAACAATCGCGGTCTGATGTTCAATGTCACCGAGGACCCCGCCACCGGCGAACGCATCCGCACGTCCCGTTTCAAGATGGCCGACCTCCCCACAGAGATTGCACGCGTTGTAGAAAACATGGAAGTAGGCGACATCTCCGCTCCGTTCCAGATGCTCGACAAGAACGGCAAAGTACAGTGTGCCGTGATCAAGTTGAAGAGCCGCATCCCCGCCCACACCGCCACCATCACAGAGGACTTTCAGATTCTGCGACAAATCGTACAGAATCGTCGCTCCGAGGAATTCATCGACAAATGGATTCGAGAGAAACAACGCAGCACCTACGTACGCATCAACCCCGAATGGCAACAATGTGAGTTCCAGTATCCTGGCTGGGTAAAAGACTAAGGGCCTACGCCCTGTCCCACCCTTCCGCGGTAGTCGTAGTCACATGATTCATAATCTATTGAAAGCAAGATTTCCTTTTATACTTCTGTTCCTCATCACAGCCTTGTGCACCTTGGCTAGTGTGGCGCCCAACTCTTCACCAGATGGGCAGAGGAGCACTACGACCTCCAAGAAGTCCCGGAAAAAGGGCACGTTGATTCATCTGCTTCACTCCGACGAACTCTACTTCAACCAACAAGTGAACCGCGAGGCACAGATTTTGGTTGGTAACGTCCGTTTTCGTCACGACGACATCATCCTCACCTGCGACAGCGCCCTCTTCTACCAGCAGTCCAACTCTTTCGATGCTTTTGGGCATGTCCGTATGAACCAAGGCGATACGCTGACACTGGTTTCAGACGTCCTTTTCTACGACGGAACAGAACAGCTGGCACGTGCTCGCCACAACGTGGTGCTCACCCACAACCAGACACATCTCTATTGCGACTCATTAGACTACGACCGGCTCTATGAGCTTGGTTATTTTTTCAATGGTGGTCGTATGGTTGATGGCGAGAACACCCTCGAAAGCGAATGGGGGCAGTACAGCCCTCCAACCCACGAGGCGATCTTTAACTACAACGTGGATCTCAAGACACCCGAGAGTACCTTGCTATCAGACACCCTCCACTACAACACCGAATCGGGATGGGCCCGTATAGTAGGACCCTCGAACATCGACAATGGCGACAATCATATCTACAGCGAGAACGGCCGCTATGACACTAAAGGCGAACGCGTCTACCTGCTCAATCGATCCATCGTCAGCAATAAAGGTGTCAGCATTGAAGGCGACTCCCTGTACTATCAGTCAGACAGCACCCTGGCTAAAGCCTATGGACGTGTCGTCTACATCGACCGCGACAACCACAATGAGCTTCGTGGCAACTACCTGCTCTACAGCGATTCTCTGGGTTACGCCGAAGCCTCGGACAGTGCAGTATGTATCGACTACTCGCAGCGCGACACCTTTTATATACATGCCGACACCTTCAAGCTCTTCACCTTCTATATAGAGCACGACAGCATCTGCGAAGACTCCATTGCAACAATCTCACAAGCAGCCGTCAGTCCCTCCTCACCTGCATTGGCACCTTCGGATTCCCTCCTTCGTCTTCCTGCAACGACTGCGTCTATTGCTCCCCAGACCGACTCCCTGCAGTGGTCCACAGACACAACAGCCACCGCCTCTCTGAAGACCCCTGCGGACTCCGTTCAGGTGGATTCCGTCTGGCGCGAGATTCGCGCTTACTACCACGTCCGGGCCTACCGACGTGATGTACAAGCAATTTGTGACTCCATGGTCTTCATCTCCAAGGACTCGTGCATGACCATGTACAAAGACCCCATACTCTGGCAAGAAGGGCAGCAACTCCTGGGCGAGGAGATCAAAGCCTGGGTGAACGACTCCACGATAGACAGCACTCATGTCCTACGCCAAGCTCTCTCGGTCGAACGCATAGACTCTATGTGCTACAACCAAGTCTCCGGCAATGTCATGCGCAGCTACTTCGCCAACGGGCAGATGGACAAGACGATTGTAGAAGGCAACGTCCTCGTCAACTACTATCCCTTTGACTCCGATAGTCTTATGATAGGACTGCTGCATGCCGAAGGGACACTGTTGCATCTGTATATGGGCGAGAAGAAACTCGACCAGATCAAGTTCCTCGGGCAAGTGGATGGCTGTCTTCATCCGTTGGCACTGGTGACCCCCACCGTTCGCTACCTCGAGAACTTTCATTGGTTCGACTATATCCGCCCCCAGGACAAAGATGACATCTTCAACTGGCGTCCTAAGAAAGACGAAGAGAAACTGAAGACATCCATTCGACATACCCGGACGAAGACCACCCTGCCATCGAAAGGTGGCAACACCTCCGGAAAGAAAATGCAAGGACTTCGTACACAATGAGCCACCCACAGCAACACCACAGAACAACCACTGCCAACTTATAGTTCACATTACATAAAAGACTCTTACATCATCTCCCTCAAACGAATACACACTCATGGCACTCTTTTCCACTCGCAGTCCCCGCCGGTTTCGCGGCGTACACATCTACACTTCCGAGCGTAAGGACAAACTCGACCGTCTTGTTGCCGAGGCCAAACGTGAGGAACAAATCGCTCAAGGCGAGACACCAGAATATCGTCCCGACATAGAATCCTATCGCGGCAAGTTTGCCCAGAATCTCCACAAAGTAGACCCCAACCGCAAGCGCCTCCACCCGGGAGTGGCCATCGCCATCATCGTCGTATTGTTGATTCTATGGCACTACTTGATGACAGGGTCTTTCCGTTTCTGACACACACTCGTGTCTCCATTTCCCTGTCTCATCGCATAGCTAACCCTTTCAACCCCTACAGATATTTGGACCTCATACAACTCCTTCCCGACAGCGTAGCCAACCAGATTGCCGCGGGCGAAGTCATCCAACGACCCGCCTCCATGGTCAAAGAACTGGTGGAGAACGCCATTGATGCCGGTGCCCAGCACGTAGATGTGTTGGCTACAGATGCCGGCAGAACCAGTCTTCAAGTTATTGACGACGGATGTGGAATGAGTGAGACCGACGCTCGCCTGGCCTTCGAGCGCCACGCTACCAGCAAGATTCGTCAGGCCACGGACCTCTTCACGCTCACCACCATGGGATTTCGCGGCGAGGCTCTGCCCTCCATCGCCGCAGTAGCACAGGTGGAGCTGCAGACACGAACAGCCGAACAGGAGCTCGGCACACGCCTCATCTTAGAAGGTTCCAGGGTCATCTCGCAGGAACCCGTGGCATGTCCTGTTGGCAGTAACTTCATTGTCAAGAATCTATTCTTCAATGTTCCGGCCCGACGAAAGTTCCTGAAGTCCAACGCCACGGAACTCTCTAACATCACCAGCGAGCTCGAACGCATCGTTCTGGTTCACCCCGAGACGGCCTTCACACTCACCTCGAATGGTGCAACACTCATGAGCCTTACACCCTCTTCACTGAAAGGGCGCATTGCTGCAGTCTTCGGGCAAAGACTCACGGACAAGCTCCTTTCCGTGGAGGTGGAGACACCCATGGTAAGTATTCATGGTTTCGTGGGCGCCCCCGAATCAGCCCGCAAGCGCGGTGCACAACAATACTTCTTCGTCAATAATCGCTACATGCGGCACCCTTACTTCCATCGTGCCGTGCAGGAAGCCTTTACGCAGCTCATCCCTTCGGACGAGCAGGTACCCTATTTCATCTATTTCGACGTGGAACCAGCCGAGATTGATGTCAATATCCATCCGACGAAGACAGAAATCAAGTTCGAGAACGAACAACCTATCTGGCAAATACTGCTCGCTGCAGTACGTGAGTCCTTAGGACGTTTTGCTGCTGTACCAACCATCGACTTCGACACCGAAGGACGCCCGACTGATATCCCTGTCTACAATCCGCTCGACACCACCCGTCCCCTGCCGCAACAACCTGTTGTGGAGGTGAACCCCAACTACAATCCTTTCGCTACGGGCCCCTCATCCCGAGAACAGCACACGCCATCGGGCTGGGATCCCACACCATATGGCCGAGACCATACACCATCTGGTTGGGAACAACTCTATCGGGATCTCTCCTCCACTCCCGACGCCTCCGCCATAGCATCCGAGAAGGGGATATTCCCCTCCAACTTAGATACTGCGAGCACAGCTCACTCTTCCATGGCTCAGTACAGGGGTCAGTATCTGCTGACGACAGCCGACGAGGGCCTGCTATTTGTGGATCAACACCGAGCCCACATCCGCATTCTCTACGACCGCTATCTCACGCAGTTCTCTGCCAGCCCCCAGCCCTCCCAGCGGCTGCTCTTCCCCGAAGTCGTGAAGTTGTCGGCAAGCGAATCCTCTACGCTGACGGGCGTGCTGTCGGACCTTCTGGCCCTGGGATTCGATATCAGCGATCTGGGCAGCGGAGCGTTCAGCATCTTAGGAATCCCCGCAGGACTCGAAGGTCTCGATCCTCAGTCGCTGCTGCTGGACCTCATCGGAGCTGCTGCCGATCGCGGCATACTTCCCTCAGACGACATCCACTCCCGACTGGCCATAGCACTGGCGCGGGCTGCCGCCATTCCGGTAGGACAGTTCCTCAGTCCCATAGAACAAGACGACCTCCTCTGCCAGCTGCACGCCTCCACGGACCCCGTCCACACGCCCGACGGACATCTCATCCAAGTCGTGCTTCCACAAGAGACCATCGACAAACTCTTCAGATAATTCTCATAACACAGATATAAAACCATGCAACAAGAAAAAATCATTCTCACCGGCGACCGCCCCACAGGTCCTCTGCATATCGGACATTATGTAGGCTCACTGCGCCGGCGTGTAGAACTTCAGAATTCCGGACTCTACGACAAACTCTTTGTTTTCGAGGCCGATGCACAGGCGCTCACGGACAACGTCGACAATCCCGACAAAGTGCGCCAGAACGTCATCGAAGTAGCACTCGACTATCTGGCCGTGGGCCTCGACCCTGCCAAGTGCGTGCTCTACATCCAGAGCCAGATACCAGAACTGTGCGAGCTGACATTCTACTTCATGAATATGGTCACCGTAAGCCGTCTGCAGCGCAACCCCACCGTGAAGACCGAGATTCAGATGCGCGGGTTCTCCGGCGAAAGCATACCTGTTGGTTTCTTCACCTACCCCATCTCTCAGGCTGCCGACATCACCCTCTTCAAGGCCACCACCGTGCCCGTAGGCGAGGACCAGGAACCTATGCTCGAACAATGCCGCGAGATCGTTCGTCGCTTCAATAATATCTATGGTCCCACGCTTGTGGAGCCTCAGATCCTGCTGCCCGAGAACGCAGCCTGCCTGCGTCTGCCCGGCACCGACGGCAAGGCTAAGATGTCCAAATCCCTGGGCAACTGCATCTACCTCAAGGACAGCGCCGATGAGGTCGAACGGAAGGTGAAATCCATGTTCACCGACCCGGACCACCTTCGGGTCAGCGATCCCGGCAAGGTGGAGGGCAACACCGTTTTCACCTATCTCGACGCCTTCTGCCGGCCGGAACATTTCACCCGCTACCTCGCCGACTACGAGAACCTCGATGCCCTCAAGGACCACTATCGCCGCGGAGGACTGGGCGACATGAAGGTGAAGAAGTTCCTCGCAGCAGTGCTGCAAGAGACCCTGGAACCCATCCGCCAGCGTCGCGCCGAATGGGAGAAAGATATTCCAGCGGTCATCGACATCCTGCGCCAAGGTACCGCCAAAGCACGCGAGGCCGGTGCTCAGACTATGGATGAAGTACGCCGTGCCATGCGCCTGGATTACTTCGACAACGACATCTTCACCACCGAACAAGCTGCAAAATTTCAATAAAGACATAGAAAGTATGTTCATATAAATAATCATCTTTTCCATTAATCCCTTAACAAAACTCGAAAAGAAATGAAAAAGACATTAATGCTTTTTGCACTGGGACTCGTCACGCTGACAGCCAGTGCCCAACAGAAAGTGAGTTTCCAAACCGCATGTCATCCTGAAGACGTAAAGCACTACGACACAAAGATGCTGCGCGAACGCTTCGTCATGGAGAAAGTCATGGTGGCCGACGAAATCAACCTGACCTACTCCCACTACGATCGCTTCATCTTCGGCGGTGCCATGCCTGTCACGAAGACCCTGAAGCTGGAGAACTTCCTCGAGCTGGGACTGGATGTAGATCCTAATATCAAGGAGAAATACTTCCTCTACAACCGCGAGCTTGGCGTAGTCAACTGCGGCCAGGGCGACGGAGTGGTCATCGTCGATGGCAAGGAATATGCTCTTGCTCCGAAAGAGGCTCTCTACATCGGCCGCGGACATATCGCCAAAGACAAGGATGTGAACAAGGAAGTGCTGTTCCGCTCCAACGATCCTTCCAAACCCGCTAAGTTCTACTTGAACAGTGCCACCGCCCACCAGCACTACAAGACCCAATGGGTGACTCTCGACGGCCGCAAAGGTTCGCTCAAGGCTGCCGTATGGGGCCCCGTAGGTTCACTGGAGGAATGCAACAACCGCACCGTCTACAAGCTGATCGTGAACGACGTCCTGGAGGAGGGTCCTTGCCAGTTGCAGCTGGGTCTCACCCAACTGAATCCCGGAGCCGCCTGGAACACCATGCCGCCTCACACCCACGGCCGTCGCATCGAAGCCTACTACTACTTCAACCTCCCCGAGGAACAGACCATCGCTCATATCATGGGTGAGCCCCAGGAGAGCCGCGTCGTATGGTTGCACAACGAGCAGGCTATCATGTCGCCCGAATGGAGCATCCACGCAGCAGCAGGCACCTACTACTACACCTTCATCTGGGGTATGGCGGGTGAGAACCTCTACTACAACGACAAGGATAACATCCCCGTCATCGACATTCAATAAACCTCGAAAATCTTCAGGTCATCAGGAATCACAGGATAGTGGCTCCTGATGACCTGCTTTTTTTTATCAAAGATGAAAACTCTTAAAGCAATCTTGATGGCAGCGATAGCTCTCGTAGCCATTCCCATGAATGTCCTGGCCGCCAAGGCAGTGCAAATCAAATCCCCCAACGGACAACTTATCGTAGAACTCAACACCCAGAAGGGACAGCTCGGCTGGACCGTCAGCCGCAGCGGTCAGTTGCTCTACACCATGGAGCAAGTAGGAATGACACTGAGCAACAAGACAGTGGGCGTCGCCGCCGGAAGTGTCAGACAGCGCTCCTGCAACGAGACCATCAGACCTGTTGTTCCGCTGAAACAGTCCGACATCCAGAGCAGCTACACGGAAGCACGCGCGAAGGTGCAGAATGGCACCCTGGTATTGCGAGTCCTCGACAATGCCGTGGCCTATCGTTTCGAGACAACAGTAAAAGGTGAGGTCGAGGTGACCACAGACCGCTTCATCCTGCGCCCTGCCGTAGAGGTCACCACACACGTGCAGCTACCCAATAGCTGGCGCACCTCTTGCGAAGAGAGCTATACACATCAGAGCATAGATGCATGGAAAGAGAGTGGCAAATTCGCTATCACCCCGGCCCTCCTCTCCGGGCCCGACGATCTGCAGATGCTCATCGCCGAAACGGACTTGCGCGACTATCCGCACCTTTGCCTGCGCCCCACCGCAGACGGAGCTATAGAGAGCACCTTCCCGCCTGCCCCGGCAAAATATGAATGGCAAGGCGACCGCGGCTTCAACGTCACAGAAGAAGCTCCTTATTATGCCAAGACACAAGGCACTCGCTCTTTTGCCTGGCGTTATGTGGTCATCACAGACTCCAAAGGGCTACTCACCCAAACCATTCCCACCCAATTAGCTCCGAAGAACGAACTGTCCGACGTCAGCTGGATCAAACCTGGCAAGGTCATCTGGGAATGGTGGAACGGAGCCACTCCCTTCGGTCCGGACGTGACTTTCAAAGCTGGCTGCAACTACGAGACCTACTGCTACTTCGCTGACTTTGCTGCCAAATATGGCATTGAATATATCCTCCTCGACGAAGGATGGGCCAAGAGCACCCGCGACCCCTTTGTGGGCAACGATGACCTTCGCCTCCACGACCTCATCGCCTACTGCAAGCAGAAGGGTGTAGGAGTGATCCTTTGGCTGCCCTGGCTTACGGCAGAACTCCACATGGATCTATTCCAGAGATATGCGGAATGGGGCGTGGCAGGAGTGAAGATTGATTTCATGGACCACTTTGATCAGTGGATGGTGAACTTCTACGAACGTATCGTCAGAGCCGCTGCCGACAACCACCTCCTCATAGACCTCCACGGAGCCTACACACCCGCAGGTCTGGAATACCGTTATCCCAATTTCATCAGCTACGAGGGTGTGAGAGGTCTCGAACAGATGGGTGGCTGTCCTCCCGACAACACCATCTTCATCCCCTTCATACGCAACGCCGTAGGCGCAGCCGACTTCACTCCCGGCGGTATGTTCAATGCCCAGCCTGGCATCTATGCTTCGCGTCGTCCCAACTCTGCTGCTATGGGTACTCGTTGTTTCCAGATGGCTCTTTATGTGGTACTTGAGAGTGGCGTGCAGATGCTGGCAGACAACCCCACACGTTACTATCAGAACGAGGACTGTGCCCGCTACATCGCCAGTGTGCCTGTAGTATGGGACGAGACCCGCTGCCTCAGCGCAGTCGTAGGAAACCACGCCGTACTAGCCCGTCGCACCGGTCAGAAATGGTTCCTCGGTGCCGTGCAAGGCACCAACGAGCCACAAACCGTCCGCGTTCGTCTGAACTTCCTGCCGGCAGGTCGCACGTTCAAGCTCAAGGCTTTCGTAGATGGAATTAATGCCGACTATCAGGCTATGCACTACAATGTGCTCGAACAAGAGGTCTCTTCCACCACGGAACTAAACATCAAGATGGCCCGCAACGGCGGCTTCGCAGCAGTAATAGAATAGATATACAAGCCTCCCATGGGTCGAGTGCGCCGCGGTCCGTCCGCGGCGATCATCCTCCCTCCAGCGAAAAATGTTGTTCAAAATAAACTACATACTACATGAAAGTGAAGGAAAATGGACTTCTCAATACAAATTCATGTAGTATGTAGTTTATTTTGAATAACTTTTCTCGCGGACACGTACTTTTGCTATTTGTGATGACAGCAGACTGGAGGAGAAAAAGTGGAGTTAAACAGGGGAGCACAATGAAGACACAGGGGATAACCGAACTGGGTAGAATCTTATACGAATAAGATATATATCTTATGGACAGAAGATTTATATCTTTTGAGCTGAAGATATATATCTTTTGAGCTGAAGATATATACATCTTGAAATCTAATCTACATGTGTTTTTCAACACGTATGTACATCTTCGCCAACACGTACGTACATCTTCGCCAACACGTACGTACATCTTCGCCAACACGTACGTACATCTTCTCCCACACGTACGTACATCTTCTCCCACACGTACGTACATCTTCTCCAACACGTACGTACGTCTTCGCCCACACGTATATACATCTTCGCCAACACGTATATACGTATAAAATGTAACTATGCCTTTCCAAAGTGGTCACAATTATTCGCCTTACACTCATGCATTACGTCGACTTTCTCCGATTCATGTATGAATCAGACTAAACATGGAATGAAATCCTTGCCAAGGAAATACAAAAGTTACCTCTGGAACTGACCTTTTTTGAATGAAGGGGGCTTACTTTGCAAAAATATGCCTGGAAGTCTGGCTTTACAGGCTTTTGGGGGCGGGATTTTATTGCATCCTGAATTTACTGGACAGCAATAATATCTTATGAGTAGAAGATATAAATAATATTATGGATCCTCGTTTCGTAGACAATAAAATGCCCCGGGGCCACGACATCACGTCGTACCTCCGGGGCTGGCGATATTATGTAAGGTTCTTCCAGTTATTTTTCTTCTTTATTTACTTTCCTTTTTTGAGCTACTTTTCTTTTACAGTTCTTGTGTTTTTCCGAATTTTTGTCTTCTTTTAGTTACTTTTCTTTTCTGAGCAACCTTTTCTTCTTACTGTTCTTGTGTTTTTTGAATTTTTGTCTTCTTTTAGTCACTTTTCTTTTGAGCAACCCTTATTCTTACAGTTCTTGTGTTCTTCTTATTCTTCACTTCTTTTAGTATCTTATTCTTTTTTGAGCACCCTTTATTCTTACAGTTCTTGTGTTCTTTTTATTATTTTTCTTCTTTCAGAATCTATCTTTGTTATCTGCCTCCGCGACCACCGCCACGAGAACTTCCTCCATGGGAACCGCCGCCGAATGAAGAGCCGCCTCCGGCACTGCGGGACATACTGCCGCTACGCGACGCCCCGCTGAAACTGCCAGAACTTCTGGTACTGCTGTGGGAGATGCTGCTGCGACTGGAACTCATGGAACTACTGCTTCGTCCGGAACTGTAGCTGCCGCTGCGAACGGTGGTTCGAGTTGAACTCTCGCGCTGGTAGGAGGAGCGACCTGAATAGCTGCCGCTGCTGCGTGAACCGCTGAGGCTGCTGCTGCGACCTGAATAGCTGCCGCTGCTGCGAGATCCGCTGAGGCTGCCGCTGCTGCTGCGACCCGAGTAGCTGCCGCTGCTGCGTGAACCGCTGAGGCTGCCGCTGCTGCTGCGACCCGAGTAGCTGCCGCTGCTGCGAGAACCGCTGAGGTTGCCGCTGGCACTGCGACCCGTGTAGCTGCCGCTGCTGCGAGAACCATTGAGGCTGCCGCTGGTGCTGCGACCTGAGTAGCTGCCGCTGCTGCGAGAACCGTTGAGGCTGCCGCTGGCACTGCGACCCGAGTAGTTGCCGCTGCTGCGAGTATCTCCGATGGTGTATCCTTGATGACTGCGAGAATGGTTGTAGTTACCGCCACGGGAGGCAGAAGCGCGACCGCCACCTATCTGATAAGATCTGTGTCCATTGTCATGGAGACCGCCACGACCACGATGGGTGATTGCTCCACGTGTCATGCCTCGGAAACCACCGCCCCAGCGATGGGGACGACGAGAGGCGTAGAAACCATTGTGGAAATAGTAGCGGCCGTGGCCACCACGATAGCTCCAGAACACACGGGGATGATCATAGTAGTAGTAGCCTACCCGATAATAACGATAGACGGGGAAGTACCAGGCTCCGCGCAACCACGAGACCGGATTCAGGAAATAGTCGGCTGCGGCAAAGAGAGACCACTGCCAGTCGAAGAGGATGTGACGAAGGTCGGCATTGCGGTAGCCCAGATATTCTCCGTATAGGATATCGTTCTCCGACGACAGGTTCAGCAGATAGTCGAGGTTGATTTCGTAGCAGTCGTTGTACTGCTGGTCGTTCAAGTTGAGTTCATATGCCATCTTGTCCGTGAGGAAACGGGCTTCTTCGCTGGCGCGCTCGTAGCTCATAGCGTCAGCCGAGGTGGCTGCGAGAGCAAGGATGAGGGTGAATATAAACTTTTTCATAAGGCTTGTTATTTATGCGTTAGACACCTTGTTATTTGTTTGATGGTGCAAAGGTAGAGCATAAAAATGAAGCCTGCAAGAGGAAAAACCTAAAGTGAGCGGGGATTTTCCCTATTGTGAATAGGTAAGGAGGAAGAGAAAGGCAAACTGACAGCAGAAAGTATCAGAGGAAATAGGTGAAGACGTATGCATCAACGTAGTCGTATTCGTCTATCAACCAGTCTTTTAGGATGGCACTTTGCTCGAAGCCCAAGCCTTGGAACAGGCGAGTGGCGGGAATATTCTTGGAGGAGATAATGGCATAGATTTGATGCAGTCGCTGGCTACGCGCATAGTTGATAAGAGCATTAACAACAGTGGGACCGATATGTAGGCCTTGGTACTGGGGAAGCAGGGCCAGCGAAATCTCGGCCCGGTGGTGCTGGGGAGAGAAGTTCACGAGGTCTGCTAATCCCAGGGCTGTTGGCTTTCCTGCTGCGTCCTTCGCCTCGATAACCAGACGAACTTGTTGGTCGATATAGAGATCGTTGTTTGCTGATTGCAGGTATTGTCGGAGCGTGTAGCGCGAATAGGGCACAGTGGTGGAGCCATAGCGCCAGAAAGTTGGGTCGTTCTCTATCTGGTAGAGCAGTTCCAGATCTTCTGGCTCCATGGCCCGCAGGTGTATGTCAGTTGCAGATATCATTGGGCAGAAGAAGTATGTTCGTGGTCTGGTTGAAGGTGCCTAAGTGTAGGTCCAGCCCATTGTCGTAGATCGATTGCAGAAATCTCAGTATCTCGGAATATGGGGTTCCTTCGTTTCCGGTCTGGAAGGCTATATAATTAAAGGTACGCGCACGCGCGAGTTCCCGGGCCTCCTCGGTGCTCTTAGCACGTTGGGGGATGATGGCTGCGCGCTGGCATATAGCTTCCACGGCTGACCATGATTGTTCATTGCCTACATAGAGCAGATAGTATGTGATCTCGGAACCAGAATGTCGTTGCAGCAAATGCTTGAGCTGCCGATAGACGTACTCGAAGAATCCCTTGATGTCCACAGCAAGGTGAACAAACAGTGTGAACAGCCGATAGCGGTGCCGGAAGTGGCGGTCGAAGAAGATGAGCATCGCGTTGTAGAAACTGTGAACATAGCGGAAGCTGGTCTTCTGGGTGCTCTCGCCTTTGTAGTGGAGGATGGGCAGCGGCTGGTAGTAGTTGTGCCAACCGGCTTTCAGCAGACTGTAGCTGAGGTCGATATCTTCGCCGTACATGAAATATTCTTCACTGAGCAATCCCACTTGCTCCAGGGCGGTGCGACGTAGCATGAAGAAAGCGCCGGAGATGATTTCTATCTCAGAGACCTCGTTGCGGTCGAGATAACGCATGTAGTATTTGCCGAAACGACGACTGTAGGGGAACAGGGAGCACAGACCAGAAAACTTGTAGAAGGCGGTGGCTGGAGTAGGAACGCCGCGACGGGACTCGTAGGCAAAGGAACCATTGCGGTTGAGCATCATGGTGCCTGTGGCACCTGCTTCGGGATGTTTGTCCAGAAAGTCCACACAGCCTTGGAGAACGTCCTCGCCGACAATGGTGTCGGGGTTCAGGAGCAACACGTATTCACCTTGGGAGAGGCGGATAGCTTGGTTGTTGGCGCGGGCGAAACCAACGTTCTCCTCATTCTGGATGAAATGAACGTCGGGAAAATGGTCGCGAAGGAGAGAGACACTACCGTCGGTGCTGCAGTTGTCCACCACCCACACATCGGCATCCATCTCTGCCGTTGCTCGAAGAACGCTGTCCAGGCATTGGAAGAGGTAGTGACGAACGTTATAACTGACGATGACAACACTGAGTTTCATGCTATTTGCTTTCATCTTGGCTCTCTTCTGTAGCACATTCATATTCCATCTTTCCCTGCGAGGGCCATGCGAAAAGCATGCCAACAACGACCATCAACCCGAGGTAGCCCAAGGTGGCATCTAATCCCGAGAGGTAATAAGTCACCACGTCGAAGAGCAATGCGACCCCTAAGATGCTTATTCGCAGCAGGCTCAGCGGGAAGTATCTTTCGGGATGTTCATGGAGCTGGCGCTTGATGCATGTGAAGTTCATGAGTCGCAGTGCCAGGGGGATGGCTATCAGGGTGAGTACTACTCCCGTCATCTCGAGAATATAGTTTTGAGCGCTGTCTGCTGCCTGAGTGCCTATGGGCAGCAGCGCTGTCTCGAAGGCAAAGACTATCAGAAGGGCAACCATAAGCACGCCCAGGTAGATGGCTCTAAGAATGTTTATTTTCTTTTGTATCATGATTATTTGATTTTCCAGAAAGGGAGGTGCAGAGAAGAAGTTATGCGCTGAAGGGCCTGCGGTCCAGAATACTTCTGCCGAGGGTGGCTTCGTCAGTGTAGTGCAGTTGGTCGTTCTGAGCCACACCGCGGGCCAAGGTTGTGATTTTCAATTCTCTGTCTGCCAGCCGGCGATAGATGTAGAAGCAGGTGGTGTCGCCCTCCATGGTAGGACTGAGGGCCAGAATGACTTCCCGAATATCTCCCGCTTCCACGCGTTGTACCAGGGACGTGATTTCCAGGTCCTGTGGTCCGATTCCGTCCATAGGGGAGATGATTCCTCCCAACACATGATAGACACCGGTAAACTGCTGGGTGGCTTCGATGGCCATTACATCTTGGATATTCTCCACAACGCACACCGTAGAGTGGTCGCGACGCGGGTTCTTGCAGATGGAACACTCGTCTTCGTCGGAGAGGTTGTGGCATATTTTGCAGTAGCGGACATTCTGCACGAGCTCGTCCAGAGATCGGGCGAAAGCCCGGACATCATCTGGCTCGCGCTTGAGCAAGTGCAGCACCAGACGCATGGCTGTCTTCCGGCCAATGCCTGGCAGTCCTGAAAACTGGTCAACAGCACGTTCTAAATATATTGATGGTATTTCCATTGCGGGTGCAAAGATAGTAAAAAGTTTAGAGTTTATTATCTCTGCTTGTCTTTTTTTTGATGTAGGAACTTATTTGGAGTCGGAATTATTGTTCTGGTAGTTCTTGATGTAGTGTATGAGTTGTTCGTAGGGTTCGCACGTGCTTAATAATCTGAGGTTGCCTACAAGGATGAATTGCTTGCGGGCGCGGGTTACGGCGACGTTTAGTTTGCGGTCGATAAGTTGGCCGTCGGTCTCGATGGGTGCGCAGAGGATGGGCAACTGCCAGGGGGCACTGACGACGGTGGTGAAGAGGATGATGTCGCGTTGCGAGCCTTGGTAACGCTCTACGGTGTCTATCGTTATATCGGAAATTTCCGGAACACCCAGGGCTTCCAGAGAGGTGAAGAGCTGCTGAATCTGGCTGCGGAAAGGTACGATGATACCGAGCCGGTGGGGCCAGTCGAGGGGCAACTGGTTCTTCTGAAGCAGCGCGGTCAGCGAGGCAACGATGAGTGCTGCCAGATCTGCCTCTTGGGAATTGTGCTTCAGCCCTGCTTCTGTGGGCGTCGGAACGTCAAAGCAGAGCAAACGATAGTTTGCCAACATCGTATGGAGTGGGATGTCGGAAGAATAATGTTGCCATTCCAGGGGACCTGTCTGGTGGGGAAGGGGAATCAGGTCGAGTTGTCCATTGTAGTACTGTTGGCTGGCAAAGGTGGCAATGTCTTGATGCATCCTGCCCTGGTGATGCAACATCCCAATGATCTGGCTGGTGCCTTGTTGCGACGAGAGGTGATGGAGGCGCTCGAAAAGGGAGTTCCTGCAGTTGGTGAGTCCTATTGCATGGAGTGCAGGGTCTGCCACGGCAGAACTTTCTGCCGATTGCATCACCACTGCGGGGAGTTGCTTGTGGTCGCCAATGAAGATGAATCGCCGGATGGCCTGTTGTCCCCTGGCCCGAGCACAGAGTAGTGGCAGGAGCTGTGGCTCAAGCACTTGTGAGGCTTCGTCCACGATGGCGGTGTCGAATGTCTTCAGTTGGAAGAGTTCCTGCGAAGAACTGATGGATGCAATCGTTCCTACGATGATGGGCGCCTGCGACAGCAGTTGTTGCAATCCTTTGCGGGTGGGATTGTGGCGCGAGAGCACAGCGAGCGTGTGGGCGCGGCTGGCGGGGGACGCTGATAGTTCGGGGCCAATCCGGATGAAGGAGGGTGCTGGGGTGATATGGCTGAGCATCTGGCAGATCTCATCTACTGCACGATTGGTGAAGGCGCTCAGAAGCAGGGCCGGGCGCTGGCTCGAACTTGCCTGGGGTGTTTCTTTCTCGTAGTCAGCCAGATACTCGATGACCATCTGCCGAAGGGCTATGTTTGTCTTGCCCGTACCCGGAGGACCCACAAGAAGAAAATAATCTTCGGCTTGCTTGGCTCGGAGGACGATATCTCGCAGTTCTTCGTTGGGAATGGCTACGGACAGGGAGCGAGAAGTGTCGGTGCGCGGGCGGCGTTGGCCCAGAAGGAGGCTGCGACGGTCGGGAGAGGTCGTGAGGAGCGAGAAGAGTCCCTGATAGAGGATGTTGAAGGAGGAGTCAGCGTGAGTGGGTTCTATGGAATAGGTGTGGGTGACGTCTATCGACGTGGTGTCTCGCTGCGGGAAGCGCAGGCGGAGTGTCAGGTCGCTCGCTCCTAACTCCTCGATGACACAGGGGAAATAGAAGTCGGCACGGGTGTCGCTGTGCAACATAACAAGGTCTCCGCAGCGGAAGTTGGACGTTGTCGTCGTCTGTTCCATTCTGAAGTGGAATCGGATGAGTGCTCCTTGCTGGTCTTTCTCGGTGTCTTCCCTACGAAGAGTGAGGCCTGAGAGCAGGTTGCCGGCGTCTTGTCGGGCTTCTGAAGTAGTGCGCCAGATGTCGGCGAAACCATGTTTCCCCAGCGGCAGGTCGAGGCCTTCTACTCCTGTCTTGGCCAACGATTGTTCTCGTTGCAGGAAGGAGAGCATCGTCATGAAATAGGTGCGGGACAGACTGTCGGAACATTGGATGGTGCCGAGGAAATGCTGGATAGTCGGTAGCTTGTACTGCCGGAAAAAACGATCTGCGCGTCCCAGCGGATTGAAGTCTTCTGTACGGAGTGACGTCAGGAACAGGCTGGGAGAGAGGCGCAGTTGTCGCTCCTGGGCGACCATCCCATTGCGCAGCAGCATTGCCCGGTGGATGTCTTTGCGTCCCAGATGGATGTCCATCAGTGCAGGGTAGAGGGAATAGAAGAGCAACGTCTGAACCTGTGCGTAGGGCAGACCTATATTATAATAGAGTGACTCCTTGTAGAGGGCCATCTGAAGGGCGTGCTCGTATTTGTAGGCTATCTGGTCGGGATTCCCGGTGAAACCGCCTTTGCCGGATTTCAGTTCTATGATGGTTCTTCGGTCGCCGCTCATGAGGTCCATTCGTCCTTGAATACCGAGGGCGGGGCAGATGAAGGCTGTTTCCAGCTGGGGTTGCTCTATGGGGTGGTGGGCTAAGGTGCTTTGTATATTCTGGAATTGTTTCCTGCATTGTTCGGGGAAAGTGGCATCGAGGGCTACGGTGGTGAAGCGCAGGGGGTCGGAGGTGAAACTCTTGCGCAAGGACTGGCGATAGAGTTCTTCAGAAGGGGTGTCACTGGTGTTGGTGACATCATCCAGAAACTGGTTCGCTACGGCTCCGAGTTGAGTGGCGGAAGTCGCATTGTTCGGGAGGAATTTCTGGAGCAGATGGGTGGCAGGGGCGTCGCCGCACTCCGTGGCACAACGGCAGATGGCTGTGACGTCTATCAGATAGTCCGGGTCCAGAACGATATGTTGAGGCTGCAACTGACCATCTGCTGTGCGCTCGCTGAGCAGAAGGTTGGCGATAGCTCCCTCGTAGAGCCACTCACGCGGCAGCTCGGAATCTGCGACAACGACCTTCAGCGCCTCCGAGGAGGTCGGGCCTTCTGCGGTCCCGTAGATGTGGGTGTCGTCGTATTCGTTGACTCTTATTCTTAGTAGCTTCTGGGTCATGGCAGGCTGTCTTTGAGGAAGTCCTCGCGCGGACGAATACGGGGATTGCGATGTTCGGAAGAGGGTGGGGCCGAAGGTGACAAGGCACGAGCGGAGCCTCGATACTGGGCCCATCGACCCATGATCTGTTGGACATAACCGGCGGTCTCGTTACCTCTGAGGTAACCTGCTTTGACGACCGGGTCGCGGTAGTACCGAGGTTGTGACAGCAAGAGAACATAATGCTGCACCTCTGTCCAGCGATGGTCGTTGCCGCCGTACTTCGCGGTGAGTGCCATGGCATCTCTTACGTGAGCAACTCCGCCATTGTAGGCAGCCAGCACAAAACACAACCGTTCCTGCCGCTCTCGAATATCGCTGAAGGTGGTTTGCAACATGGCCAGATAGCGTGCTGCGGCTGCGATGTTCTGCGCGGGGTCGAAGACAGCAGAAGTGGGCAATCCGAGTTGTGCTGCGGTGCCCGGCATGATTTGCATCAGTCCTTGTGCTCCGGCCCAGGATACGGCTTTCGGGTCGAAAGCAGATTCCTGGTAACATTGGGCAGCCATCAGTCGCCAATCCATGCCTGCCACAGGTGCGTGGCGTTGGAAGAGATTATCGTAGCTGCTGATGATTCCTTTCTCGCGGGAGAGCATGGGAGGTCGCGAGACGCGGCGCACTCTGAGGTGGGTACTTTGCTTCTGGCGCTCGGCTGTGCGGGTGCGCTCGCGCAACTCTGGTTCCCACCAAGCCTGAAGTGCAGAGGTCAGCTCGGGGGAGTTTGGTCGTGTCTGCCACGAGGGAGGGGTAAGAGCGATGTCTGCCTCGCCCGATTCCAATTTCTGAAGGAGGTCCGAGGAGTCCTGAGCTATCTCTATGCGCAGGCGGGTTCCAAGATAGCTGGCGAAAGACTGGGCCATCTCATATTCCACGCCGAAACCTGCACCGCGGTACTCATAATAGGTGTCCGGTCCCGAAAGCACCGTGGCTATAAGTTCGCCGGAGGCCTGGATGTCCGGGAGGTCATAGGAGGCGGCGTTCTGCACCTCTGCCTGACCGAACATGACAGATGGCTTGTGAGGTTGTTCCCCACAAGCTGTCAGCAACAGTATAGCGGTAAGAAAGAGCAGGGCCTTTCTGTACATCTCAGGGTTTGAGTCGGTGGATTATATATGTCCTCATGATATCTATGGCCTTTTGGTTGGCTCCTCCTTGCGGAATGATGAGGTCGGCGTAGCGCTTGGTGGGTTCGATGAACTCCAGATGCATGGGCTTGAGGACATCTACGTAGCGATCCATGACCATCTGTGCGGTACGCCCACGTTCCACCATGTCTCGGGCGATGACGCGCATCAACCGGTCGTCGGGGTCGGCATCCACGAATATCTTCAGGTCCATCAGGTCGCGCAACTCTTTGCGGCAGAGGGCCATGATACCTTCGATGATGATGACTTCGCAAGGCTCGATATGTATCGTTTCGGGCAAACGATTACTCTCTATATAAGAATAGGTGGGTTGTTCGATGGCACGGCCGTTGCGCAACTCATTGATTTGGTGGATTAGTAACTTCCAGTCGAAGGCGTTGGGGTGGTCGAAGTTTATCTTTCGCCGCTCTTCCATGGAAATGCCGGTGTTGTCGTTGTAGTATGAGTCCTGCGGGATGACGGCCACCTTCTCGTTGGGCAGGGATTCTACAATCTTACGGACTACAGTGGTCTTGCCGGAACCGGTGCCACCTGCGATGCCAATGATATACATGATTCTGTTGTTTTTATTGTTTCTTGGTGCAAAAATACTCATTATCCATGAAGTTCACAATAAAAAGTGCCAAAAATGCAGGTAACTGATGTAGAATTGAGTATATTCGGTGCCTGTAGCGGATGTGTCTTCTCTGGCTTTCCTCATGCAATCCTTCCATTTATGATTCATCCTTCTATTTATGATTCATCCTTCCATTTGTGATTCATTATATGTGCCTAATTCATGAACATTATATGTGAGAAAGGGATTGCAAAGCTTGAATTCCAGATATTATGTATTCTTGGAGATGACATGTGAAACTTCTATTCGTGATTCATTATATGTGCCTAATTCATGAACATTATATGTGAGAAAGGGATAGCAAAGCTTGTATTCCAGATATTATGTAATCTTGGAGATGACATGTGAAACTTCCATTTGTGATTCATTATGTGTGCTCAATTCATGAAGATTATATGTGAGAAAGGGATAGCAAAGCTTGAATTCCAGATATTATGTAATCTTGGAGACGACATGTGAAACTTCTATTCGTGATTCATTATATGTGCCTAATTCATGAACATTATATGTGAGAAAGGGATAGCAAGCCACCTATTTCAGATTTCATGTACTCGAGGAGGCGACATGTGACAAACCTCTTTCCACCCACGTATATACCTCTTTCTTCACACGTATATACGTGTGGACGAATACGTATATACGTGTTGGCGATTATGTATATACGTGTTGACAAAGACGTAGATAAGGTGACTTCACATAGAATAGGTACACACTTTGTTACCTATATTTACTATGAATGTACACACTTGTTTCATTGTCTTCCTGAGGCAGTGCACATTCTCCTCAGATGCTTTGTGATTCTAAACTTGAATAGGAATATTCAAGTTGATGTCGCATCGTGATAGCAGAGATGACAACAAAAAAGAGAGGGTTCTTAGGAAGAACTCTCTCTCTTGAGCCTCTTGTCGGATTCGAACCAACGACCCCGAGATTACAAATCACGTGCTCTGGCCAACTGAGCTAAAGAGGCGGGTGGGAATGCGATCTGCATCGCGCCGCTACGACCAAGTACCCTTGCTGCGGTCAAGCCCTGGGGGATTCCGAGGGAGCTGGCCGTACAGGACATTCCCGTGTATGGTTGCGGAGAGAGCGAGATTCGAACTCGCGAACCGGTTTTGCCGGTCACACGCTTTCCAGGCGTGCCTCTTCAGCCACTCGAGCACCTCTCCTTGTACGTCCCTTTCGGAATGCGGGTGCAAAGGTAGAATTTTCTTGGGAACTGAGCAAACTTTTTAAGATAATTTTTTGTATTTTGCCGATAAAATTTGAATTCAGTTGCTTTTTGCGCACAAAAAAGCCCCCGCAGCAGTTCTGACGGGGGCTTTTTTCTTGTACGCAAAACGAAGTCGTCTTGCGGGTTAAGTGGTGCTTACAGTCCGATAAGACCCTTCCAGCTGATGAACCACTTGTTGGGGTCGCTGACGAGGGGTCCGACGGAGGAATCGCGTTGGCTCAGCTTCTGTGACATATAGGTACCCTTGTCGGTACTGCGATATGCAGCGCGCATGAGCTGACCGAAGCGGAATCCTTCGAAAGCTGTTTCCAGTGCTGATTCCACATCCAGAAGGCTGTCGACAACGATAACCTGACGGGCGTGGACCTGAGGTACTGCATAGTTGCGATACCAAGTGGCTACGTCGTCGGCCCATTTCTGCTGGATGCTGTCGGAGTAGGCAATCATCTCAGCCTCAAAGGCCTGAACGGCAGCAAGCTTCTGTGCATTTGTTCCTGTGAAAGTAGTGAGGTCCAAAATGGTGATACCATCATTTGCTACAGCCCAGGGGAAGAACTCTGTGTTGTTGTTGAGAATCGTCTCTAAGTTCTCAGCAGCAGAGGTGAAGGTGCCCAGTGCATTGTACACAGGAGGCTGCGTGGGATAACCCGTGGAGTCAGCCGGTGCATCGTTGTTGGGATCGTAGTATTTCGGATTGGCAATGGAGAAACCGCTGCCACGTGCATGGAGACCAATCTGGTTGACGTTGCTGGATTCTTCTTCGGAATTGATGTTGGGCTCGCCATTTGTCTTGTAGCTCTGCACACGTGTCTGGAAGAACTTGGTGGGGAAGTCAAAGTACTTGACAAAGGTGCTGTCGGCGGTCGTCGTGCACTGGCTGAGCACTTCGTGGTTGATAACGACGTTGTCCAGACCTGTGGTGAGAATGGCGAGGGCGAATTTCGGGAAACCTGCCACGTTCAGCGCTTCGGCCATACGCAGATAGACGTCACCCGTGCGATAGATGATAACATCCTGGGGGAAATAGGTCTTCCATATCATCTGTGACTCGTAGTCATGGTCGCCACGGTAGTCGGTGCTGATATTAGCAGGCAGACGCAGGTCGCCTAAGTAGTGCTTAGTGAGCTGTGTCTCGGTGAGGACGCTGGATGTGACGTAGTTGGTCACATAGTTTGTTCCATCGTGGTAATACTCTGCATAGATCTGTCCGTCGGAGTAATCGTAGCAAGCCTGAGAGGGAGATATACTGGCTTCGACGTCTTCGTTCTCCATGTCGTAGTTGTAGAGGACACGAAGTTCATTGTAGTTCTCGTCGGAGGCCAGGGAGTCCATGGCGATGGCTGTGATCACTTCGTCCCTTGTGGTACCGAAGGAGGTGGTGCTCCAGTAGGCGTTGTTAGAGTTCTGGAAGCTGGTGAAGTCGCTGGTGGTGAAGCAGCGAGAGGGCCAGTAGGTGCGACGTGTGGAGGTCACGGTCTTCTGCTTGTAGCCTTCGTTGTTGTCGACACCAATCTCAGTGGGCAGCCAAGTGATGTAGTCGTAGTAGGACTTGGCTGCTTCGCGGGCCAGGTTCTGGTCTTGCTTGATGCTGGCGCTCCAGAGGTAGAGATCACCTAAGACCAATTGTATGGGCATAACAGCCATGCGATTCGGCATAGCGTAGCCGTAGACATTATGGTGATAGGGATATGCAAACCAGCTGACGAAGGGTTTCAGGTCGTCGATGAAATAGTCGCAAATCTGTTCCAGAGTCATCTTACTGCTGGAAGCATCGCTCAGGATGTTATTCGCGTCGTCCAGCGAAAGCACGGGTTTGGTGATGACGGGAATGTTTGAGCCATAGATCTGTCCGAGCTGGAGATAAACCCAAGCGCGGATGGCGCGAACGGCACAGTATTCTGCCTGGAAGACGCGGAAGTCATAGGCGGACTGGGTCGTGGCATCGAACCTACGCTCGAACAAGGCGGTGTCGGCGTTGGCCAGATAATAGTTGCAGTTGTTGATGACTGCGTAGTAGTCGCGCGGATCGTTGTAGGCATTGTCATCTGTCACGGAGAAGTTGGCAATCTCCTTCAGGTCCGAATTGGCGTTGGCGTTGACGACGACGAGGTCACCGCGAAGCTCTCCATAGAGATTCGTGCGCACAGCAATCTTCTGAAGTTGTGCCAGGATTCCCACGAACGAGTTGACGGTGTCGGTGCCCTGTGTAAGATGGTTCTCGTCTGCATAGAGCACATCGTCGTTGCCCATATCAAGCATATCGTCGCAGGAGGTGATGGCTGTGGCCATTATCGCCAGCAAGGCAAAGGGCAGGATATATTTAATTCTTTTCATATCTTTAAGTCGTTAAGCGATTATGCGTATAGACGTTTAGAGGTTGATTTTTACACCCACATTTACAGTGCGGCCCTGAGAAACCCATCCAGCATCAATGCCCTGATAGAGGACGCTGTTGGACATGGAGAACTCGGGATCTGTTCCGAGATAGCGTGTGAGGGTGAAGAGGTTGGTGGCGTTGCCCCAAACGGTGATACCCTGGATATAGGTATTGTTGATGGGGAGCTTGTAGCTGAGTGTTACGTTCTTGAGGCGTAAGTAGCTGCCATCTTCAATCCAACGGTCAGAGAAGGCGCTGTTGCCCATGGGATCGCCATAGGTGACACGCGGAACATCTGTGACTTGTCCCTCGTAGGTCCAACGATTGAGCAGGTTGGTTGTCTGGTTCATGAAGCGAGAACCGGACTCCAGCTGCTGACGCATATAGTTGTAGACGTCTCCACCGAGGCTGTAGTTGAAGCCGAGTTCGAGAGTAAGACGACGGTAGGAGAGGGTTGTCCAGAGATTGCCATAGATATCGGGATTGGCATCGCCGATGAATGTGCGGTCGTTGTCGTCTATCCGTCCATTGTTGTCTTGGTCTACATATTTCACGTCGCCGGAGGTGAAGTAGGTCTTTGTCTCTCCGTCGGCAGCCAAGCGGTAGAGTCCGTCGGCGGCTGCTTCTGCATCGGTGGAATAGACGATACCGCCAGAAGGTGTCTTGGCTGTCTGCAAACCATAGAAACAATTGATGCTGTTGCCAACCTGGCTGCGGATGGTACCTCCGAGAACGGAGTGATCTTCGTAGTCCAGATTATCGGGCAGCTCGGTGAGAGTGTTGACATAGTGTCCGACACTTGCGCCTACACTCCAGTTCCATTTGTTACCAGAGATGACGTGTGCGGTGAGGCTTACGTCGAAACCTTGGTTCTCCAGCTTGCCGCCGTTGCTCCAGTACTGACTGATACCTGTGAGGAAGTTGGAGCTGCGGAGAGTGAGAAGGTCGCTGGTCCAGGAATAGAAGTAGTTGAAGGCTGCAGCAAGGCGGTTGTTGAGGAAGCGTGCTTCCACACCGGCGTTGAACCGACGGGTCGTCTCCCACTTGAGTTCGGTGTTACCGATGTTCTCGAAGCTCAGACCGGGGGTGGAACTCAGGAACAAGCGGCTCTTGAAATAGCTCTTGGAGGCGTCGAAGGGGAGATTGTCGTTACCGCTGAGGCCATAACCTGTCTGCAACTTCAGATAGTCCACTCCTTGCACATCGAACCAGGGCTCGTTGGAAACCACCCATCCTGCCTGGAGGCTGGGGAAGATTCCCCATACGACACCGCCAAGCTTCAGGCCATCGGCGTCGCGACCGAATTGGGAGTTGGTCTCCATGGCGATGTCACCCTGCAAGTAGTAGCGGTTGGCGTAGTTGTATTTTGCCTGACCATACCAGGAGAGGGATGCCCAGTTCTCGCGGGTGCCGTCGATCTGCTTCTGGGCGGTGCCGGAGATAAGAGGAGTCTTGTCGTTGCCGGTGTTATAACCGCTCTGGCTGGTGAGGTAGTAGCCTTCGTTGATGAATCGGAAACCACCCATCACGTCGATGCTATGTGCATCATAGCGGTTGTTCCATTGCACCTTTGTATCGCTGAGGATACTGTTCTGGCGGGAGTAGAGCGAACCGATCATATTGTCCATCTTCTGGTGGAAAGCCTGTACCCAGAATGCGGGAACACCATTCATCGGGATGTAGCGTTTCTCGTTGGTGTTGACCAGAGAATAGCTGAACAAGGAGGAGAACTTCAGGTGTTTGTTGGGATGCCAGGAGGGGGTGATGGCCAGATTGACGTAGGAATTGTCGTAGTAGTTCTTGTTCTGAGCAGTTCCGTACTCCAGAATGGCGGTGGGATTAGCCAACTCGTAGTTGGAGTTCCTCAGCTGGGAAATCTCAGAGAGGTAATCCTCGTCGTCGATATCCAAGTGAGCAGTGGAGATGATGCCAGGACCATTGTTGGATGCTACAAAGCTGTAGGGAGAGAGCATGGGGCTCTTGGCATAGCCCAGGAAGTTCAGTGAGGTCACTGTGCTCTGCTCGTAGTCCTCGGGGGCACCCAGGTCGTAGAGCTTGCGGGTGGAGTTGCTGAAGCTGGCGTCGAAGCGGACGTCGATCCAGTCGGTGATCTTGATATCCGTGTTGAATCGGATATTCAAGCGGTTGTAGTTCATCTCTTTGATGGTCTCGTCGGCGTGATAATAACCCAGCGAGAGCATGTAGTTGGCCACGTCACCACCACCTTGTACACTTAGACCATAGCGCTGAGCGACGGCTGCGTTGTACACTTCCTTTGTCCAGTCCGTGTTGTTGGAGTACTTGTTGTAGTAGTAGTTGTAGTTGTACGGGTCAGCGGAGTTGTAGGGACGCTCATCCACGAACTTGAAGGAAAGCATCTTCGTACCAGTGGACTGCATGAGTGAACTGGCATAAGTCTTGAACTGAGAGCCACTCAACATGCTGTAGTGATCAGGGATGAATTCCACACCTACGCTGGCTGTTGCAGCAATGCGAGTAGCCAAGGAGGTGTTGCGCTTTGTGTTGATGAGGATGACTCCGTTCGCACCTTTTGCGCCATAGATAGCGGTACCATTGCGCATGACCTCAACACTCTCGATGTCGTTGACGTTGAAGTTGGAGAGGACGTCGTTGTAGAAGCCGGAGTGAATCATTTCGCGGTCGTACTGCATTTCGGTGATGACACCGTCGATGACCACGAGAGGCTGAGCGTTGGAGAGGTAACTGCCTACACCACTTATCTGCATGTAAGCACCCAGTCCGTTGATACCGCTGCGCTCTGTCGTATAGACATCGGCACCCAGCTGGTTCTCTATTTCCGTGGCAACGTTGGCGGCAGAGGAGAAATCGAAGCCGCCGGCACGGGAGTGACCGAGGATGTTGTCGTCTTCGCCATAGAGAGCTTTGGCAGCATCGCTTTGCATGACGATATCACGCAGATGTCCACTCTCGTTGAGTCCCACGCGTACCTTATTATATCCAGGGATGGTGACTTCTACGGCCGAGCTGTAGAGGGGAACGTTCAGTTTGAAGGTTCCGTCTTCTTCAGTAAGTGCTGAATAGCCATTGCCGGCAATAGACTGTACGAGGACACCTGCCAAGGGGGCGAGGCCCTGCTGGCTCACTACCCGTCCCGTGATCTCGCGGGTGGGTTCCTGTTTCTTCGCGGCAGCCTTTCGTGCACGCAACACGGCGGTGGTGTCGATTTCTTCTTCCTCGATTTCGTCCTGCGCAAATCCGGCAACAGGAGCAGCTACGAGAAACAGGGAGAAACAAATATATCCTATTGTCTTCATAGTGAGATGTTGAATTCTTTCAGGTTAGACAAATCGAGTTGGAAGTTGTTGGCTTCTTCTTCCGTCTCGAACGGAATGTAGATGATGCGGTTTATGCGCATAATATTAGTCTGCTGACCTCTGGAGAGTGCCGAGTTGCTGACGTCGGAAGCGACACTGTAGCGGAGAACCGTTTCCGTGTTGGCGCTCAGGAAATTGTATGACGAGAAGGTCGGCTTGCGAGCTTTGTCGATGCAGATGATGTCAATTTCATTGCCAGTGGTCATGAATTTCGTGGCGCTACCAGCGCTGTGGGTTTCCCCTGCGGGCACCTTCAGAAGGTGTTCGGGCTTGCGGTCGTTCTTCTGCTCGTCGTACTTGAGGTCGTCGTTGGGGTAGGACTGCATGAAGGCGCTGTCCTGCTTGTCTGTACGTTCCTCTTCCAGGCGCTCGTGGAAATAGCACTCAAAACGCATAGGCAGTACCTCGGACTTCTGATAACCATCGTAGGAGAGGTAGGGAGGAACCATCACCAGATATACGTTATAATAGAGGTTGGCAAACGTATTGGGGAGGTAGAAGTACATACGGCTGGTGGTGTTCTTCACGCCAGGGTAGGCCAAAGGTGCCACCTCTAGGTAGTTCTCTCCCTTGAGGACATTCTGTTGCTTCAGCAGACTTACATCATAAGTTGTGCCCTCGTAAGTGACTGTGTCCACGAAGGAGCGGATGGTTGTCTGCACGGCAGGTACTATTTCTCCTGCATATCCAATCTTGGAGAGGTTGAAGTAGCGGGGACTTGTTGCCATGAGATAGCGAGACTCCAAGAAGGTGTTCTTGGGATCCACTCTGCCTTCTGTATCTTTGTAGATCCGGCCGTTGGAGCAGCTCCAAGGTGTGAGTCCGTCGAGGATGCCACCTGCTTCATTGGGCTGGTAGAAGACGTTGAGACCATAGTAGTCTTTGTGGCGAACATACATGGTATTGACCAAGGAATCACATTCCTCGATTTTCTTACCACGCTGACCATTCATGTTGAACATCCTGCCTCGGATGATGGCAATCTTGGCGTTCAGGAGAGCCACACTGTCGCGGTTCTGGACGTCCTTGACGTAGTTGAACAAGGGTGAGAAGCGTACCAATTCTTTACTCCATACATCGTTGGTGGGAGCCAAGAAGGCGTAGGAGCTGTCCTCGCGGGCAATCCATCCTAAAGTACTGTAGAGTTGGTTGCTCAGGTTCAGTACAGAGTCAGCGTAAACGATCTTACCATTGACAATGCCTCTCTGCACGCTGGCACTCTCGTCGAGGGAGTATTGGTCGAAGAGGGTGTAGAAGGCAGCCACGCTGTCGAGGTCTGCGTCGAGCAGCAGGTGGTCACGAACACTCGGTATGAAGACGAGGGGACTGCTGAGGGTGTAGAGAATACCATTATTGGCCACCACATTCTTGCGGACGAAGGTGGCTTCGTTGAGGGCATTCTCGGTAAGCACCATGTATTTGCCATTCATCATTCTGATGGAGTCGGAATAGTTCTCATATACCGAGCGACCGTACAGGGCGATGTGGTTCTGCAGGAACTGTGTGATGGCTTTGTTGTCCTTGTCTTGGATATATCGCTGCGAGCCATCAGGCATTGTTATAATGGTGTGCTTCTGTGTGTCATAGAGGGCTATGATACTGTCGGCCTGTTCCGTGGTGAGGGCAGGAGCCCACACTGTCAGCGACTGTGGGCCATCGAGCACGAGGTCGTAGCCGATATGTTCCAGCACGCGCTGGAATTCTTTCAGACTGCCGTCGGCCTTGATGAGCTCAAAGAGCGAAGGTTGGTTGGCAGCGTTTTCGTTGTCGGAGTCCTCATAGTGGCTGTTCCAATCGTCGGAGCAGGAACTGATGCCCAGTGCGCCTACTGCGAAGATGGCGGAAGCCATGAGGGTCAGATATCTGGATGTTTTCATTGTAGTATACAATTCAGATTGTGGATTACGTTGTTTCGGGTGAATTAGAGGTCGTCTTCGGCAGCCTCTTCATTTTCTACTCCATATACACTCTTAGGTACAATCTCGATGTAGTCAAGCATCAGCTCGGCTCCACCGATAGCCATGACGGACCTGATGCGCATTGTGTGTTGCTTGTTTCCGTCGAGGTAGCCTTCGTAGATGACTTTGCGGGGATTACGTGCAGCGCTGGCCGCCGAGCCGGAGTTGGATGTGGAGAGCAGCAAGTCGTTCTTCACGCTGCCGGCACCGGTGGTGACATAACGTGTGCTGCGCGGTCCATGATACCATCCGAGGTTGTGCATATCCTTCTTGACTTGGTCCAGACGTTCTTTCTGAGCAGTGGACATGGTTCCGTCGGGGATGGCAATCCAACCTCCGATACGCTGTGCGAAGACGGCGTCGTCGTTGTTACGCATATCGAGAGGAATACCTTGGGGGATATCGTCGATATAGAACTGAGCGATACCGCGGGTGGCCATGGCGCAGAAGCCTTGACGAATCTGATACTGACCGGAGGGCACGCTGGGAAGGTTGAATGTGATGTCGTAGGAGTTGTTGTCTGAACGGAGGTTGAACTCGTCACCCTCGTAGCTCCAGAAGTAGTTACGGCAGTTCTGCAGGAAGAAGTCACCATCCTCGGCCACCGTTACGTTGTCCAGATATCCCGGGGGGAAGATATAGTTGCGGGCGTCGGCATTGGGGTCTTCAGTGCCCAGGTTACCCCAGGTGCGGGTCGTACGCATATCATTGTTCATGCACTCTGGGAAGAGGGTGTAGTAGTCGATACGCATACGATTGTTGAAGACGGTGTTCTGCGTCGTAGCTCCATAGTCGATGAGGCGGTCGATGTAGTAATAGACACCATTGACGGCTTCCTGGGTGAGTCCTTCGCCCACGGAGGTGCTTACGATAGCACCGCGCTGGGTCAGGGCCGGACGAGCAGGATCGTACATACGGTTGAGGTACAACGTGTTCGGAGTTGCATCACCACGGAACTTATTGGCTGTTGCTGCGATGTGCTCCACCTTCAGGGTGCTCAAGGGATTCATGGTGGAATACCATTCCACGGAGTTCACAAGAGCATGATAGACGGTGCAGTTGGTATAGAGCTTGTTGTACACACCCTTACGGTTTAGCAAGTGGTAAGCTATCAGCTTGTGCAGGGGGTTGCGTTCGTCCTTCAGGGCTTCGGAGTCCTTACCATAGTAGTCAGAACCGGCTCCTTCAGGATATACGGTGCAAGCATAGTCATAGAGATCTTCCCAGGATGTGATGCCATATACGGCTGCGAGCACGCTGTCGGGAACGCAGAAGGCGGTATATCCATAGCGACGTTCTTCGGGTACGTGGCAGTAGTCATACTGAGCACCTGTCCAGTAGAGCTTCTCCAGATTCTTGGTTCCGCCCAGACGCCATACATAGGGGTCGTAGGATGCATCCTTGATGCGGTACATTTCCTGATTCAGACCAGTCATCTCCAAGCAGTTGTAGAAGATGCTGATATTCGGATCTTTCTTCAGCAGCACGGGCAGTGTTTCGGAGCTGCTGGCCACTAAGCCATCCACTGGGTGCACGACGCCATTTTCTACGGAGTCATTGTGCAGTTCATAGATGATGGTACCGGACTTGTTGATGCGGTAGGTGGTAGCTTCCACTTCTTTTATGGTGCCGTCGAGCTGTTCCTGCTGAATGGTGATGGGAACGGACTCGATGGTAAGATAGCGACCGAGGAGGTTGGTGGATGCGATGAAGGCCGTTGTCGTAGTGGTGGTCTCATCTTCACCAGAAGCCTGGTCCAGTTCTTCACCCAGTTCTGTGGTGAAGTACATCTTGTCGATGAGTGCCGTGCGAGTGAGCGTGTCGCAGTCTGCCACGGAGAGTTGGTCCACAGAGGTGAGGCCCATCGACTGAAGGTATTCGTCCACGGCCTTGTTCGTAGGTGCAAAGCAGGTGTAGGTGCCGTAGGTGCTGAGCAGGTCCATCTGTCCGGCGCGCTCCACGATGGCGGCGAACTTGGAGAAGTCTTCATTGTTACGAAGCCAGTCGCTGAGCATCTCCGCCTTGTAGGTGTAGAGGTCATCGGCACTCATATCATCACTGCACGACACGAGCGAGAAGCTGGACGCGACAGCCACGAAGGCAACTGCCAACAATGCGAAATAGTGATTTATCCTTTTCATAATTGTATATCTTTTACTTATTCATTTCTATACCTTCAGTGGCCTCATTCTTGTAGATAACCTTCTGATTAAGGTTCGGATTGACTTTAATCTCTTCCTTGTTGTAGGGCCAGAAGAGGTGAGCCATGCTTGGGAAACCATTGTTGGAGCTGGCACCACCCATGGTCTTGGACGAAGGAACGTTAGCCTTTACGATGTCCGTCTTACCCTCGCGTCGAGCGTAGCGAACGAGGTCGAACCAACGTTTGCCTTCGAACATCAGTTCGCGGTTGCGCTCCTGCATGAGGAAGGTGTTCATCAGCGCTCTGGTCGTCATGTTGGCAGCGGTGGGGGAGAGGTATTTGCTGTTGTCGGTGACGGAGCGGCGGTTGACGAGATAGATGAGGTCAAAGGCCTGGTTCATGAGAGCCGTGTTCTCCTCGCTGACTTCGTCGGTTGCCTTCTGCAACAGAGCTTCTGCTTCCATGAGCATGACGTCTGTCAGTCTGTAGAAAATCCAGTTGCGATTCAACTCGCTATCCAAAATGAAATTGCTGGCGTTGTAGTTGATAAAGGGCATCGTTGCGTTGCTCTGGTCGGAAGTGATGTTGAATTCCATGGCTACGCCTTTGCGAATTGTGCCTTCACCATACTCGCTATTGGCGGGCTTGACGTTGTTGTAGTAGCGAACGTCATACTGGTGGGGGTAGTAGGTGTAGCTGCGGCTGTAGACATCAGATACGATGTCGGGACGTGCCGTGAGATAACCGCTTCCGGAGTTTGAGGGGCCGATAGATGTGTCGGTGTTTCCGGTTCCGAAGAGGGTTGCCAGAGCGGAGCTCTTGACATAGTTCTTACTGCTGGAGCTGTAGTTGAAGCTCAGCTCAAAGATACTCTCGAAGCTGTTGCCTGTTCCGAAAATGGCATTGAACGACTGCGAGGGGTCCTGGCGTGTGTTCTGATAGAGATAAGCCACGCGTCCGAAGGGAGCTCCGGTGATTTCTTTGGGAGTGTTCGAAATGGATGAACTTCCAGTCTGATTCCCGTAGAACTCATAGTAGTCAGAAGCCTTGGATTTGATGATTTCCTCGGCGCAAGCGATACATTTGTCCCACTCGCCCGTCCAGAGATACATATCACACAGCATGGCGTCGATTCCATAACGGGTGATGCGGTTGCAGTTGCTGTTGTAGTCACGTCCGATGTTGTCCAGACTGCTCATGGGGTAGCGTGAGAGCGCGTCGTTCTTCACGTACTCGAGGTCCTTGATGATCTCATTGAGGACGTAGTTGAAGCTGTCGGGTGCGAGGTATTGCACTTCGTCCTCCTGCTGCACGCTTTCGCGGTAGAAAGGAACATCCTCAAAGGCGCGGATGAGGTAGAAGTAGCAGAGGGAACGCAGGGCTGTCATCTCTGCAATGGTGGCTTTCACGTCGCTCTCCCTGTAGGAGGGGTCTTTCTCGCTGACGACGGGAGCCATGCGGATAATCGTGTTGCACTTGTTGATGACTGCATAGAAGCTGGACCAGTTCGTGAAGGAGCTGGTGGAGAGCAGGTTCTCGCGCAGTGCCTGATAGAGGTCGTTATTATCGTTTTCCACGTTGGAACCCGGATAGATGTTGTCGCTGCGGAGTTCTCCCCATACTTCACATCTATTGATGAAGTCAGCGCTTTGCATGGAAGCGTAGCATCCAGCAACCATCTGGTCAACGTCCGTCTTCTCGTTCCAGAAGTTATCTTCTGTGACGATATCACGAGGCTCGATCTCCAGGAAGTCGGCACAACTGACTGCACCCAAAGCCATGATGGCTATAAGTGTGGCATTCTTTATATTTATATATAGGTGTCTCATATCTTCATGTTGCTTTAGATTAGAAACCAATGGTGAGGCCTACGGTGTAGGATTTAGAGCGCGGTGTCTGGCTGCCGTCGGTGGTGACGCCGTAGCCACCGTAACCGATTTCCGGATCCACGCCGGAATACTTCGTCAGGCAGAAGAGGTTGTTGGCGCTGGCGTAGAAGTTCAGTGTGGACATATTCCATCTCTTCAGCTTCTTGGGATCGAAGCTGTAGTTGATCTGCAGATAGTTCAGACGCAGGAATGTGCCGTCCTCTACGAAGCGGTCGCTGATAAGTGTGTTGTAGTTGGAGCCGCTACCGAACATAGCGCGTGGAATGCTGGTGACGTCACCTTCCTTGCGCCAGCGATAGTTCACGGCCTCGCTCTGGTTGTTGTTGCTGATCATGGATTCCATGTCCAGACGAGCCATGTTCAGGATGTCGTAGTCTATACGATAGTTGAAGTTGGCTCTCAGGGCCCAACGGTCGTAGTGCAGTGTAAGACCGAAACCACCGGTGAGCTTCGGCAGAGAGTTGCCGAGGTACACGATATCAAGCTGGTTGATATTACCATCGTGGTTCACGTCTTCGTAGATGGCGTCGCCACCCTTGAAGGCATAGCCCGTACCCGTGGAAGTCTTGTAGGCGAAGCGCATCTGAATAGGATCTCCGTGAGCGTCGCGGACAAAAGTTCCGTCGGCGTTGGTCACGATAGGATAGGTCCATCCCTTCTGATCCATGTTGGCTTGCAGCTGGTCCGTTCCTGCCTTGATGTCGGAGCGGGCGATGTCGCGGGCGGTGTCGTAGTTATATTGGTAAACGCCCTTGTAGCGGAATCCGTAGATGGAACCGAACGGGTTGTTGAGCTGTACGCGCTGGAGCACGGAACGGTTGTTCTCTGTCCAGTCGATGTTCAAGCTGGCGAGCACCAGAGGATCCATCTTTGTGATGACGTTGCGGTTGTTGGCGAAGTTGACGTAGGCGTCCATCCAGAATTTGCCCTTCTTGAGGAGGCGTTCGCCGTCGATCTGCAATTCCCAACCTTCGTTCTTCATGTCACCCACATTTCTGTAAGTGAGGCTGGACCAACCGTTGCTGGAAGGAATGCCGGAGTTGCTCATCAGCATGTCCTTGGTGGTACGGTGATAGAGGTCGACGACGAACTTCAGTCTGTCGTCGAAGAAGTGCAGGTTCACACCTAAGTTCCAGGTGATGATGTTCTCCCACTTGAGTTCGGTCAGCTTCAGTCCACTGGGGTTCATACTCACTTGATTCAGGTAGTTGGAACCTTGTGCGAAGCGGTTCATATACAGGTAGTCAGCACCCGGAGGGTTACCCACGAGACCCCATCCCGGACGGATGGAGAACATGCTTACTTTAGCCTTCTCGCGTGCCCATTCCATCCAAGGTTCATCGATGATGTTCCAACGGCCGGAAACGGCGGGGAAGTAACCCCAGCGGTTGTTGGGACCGAACTTCGTGGTGGCGTCGATACGCATTGAGAAGTCAAACATGTAGCGGCTCTTGTAGCTGTAGTGAGTAGATAAGGTGTAGTAGAGAGAGCGCCATTCATTGAAGCCGCTGCTCATGGCGCTTACGAAGCCGCCGGAGGTGACGCTCTGCTGGCGTTCCGGCAGACGGTAGACATCTGTGCTCTGGCTGCTGGAGCTACCGCTGACGAGCTGGAAGCGTCCCATGGCCAGCAAGTAGTGGTCTTTGTTTTCGAAGTAAGGCTGGAAGGTCAGCGTGTGGGTGGTCGTGAAAGCCAGGTTCTTACGAGAATAGCTGTAGGCCGAACCGGAATCCCAGTAGTTGGTAGTTACCTGTGAGCTGGGGAAACTTTTGTCGGTGTAGTCGTTGTACACGTTCATCACCACGCGGCCGTTGTAGCGCAGTTGCGTGCTGTTGTCATCCAGACCCAGGAGCTTGTACTCCAGCTCCAGTTCGGGAGTGATATCGTAAGTCGTCTGGTCGTTCTTCGCAAATTTTGCACTCGACAGCGGGTTGTGCAGGTCACGTTGGTCTGTGAAGTTGTTCTGCTGCGCAGCCGTAAGTTGTCCGTAGTTGGTGAAGGCGTAGCGAGGAACGATGTAGTATTCACCCGTGTTGTATTCGTTGCCATTCTCGTCGTAGGCGTAGCGATAGGGCGAGAGGTTAGGCATCTTCGTGTAGGCGATACCGAGGAGACCATCGTAGTTACGATTGTTCTTCGTGTAGGTTAGTGCGAAGTTGGAGATGATCTTGATGCGGTCGTTGACGTAGTAGTCCAGAGCCATACGCGTGCTGAAGCGGTTCAGCTTCTGCTCGATGATGGTACCTGTCTCGTGGTCATAACCGCCGGAGATGCGGAAGAGGGTCTTCTCGTCACCACCGGAGATGCTGACGTAGTGGTTCTGGCGCAGACCGTTTTGCTTCACGAGGTCCACCCAGTCGGTGTTCTTGTTGAACATCAGGAACTCGGAGTAGGACTCGTCGTAGTTGAGCTCATTGACCTGACCTACCCAGGGATCCAGCTGCGGATTGAAGTAGCTCTCTTTCAGAAGCATGGTGTAGTGGTCACCGTCGAGGAGCTTGATGCCCTCGGGCTGGTGTGTCATGGTCATCTTCAGGGAGTAGGTCACTTTTGGTTTGCCTCGTGAACCACGTTTTGTGGTGATCTCGATGACACCATTAGCACCCTGAGAACCCCAGATAGCTGTTGCGGCAGCATCCTTCAGCACCTTGATGTCGGCAATATCCTCCGTGTTCACATTCAGCAACTGAGCGAATTTCTCGTCGTTGGCAGTGCTGACATCGAAGTCTGAGAGGTCCACGTTCCAAACGTTTCCGTTGACGACGATGAGCGGTTCATTGGAGGTGAGGGTGGACACGGTGGTGGCGCCGCGCAGACGCATGCTGGTACCTGAGCCGAGGTCACCGGAGTTCATCACGATATCCAGACCGGCGATACGTCCTTGCAGGGCTTCGTCAACAGAAGTGATACCGAGACCCTCGAACTCCTTGGCGCTGATGCCCTGTGCCGAGAAGCTGACCTCTCGTTCGGGGATTTCCAGACCCGAAGTCTTCATCTTCTTCTTCACCACGACTTGCACTTCCTTCATCTGCTTGGTAGCGTCCTGCATGGTGATCTTATAGACAGTCTTGTTGATAGGCAGCTGCTGGGTTTTGTAGCCCATGAAGCTGATGCGCAGTTTGTTTTTCGCACTCTTGATGGGGAGGACGAAATTACCATTCATATCGGTCACAGTGGCGTTGACGACACGATTAGAGGCGTCGACCTCAGCCACGCTGGCACCAGGGAGTACATCGATATCATCACTGATAGTACCACTGATGCGTGAAATCTGAGCCATTGCCAGAGAACTCACCAGCATGAGGCTAAGCGTTATATAATATCTTAATGTTTTCATCTTCTGAGCCCTTTATTTGCGTTTTACCTCGAAATCTGCTACAGGATAAGTGGGCTTGGGGAAGCCATCGGGTAGCAATTGGTCGTCGGAGTAGAGCAGCACATTGTCGATAGTGTGAACCACGACGTATGCAGAGGAGTATATCCAACGATTCTTGTTGAATGCATATTGACGGGAGACAAGGTTGCTGTGGTCGCCAGCTACTACGTTGGCCACCTTGCCACGGGCATCGGTCACGGTGATAGCAGATCCCGAGTTGCCCACATTGAGTCGGCGGAAGAGGCTGGTGGCCTCGTCGTAGGCTGCTGTCTCATAGACGTTGCTCGTCTGCTCTCCTCCCAGGTAGATGGAGCCGTCCTGGATATGATAGCGTACGAAGTTCGTCTGCACAGAGTCGATGAAGGCCATGCAGCTCTTGGCTTTCGTCTCAATGCTGTCGTACTTCTCGTTCTCCAAGGTCTCGCGGTCAGCCCATTGCTGCTTGAGGACTTCGTCGTCCTTGTCAGCTGAGTTCTTGAAGTCGGTGTACAGAGAGTCGAAGATGTCCTTGATGACCTTAGCGCTGTCGATCACGCTCTGCCACTCGTCGTATTCCTCGATGGTGGGCAGCTTGTGCTTATCGATAAGTTCTTGGATCTTGTCATTCTGAGGTACGTAGATAGTATAGTGGTACTTGCTCAGGATATTGATACCATAGTTGATGTATGGGTAGTCAGCCGAACCGAAGTTCTTCGAGATGATGGAACTGCTGGGGCCAATCAACGTGGCGAAGAGCGAGAAGTCGGGGTGGCTGATGGTGTCGTGAAGGATGTCGTAGGGGGCGGTGAGTGTCGTCGAAGGGATGGAATCCAGGACGTAGGACACGCCGTTGCCGGCTTCCGTCTGGTCGAAGATCATGTCTTCCTTCACGGGGATGAAGGTGCCGCGTTCCATCTGTGCAGAGCCTGCAATGCCGGTCACCTTGGTGCCGGAGAATTGCACCTTGATGGGGCTTCCAGCCTTCGTCAGGTAGATTTCCTGTTCGGGGTGGAATGTCTGAGAACCTTTAGACCCATGCACGACGATGAGGTTGTCGAAGAAATCCGTCATGCGGTTGTTGATGAATCCGAGGCCCTTGGAGTCTGTGGAGGTAGGCTGGAAGGTGGCCGGTTCGTCCGTGACAATCATCTGGCCGCCAGTGGTGTCCACTACGAAGGCTTCTGCCGAGACGGGGAAGTTCTTGCTCTGGGAATCGATATAGTAGCGATAAGCCACCGGCTTCTTGTTGCTCAGGTTCTGTTCATAGATGCCATAAGGATCAATGATATTCGTGAACGCCTCGTCTTTCGGCAACAGGAAGCTGTAGGTGGAAGCCATAGAGTTCACGTAAGCCTGGTTCTCATAACCGGTCCAGTCCATGGTGTAGGCGTGTGTTGGTGGCTTATAACGAGTATCGGATATGAAGCGATACATCACGCTGAGGTCCTGATCTTGTCGGAGGGTTACGGGGAAGAAGACGCTCTGGTGCTCAGGAGCGACGTAGACGTTGCTCATCTGGTACACCACGCCATTACATGCCATGAAGCAGCTGTCCACCTTATCTACGGTAAGACCCATGGGTTCGGACTGGGTGTCTTTCACGTTGTCGAACTTGCTGGGAGTAGAAGAGATAAGGCTGCTCTTCATGCAGTTGTTCAGGAAGGGGAGCACGATAGCATCGGGCACGTTATCCCAATTATAATTATACTTGACACCGATGGGTTTGCCGTCGCCTTGTGTGATGTAGTAATTCATCCATTCGTCGGTGGGGACGAAGATGGCGGCACCATCGGTGTTAGCTGTGATTTGTTCGTTGGTAGTATTGATGCAGTAGGCATTCCATCCTGGATCCAGAGTCAGCACGCTGCTCAGAGGTGTCTCCGAGTCAGAGGGTGTGTCGAACGCGTTCTTGCCGTTGTTGAAGTAACGCTTCACGAAGATAGAGTCGCTGCGGCCTTCCACCTCGCGCATACCGATGAACTGCGGATAGCTGAAGCGCTCGAGCAGCGAACTGAAGATGCTGAACTGCGGTTTCGTGCGGATGATCTCTGCCATGTTGGGCAGCTGCTCGGGAACGGATTCCAGCACGTGGATGTAACCATTCTGGCAGGTGATGTCCTGCAGGAACTCCTTGGCCGAACCGTCGGTGTTCACATCCTTGTCCGGCCATCTGCCATCGTTCTCCGCCACAGGCAGACCATTGATGTAGCTGCGGTCGGTGGTCTGGCAGGCACCGTTGGTCAGCACCTGGATGTCCTGTTGCACGATGTCGTTGCTCGACATGAAGTCGGGCGTGAAGTGCACCATCGTCGGAGCGTTGTTGTCCTTATATAATAAGATGTTCGCGCGTCCGCGCACGTGACTCCAGTAGTCAATCACGGAAGTGTTGCCGGCGGTGTCGCTTTCTATTCGAGCAGGGTTGTAGGGAGGCATCTCCGAGGCCAGCACTACGGGAATGGAATCGCTGATATCCACGCGGCTTGAGCGGCGCATGAACAATCCTTCTGTTGGAGGATCGCCAGGTTTGTTGCTCAGCAATTCGATGAGGTAGGCGTTGTTGATCATCGCACCTTTCAGCAGGTTCTTCTTTTCTGCCTTCGAAAGTTCGTTGACTGACGACACCCCACGTGCGTCCAGATACTTTTTCCATGCCGCATCATCGGCCACGAACAAGGTGAGGCTTCCCGTGCGGCGAAGCATCTCCGGATAGTTCGTCTCCGAGAGGTCTGGGTCGTTGATGAGAGCCAGCGTCGTTTGGAAGTCGCCTCTGCTCTCCAGCTCTTCATAAATGCTGCTGCCCAACCATGTAGGAGTGCCTGTGAGCAAGTCGTCCGTACAGGACGTCCAGCTCAACGGTCCTCCGATGAGGAGCATTGCAGCAAACACTCGGCTTGCACCTTTGGCAAGCCTTCGCTTGAGAATACTGTTTTCCATTTAAAATTGTTAATATATGAATGTTTTGATTTCCTTTTGAGATAAACTCTTTTGTTGGGTGAATAATGCTGATTTCTTGGCTGTTACGTTGTAAATTTCTTTATTACATGTTAGTTAGCACTCGTGGGTACAAACCCACATATTTGCAACAAAATTATAGCTTATTTCAGAAACTTTATAAGAAAAAGGATAAAAATGTTTCGTCTTATGTTGAATAACATATAAATTTTGCAATTCTTCCTTAATTACAAGTCAAATATAGTGCAATTTAAGTGTACAAACTACCATTTTATCCTATTCTTCTTATGATTTTTCAGAAATGATTGTGTGGGGGGAAATAGTATGGGCAGTCCCCCGTGCCAGCCCGAACAGCTGACAGGCTGTAAGTGTATACCCAGGTTTGTTGTTCGCAGTCTGGTCCGCCGGTATTTGTACGCCGTGACCGACGTTTGGGCTGGCACGGGGGGTCTGCCCCTACAGCGGCAGAAAATACGTGACGAAATAAACGCAAGGCGGAGCAAATACATCCGCTGTAGGGGCAGTCACCCGTGCCAGTCCGAACAGCCGACAGGCTGTAGGTATGCATTCAGGTTTGTTGTTTGTGACAACCATCTGATTGATTTGGATTGATTTGTTGTATTTTTCGCCGAAGGCGACTCAAAAAACACGGGGCTTGGCTTGTTGTCGCCACAGGACTACAGAAAAGGGGAGTGCCGCTGCGCGGCAGAAATCTCACGAATCAATATAAATCGAACAAGATAAACGATACAAACGTACAGCCTGTTGGCTGTTCGGGCTATAACGCTACAAAGGAACTCATAAATATGCAAAAATTAACCTGTTTTTCTCCTCCCAAATCATTAATTTGTCAAAAAAATCATTCAATATACATTTTTACATCCTAAAATACATCATAAATACATCATATTAACCAAATGATTTTAAATCATTTAACCCATATTGAATGTAAAAATGTATGGAAAACAATGTTCTCACGTGCGCGCGCGAGGATATTTCTCACAACCCTTGCTCCCTCTCTTGCCGATGCATCCAAATCAGAAATACCCTCAACCGGAAACCTATTCACATCCGCCTTCACCCTCTTTCCGATGCATCCAAATCAGATTTACCCACAACCGAAAACTTATTAACCTCTATCTGTCTCGCTCAACACCCTCCATTCAGGATAACTACCACTCTCCCCACCCTTGTATAGTTCCATGTTTCAACAGGTCCTAACCCTTGTTTTAACAGGCTACACCCTCTTCTTTGTTCGGTCATGTTCGAACCATTGTTCGATCATGTTCGAACAAACGTTCGATCATGACCGAACATAGAAGACACTATAGCCCCTTTTTTCGCCACCCTATACTTGCCTTCCACAAGAACTATTTCCCGTGAACTATGCAAACATTCATCCTCCATTCTGCACCCCTATTACAGTTTGGAATTCATTGCACTCCAGGTGAAAAGTATATAGACTGGCATGGGGTCCTGCCCCTACTTTAACTTTGCCGCAGCGGGTGCGAACGCAGACTGTAAACGCCTGGCGGAGAGGGTTCACTCCACCCCTGCCTTTAATCTGCCACCCTCCGCCTTTCACGACATCAATATTTGTCTCACATATAATAGTCATGAATTACATACATATGATGATCATGAATGTTTATTTATGGTATATTATATGTCCCTAATTTTTGGACATTCGTGTGAAAGAGAGATGGAAAATAGAATGTTCATGAATGTTTATTTATGGTATATTATATGTCCCTAATTTCTGGACATTCGTGTGAAAGAGATATGGAAAATATAATGATCATGAATGTTTATTTATGGTATATTATATGTCCCTAATTTTTAGACATTCGTGTGAAAGAGAGATGGAAAATAAAATGTTCATGAATGATTATTTATGGTATATAATATGTCCCTAATTTCTGGACATTCGTGTGAAAGAGAGATTCGTAACGTCTGAGAGATTCTCGGTATGGTTCACCGACGCGCAAAAAAAGGCGAGTTAGATCGTGTCATTGCATGAAAATGGCAAAAAAGCCTCACCCTGTCACCCATCTATCACTAAAAGTGTTACCCTGTATTGTGTTGTTTAATAGTTGATTACGTAAAAAGGTGACGTTTTATGCTTTCTGGTGTGCAGGTTAAATGGATAAATCTTTTTTCACCTTGTGAATTCCACGAGTGCACTTACCTCTTCTCCCAGGGCCAATGATACCAGGAAGGAGGAAGGGAGGTGGTAGGTGGTGGGGAGGAGGATGTCTGATTGTTTGGCGGGAACACGGTACTCCACGCGGAGCCCCTTCACGATGAAATCATCTGGCAGCAATTCCATGGCCATTCGGATATAATTCGCATTGTTGAGGTGCTTGTTGTAATCGATATCCGATTTGCGCACCACGATGGGTTCAGCCGCTATGCCACCTTCCTTGGGGAGGATGATGCGTCGGTCGCCGTAGGTCATGTCCAGCTGTGGTTCCAGGATCATGGATTTTATTGTCGGCTCGTCCACCCGTTTCAGCTTCCCGGTTGTCTTGTCCACGAAGGCCCCCATACTCCAAGTCTTGTAGCAAGGATTCCCTTGTGCGTCGTAGATGAATGTGTTGCGGAACCCGAACATCGGTTTCATCCCATAAACGGACGTTGCCACGGTGAGCTCTTCCTTGAACCGCGGAACCCGTACGATTTCCACCTGACGCGAGGCCAGGAGCTGCGTCATGTTTTGTTCGGTGAAATACTGCAAGACGCCCGGTTCGCTGTCTATCCACATCTCCGAACAATCCTGCATCATCTGCAGCGCCGAATAGAGTTTCAGCCGGCCCTCGCTGTCGCAAGTGCTTGTAGTGACTTTGTATTTCAAGCTATACATCGTATTATTATCTCATGATTAGTTTCAGATTATATATGTTTTTAGTTGATCAGGTGAGGGTCGTGGGAGCTTTGCTTCTTATCCCTTTATGGCTTGAAATGTGCCAGGGTCGTCAGTTTGTCCCCCTCGTCGTTCATCAGGAACAGGTGAGGAATGCGTATAGTACGTCCATTCACTTTCTCGTGGCTGTGAATGGCGCAGAGCAGTCGTCCTTTCCAGTCGTGGAAAAGCATCCCATGTCCGTAGTTGGGAGGAGTGATGGGCTTGGGCTCTTGTATCCACGGCCCCTCTATGGTTCCCGAGAGGCTGTAGGCCACGCCTTGTGTGTAAATCTGTCCTATCCAGCTTGTCCACAACATCCCGAGTCGTCCTGTCTGGGTGCGGAAGAGGAATGGTCCGTCGGTGACCACATTCGGTCCTGTGCCATCGTCGTTGCGGCTCCAGGGGCTGTCGCTGGCTCGGAAGAGGGTGCGGGAAGTCCAGAGGGTGCCGGTGAGGTCGTCGCGCAGGCGGATGCGCTCTATGGTTCCGTCGTTGTTCTGCAGCCACTCGTGGCAATAGACCATATAGGGATGACCGTCGTTGTCCTCGAAGAGGGTGGCGTCGAGCGTAGCCATGTGAGCAGGCAGATATACCGGGTCTCCGGTGGGGCGGTAGGGGCCGTCGGGCTTGTCGGCCACCAGTACGTGGCTGGCCCTGCGTGGCACCCTTCGTCCGGCCACGCTATCTATCGTGATAGCCTCGTTGGTGAAGGTGGCGAAATAATAATACTTGCCTTTGTAGTGATGCAGTTCGGCAGCCCAGATAGCGGGATGACGTCCCATCCATGAGGTGGAATCCAGCTCCAGCACCCATTTCGGACCATCCCACGTCTGCAGGTTCTTGGAGGTCCACATCAGGCCGCCGGTGCCCGTCATATAATAGGTGTGGGTGGCTGAGTCAGCCAGGATGAAGGGATCGCTGAGCCGTATGCTGTCCATGGGCACACCCTCGCGGTAGTAGGGCAGTCGGCGTTGGGCACTTACGCATAAAGCGGTGGAGCAGAGGAGCAGGAGGAGGAAAAATCGTCTCATGACTGTTTTTTTATTAGAGGGAAAAATCTTATAGGTTAGCGGGTGTAGAAATCGATAAGCCTTTTCAGTGCACGCTGACAGACGGGACAGAACTCTTCCACCTCGTTGACTTTCATCCTGCACTCTTGTGCGGGCCTGTAGACACCTTTCAGCTGGTAGCCCCCGCCCTCATAGACGCCCACCTTGGAGGTGAGTTCCTTGCCGTCGGGTTGTGTGGGCACAGTTGTCCCCTCAGGGAGCATATCCTGCCACTTCGAGGCGAAGTCCACGAGCGTTGTCAGGTTCGGTTCCCATGGTTCGGTGTCGGCGGGGTACATCGTTTCCGCCTGTGCATCGTAGGCATATTCGTCGCCGAGACCGCCGAAGCTATGGCCGAACTCATGCACGATCACTTCATATCGGGACCGCGGACACTTGGCGGAAGCCATATTATAACTATTGTAGATACCTCCGCCGCCATACTCTTCCGTGTTGGCCAGGATGATGAAGTGCTCGAAGGGGATGCCCGTCATCAGGTCGTAGAGTCGCTGCAGATGCAGGGTGGTGAGGTACCGATTGCTGTAAAATGTGTCGAAGCTGGAGGCCAGCGGGGTATCGTGCCACACGCCGAGGTGGGGAATGGAAACGCCGCTGTCCACGGAAGGCGGCATCACAGCCACGAAGTTGAACCTGTCGATCATCGAGCGGAAAGGTTCGTGAGCCGCCAGGGCCATGATACTGCTGTCGCAGACCTGCAGGAAGTCCTGCATCTCCGATTCCCGGAACCCCTCTGCCACGAACGCCACGTCTATGCACTCGCGGGAATCGCCTCCCTTGCGAAGGTATTTCCAGGGTGTCTGTTCCTCGTTGCTGCGGTCGCGGATGAGGATATCGGCAGGATCTACCCGATGGCGCAATTGCGCAACGACCTTCCCATGAGTGTCTCGCAGCTGGCAGACGAGTTCCACCACCTCCCGAGGCCTCGGCAGCACGAAGGTGTTCTCGAAGGATTTCTCCACCCGTTGTGCCTCCTCCGTCTCCTGCCATTCCTGGAACAGAGTGGAGAAGCTGTGGCAATAGAGCGTGTCGCCCGTGCTTGCATCGAGCATCATCAGTTGGCCGTTGCCCTGGAGGGGCAGACGATCCAGGTTATGACGACGCCCATACCACCCTGCCGTCTCCGACAGACGACTCAACGCAATATGCGACGTTCTGTTGGTGCCGGAGAAAAGATAATCCACTCGCAGCGTGGAATCCGAGAAATGCTCGTCGAAGACATCACCGTCCGGCTGCCCCAGGACTGGAACACAGAGTAGCAATGAGAGTAAGAGGGAACAGGAGAATCTCATTAGTTATTGATGCGGATTTGAGAAGTACGTGAGGCCTCGCCATATAGCTGTCCGGTGCTGGTCTGACCGGAGAGGTTGTAGTACGCCCGGATCGTAACGGTCAGGTCGCTGGCGATATTGGCCGGAAGCCAGAAGCCCGCCACAGGGTCGTCGCTGCTGATGCCGTCGTAGTTGGTGGTAATCGTTCGGGTGACCGTGGTGTCGCGCGTGGCAGCTCCGTCGTAGAAGTAGCTGTACTTCAGCGTCCAGTCGTAGGACGTCTTGTTTATCAGTTTCCCCTTCTGGTCCTGAACGGCCGTCAGAGTGATGCTGTCGCCAGGATTGGGCAGAGAAGGTTCACAAACGATGCCCGAGAAATGAGGCACTACGCTGATGCCGTCGCTCTCGTCGTCGCAACTGATTGTCATGCAGAGGACAGACAATAGCAACGAGCTGAATACGAAAAACTTTTTCATCTTATGTTGAAATTTTGTTTCAAAGCTTGATAGAGGCGCTGCACGGGCAGTCCCACCACATTGAAGTAGGACCCTTCCACTCGCTCCACACCGATATATCCAATCCATTCCTGCACGCCATAGGCTCCGGCCTTGTCCAGAGGGCGGAAACGGCTGACGTAGTGCTGTATCTCCTCTTCCTCTAGTTTCGCGAAGGTGACGTCGGTGCGGCAGGAGAAAGCCACTCGCTTCTCGGTGGTGGTCAGACTAACGCCCGTGAACACCTGATGCGTGTGTCCGCTCAGCTGTCGCAGCATGCGGCAGGCGTCGTCCTCGTCCTTGGGTTTCTCCATCACCTGTCCGTCCAGCCATACGATGGTGTCGGCGGTGATGAGTAGTTCGTCCGGTGCCAGCGAGGGCAGATACGCCTCCGCTTTCTGCTGGGCTATATATAGAGGTATGTCGCCCTCGGCGAGCTCGGCGGGATAACTCTCGGCGATGCCGGGCAGCACTCGCACTTCAAATTCGAGCCCCAGGCCCGCCAGTAGTTCGCGGCGGCGAGGGGAGTTGCTGGCAAGTATAAGTTTCATGATGCCGTGGTAGCTGTATTGCTTTGTTGGGGCGGGGGAGTGGGCCGCTGTGGACCTCACCACCCGAAGGCGGTCTTGTCGGACATCCATTTGCCCTGTGCGCGGAGCACTTGTTCGAGCACGTCGCGCACACAACCGTAGCCGCCACGTTTGTGGCTTACGTAGATGGATATCTCTTTTATCTCTGGAGCGGCGTCGGCCGGGCACACCGGACAGCCCACGCGCCGCATGATCTCGTAGTCCGGGATATCGTCGCCCATGTAGAGCACCTCCTCGTCGCGCAGTTGGTATTTCTCTTTCAGGAGGTCGTAGGTCTCGGTCTTTACGGAGCAGCTGAGGAAGATGTCCGGCACCCCCAGGTATTCGTATCGCTTGCGGATACTCTGCGGACGTGCTCCGGTGATGATGGCCACATGCAGTCCCCGCAGGCAAGCCAGCCGCAGGGCGTAGCCGTCCTTGATATTCACGGTTCGCAAGGGTTCTCCCTCGGAGTCCTGGGATACCGTCTCGGCGCTGAGCACTCCATCGACATCGAAGAGCAGAGCGCGCAGTTGTGTGAGGTCGTAGTTGATCATTTGTCTTGCTTTGGGGTTGAGTGAGGTTGCTGGATGCTGCGGGTGAGGGTGTCGTAAACGGCCAGCAGGTCGGGCCGCTGGAGCAGCATCGCGCGCTGCATTCCAATCACATTGCTGTCGCGCCGCACGGCAGGTCCGGTCTGTGCGTCCTCGGGCGAGAGTGTGTTGAGTTTCTCCACCGTCTCCTGAATCAGCGGCAGCATAGCGTCGAAGGGCAGTCCGGCATCCTGCAGGATATCATCGGCCAGGGCGAAACAGCGGTTGGCGAAGTTGCAGGCGAAGACGGCCGCCAGATGCAGCCTCCGGCGCTCGGCAGACCCTGCCTCGTGGATGTGCTCTTCGGCGGTGAGCCCCGATGCCAGTTGGGCGAGCAGTCGCAGGTCCTCCGTGGTGGTGGCCTCGATGAAGAAGTGTAGCCGGGAGAAATCCACGGCCCGCTGCTTCGAGAACGTCTGCATCGGATAGAAGACACCTCCCCGCTCGTGGCCCGCCTCGGCAAACAGCCCCAGAGGCATGGAACCCGCGGTGTGGGCGAAGAGGGCCCGTTCGCGCCCCTTGTGCAAGGCGCCCACGACCTCCTGCAGGGCGGCGTCGCTGACGCTGATGATATAGACGTCCGCTTCGGTGGTGGCCTCGCCGACGTGGCCCCAGGCGGCGTGGCACTTCAGTCGTGCAGCCAGCTCCGAAGCCGACTCGCGGGTACGGCTCCACACTTCCAGGAGCTCGCAACCGGCAGCCTGCAGGGCGGGAGCCAGGTTCGTGGCCAACCGGCCGGCACCTATGAATGCTATTTTCAGAGGTTCCACGGCGCCGCCACTATTCCGTTGCATCGCCAAAGGAGCCCACGTGCACTTTCTCCCAGAGCAGCCGTGCCTCGTTGAAGGGTTTGCGTTCCATGCCCTTGTGGCCCACGGCAACGATGGTGACCGGGCGCATCGAGTCGGGGATATTCAGTAGTTCGCGTACGATCTCATCAGAGGAGTTGCCCTCGGGGTCGAAGCGGTTGTGAAGCTGTATCCAGCACGCACCCAGACCCAGGTCCTCGGCCTGCAGCAGCAGGATGGTGCTGGCCACGCTGCAGTCCTCCACCCACACATCGCTCTCCTCGGGTTCGCCCACCACCACGATGGCCAGGGGCGCTCCCGCCAGGAAGTCGGAACCCACCGACTTGCAGGCCGACAACTGCTTCAACATCGCCTTGTCATCCACGACTACGAAATGCCAGGCGTGCTTGCCCTTGCTCGAAGGCGACATCAGTGCTGACTTCAACAAAACTTCCACCTGTTCGGGCGACAGGGGCTCGTCGGTGAACTTGCGCATCGAACGGCGTTGGCGAACGAGATCAGAGAAATTTTCCATATACCTTATTTATATATAATGTTCTGTGTGTTTTTTTACGGCCGCAAAGATAGTGAAAAGTTGCAAGTAAAAAGGAGAAAGCCGAAAGTTTTTCTCAATCAGGAGTCAAAATGGGGGGAATTTGGCTCCATTGCTCAAAAAACTACACGCCTCAAAAACCAAACTCTAAACTTTTTCCGTACCTTTGCAGCATGAACGATAAAAATGCAGAACTGGAGATGGCGCGCAACTATGCGCTCTACACGCGTCGCAACATCTTCCTCACGGGCAAGGCCGGCACGGGCAAGACGACGTTCCTACGCCGTCTGCAGCAGGAGTCGCGCAAACGCATCATCGTCGTGGCGCCCACGGGCGTGGCAGCTATCAATGCCGGCGGCGTCACCATCCATTCTTTCTTCCAGCTTGCTCCCGGGTTATTTCTCCCGGGCGGACAAGAAGTGGCCGGGCGCGACAAGCGAGGTCACTATTCCTATTCCAAGAACAAACTGAATATCCTGCGGTCGCTGGACATTCTCGTCATCGACGAGATATCCATGGTCCGCGCCGACCTTCTCGACGCCATCGACTCCGTGCTGCGCCGCTTCCAGAAGCGCGACCAGCCTTTCGGCGGCGTGCAGCTGTTGCTCATCGGCGATCTCCAGCAGCTGGCACCCGTGGCCAACGACGAGGAATGGCCCATCCTGCAGCAGTACTACTCCACACCCTACTTCTTCTCCTCGCTGGCGCTGCAGAAGACCGACCTCGTGTTCATAGAGCTGCGCAAGATCTACCGTCAGCAGGACGAACATTTCGTGAACCTCCTCAACAGCGTCCGCGACGGTAATATCACCAGCGACGTCATGCAGCAACTCAACGCCCGCTTCAAACCCGCCTTCGACCCGCCCGACGAGGAGAACTGGATCACCCTTACGACCCACAACCACCAGGCGGCACAGATCAATAGTCACAAGCTGGAGGCCCTGGCAGCGCCGCCGGTGCTCTTCCAGGCTGTCGTCAAGGGCGACTTCCCCGAACTCGCCTATCCCACCGACGCCCTGCTGACGCTGAAGGTGGGGGCGCAGGTGATGTTCTGCAAGAACGACCCCACCACGGCCAAGGCCTACTACAACGGACTCATCGGTCGCATCGAACAGATCACCAACACCAAGGTTACCGTCCTCTGCGGACAGGACCGCATAGAGGTGGGCCCGCAGGAGTGGACCAACACGAAGTACACCACCGACTCCTCCACGGGAGTCATCCGCGAGGAAGTGGTGGGCTCGTTCGTTCAGATACCTTTGCGCACGGCTTGGGCCATCACCATCCACAAGAGCCAGGGTCTCACCTTCGACCGCGTCATCGTCAACGCCGGCCGGGCGTTCTCCCATGGCCAGGTCTATGTGGCCCTCTCCCGCTGCCGCACCCTCGAGGGCATCGTGCTCTCCACCCCCATCTCTTCCGCCGTCGTCACCACCGACCCCGACGTCACCCAGTTCGAGGACCAGGCGCGCGAGCTCATCCCCTCGGCCACCACCTTCCTGCACGACCGCCGTAGCTTCGAGGAGGACATCCTCTCCACCGTCTTCGACTTCAAGGCCATCTCCATGCGGCTGCGTTATTTCCTGCGGTTGGCAAGTGAGTACATGCCCTTCTTCCCGGACTACCTCCGGATGGTGCAGGCCGCTGCCCAGGAGACCGACGCCCGGCTGATGGCCGTGGGCGTCAAGTTCCAGGCGCAGATTCGCGAACTCACTCCCCTGGCCGACAGCTACGCCGACAATGTGTCCCTACGTCAGCGGGTTCATGCTGCCATCGGATACTATTGCAAGGAAACAGCCAATATCCTGGGTACGCTCATGGAGTCAGAACTGCCGGAGGTGGACAACGCCCGCGGCAAGGAACAGATAGAGAAAGAGTTCGACCTGCTGAAAGCTGATTTCAACCTGAAGATGAGCATCTTCATCGCTTGCATGTCCGAGTTCTCGCTGGACGCCTACTGGGACGCCAAGGCACGGGCTTCCATGACCGAGGATACCTCCCGGAAGCGCTCGGCATCGCCGCGCAGGCGACGTGCCTCCCGCACCGGCGACCCCGCTGCCGCCGACGCCAGCGGCAGCGCCACCAGCAGCACACCACCCACCCGGAGCAGCCGCGTGGCCAAAGCCGATGTCGATGTCTCTTCGGTGCACAACCCTTCGCTCTACCGCGCCATTCTCGACTGGCGCAAGGATATGGCCCGGCAGCGCCACATGCCGCCAGCCTACATCATGCCTCTGCGCACCGTCATAGCCCTGACCAACAGTCAGCCCTCCACCCCCGATGCGTTGCTCTCCGTGCCCGGCATCGGTCAGAAGATCGCCAGCGACCACGGAGCCGACCTCCTGGAGATCATTGCCACCCACCGCCGCTGAGCTTTCCGGTCGTTCCCCCCTTTCCGCCGACACTTCATCCTGATAACTCTCTCCCCTATCCCTACGAGTCCATATCCCCACCTCTCGCCCATGAAACAGGCTATGCTACTCGCTGCCGGTCTTGGCACCCGACTGCGCCCATACACGGATTCCATGCCCAAGGCCCTGGTGCCCGTGGCCGGACGTCCGCTCCTCCACCACGTCATCGCCCGCCTCAAGAAGGCCGGCTTCCAACGCATCGTTGTCAACATCCATCATTTCGGACAGCAGATCATCGACGACCTCGCCGCCAACCACTATTTCGGACTCGATATCCGCATCAGCGACGAGCGCGACCTCCTGCTCGACACCGGTGGGGCGCTGAAGCATGCCGCCCCCCTCTTTGACCCCGAATATCCCGTGTTCATTCATAATGTAGATATCCTTTCGAACCTTGATATCTCCGCCTTCTGCGCCCGCTACCAGCAATCCCCCGACATTGCGGCCGCCCTCGTTGTCTCGCCCCGTCGGAGCAGTCGTCAACTGCTCTTCGACCCCACCACCCAGCACCTCATAGGCTGGCAAAACACCCAGTCGGGCGAGTTGCGCGGGCCCATAGCCCAGCGCGTGTCGCCGTCTGCCTCCCTGTCGGCGCAGCAGGCCACGCCCCTTGCCTTCGCCGGTATCCACATGATCTCGCCGCAGCTCTTCCCCCTGATGCAGTCGTGGCCGGAGAAGTTCTCCATCATCACCTTCTACCTGGACATCTGCGCCAACCGCTCTCTCCTCGGTTTCGTCCCGCCCGCTTTCCGGCTGATGGATGCCGGCAAGGCAGAGACCCTGGCGGAAGCTGACGCCTTTGCACAATCCCTCATGCAGGAAGCTTGAGGCCAACTGTCTACAAGGGAATCTACGTACCCTCTCTCCCTATAATCATTCCAGACAAAGTCTCTTTATAATAATTGAAGTTTCGCGTATGCTAAATGCTTATATTATAGGAACGTTAACCCCTTAAACCGCGCCTTAGGCAGCCCCATAAACTGCGAGCTTGCTCGCACCTTAAACCCCTTAAACCGCGCCTTGGTGCCCTTTAAACCGCAGCCAAAGGCTGCATCTTAAACGAAAGTTGAGAAAAAAGAACACATCACATAGTCACACATTTATGCAGAAAATCATCATCCTTGATTTCGGTTCACAAACCACACAGCTCATCGGACGCCGCGTCCGCGAACTCGACACGTTTTGCGAAATCCTGCCCTACAACAAGTTCCCGCAAGACGACCCCGACGTCATCGGCGTCATTCTCTCCGGTTCCCCCTTCTCCGTCTATGACCCGGAAGCCTTCCAGATTGACCTCAGCACAATCCGAGGTCGCTACCCCATACTGGGCATCTGCTACGGGGCCCAGTTCATGAGCCACACCCTTGGAGGTCGGGTGGAACCTGCCCCTTCGCGCGAGTACGGCCGTCAGCAACTCACCACGATAGATGTCACCAACCCCCTCTTCCGCGGCTTCGAGCTCGGCTCCCAAGTGTGGATGAGCCATGGCGACACCATCACTGCCCTGCCCACCGGTTTCCAAGTCATCGCCTCCACCGAAACCGTCTCCAACGCTGCCTACCAGTGCCAGGGCGAACCGCTGTGGGGCGTGCAGTTCCACCCCGAGGTCTTCCATTCCACCCAGGGCTCCCTGCTCCTGCGCAATTTCGTCGTGGATATCTGCGGCAGCCGTCAGGACTGGAGTGCTGCCAGCTTCGTGGAGACAACGGTGGCACAGCTGCGCCAGCAGATAGGCGACGACCGCGTCATCCTCGGCCTCTCGGGAGGCGTGGATAGCAGCGTGGCCGCCGTGCTCCTCCATCGCGCCGTCGGCGACCGCCTCACATGTATCTTCGTGGACCACGGCATGTTGCGGAAAAACGAGTTCCGCGATGTCCTCCACGACTACGAGTGTCTGGGACTCAACGTACGTGGCGTCGATGCCAGTGCCAAGTTCTTCGCAGACCTGGCAGGAGTGGCTGACCCCGAACAGAAACGTAAGATCATCGGACGGGACTTTGTGGAAGTCTTCAACGAGGAAGCACGTAAGGTGCAGGGAGCCAAGTGGCTGGCACAAGGAACCATCTATCCCGACCGTATCGAATCGCTGAACATCACCGGCAAGGTCATCAAGAGCCATCATAATGTGGGAGGACTCCCAAAGGAGATGAACCTGCAGCTCTGCGAACCCCTGAAATGGCTGTTCAAGGACGAAGTGCGGCGTGTGGGCCGGCAGCTCGGAATGCCCGAACACCTCATCACCCGTCACCCCTTCCCCGGTCCTGGGCTGGCTGTGAGAATCCTCGGCGACATCACCCCGGAGCGCGTGAGGATCCTGCAGGAAGCAGACGACATATATATCCGTGCACTTAGACAATATAAGGTGCGGCTGCGCGGCGACGAAGCCCGCCGGGTGCTGGCTGCCGGTGTTCCGGCGCAGATGACCGATGGCGAGATAGAAGTGTCGCTCTACGACCAAGTGTGGCAG
>JAILFY010000238.1 GCA_024697285.1 Bacteroidaceae bacterium
CTTCGTCAGGGCCACGTCGAAACCTGCGGTGACGCCGAAGTTACCATAGAGGAGTCCGAAGTCGAGGTCGATATAGCCATAGGCCGTGGCGCCGAGCATGACGCCGCATCCCGAAGCCGCTGCCTCCAGCACTTCGTCCATGGCTTTCTGCCGGGCTGCATTGGCCTCGCTCTGCGAAGCACTTTGCACGCCCTTGCCCTTGGAGGCGCCATCGAGGAACTTACGCACCTTGGAGGCAATGGGTGGCAGCTTGCCACCGTTGGGTAGCTCGTTGCCGATGCACAGGTAGGCATTGGCGCCGATATTCACGTTGACGATGGCCGACTGGAAGTCGATGAGCACGAAGCGGCAGCGTTTCATCTCGTCGGCAGTGGGATTCTTGCCGTCGCCGGGTTCACCCAGGTAGAGGTGCCACTTGACGGGCGAACATTGTTTGCCGTCCTTCTTCATGGTCACGCGGAAGTCCAGACGTACTGTGGCTCCTGCTTTCACCTCCACGGGCTTCTTCGTATTTTTGCTCTTTTCGGCCTTTTCGTCGCTGTCGGTCTCCAGCTTGCCGGCCAGTCCGCCGCTGACGTCGCTCACGAGTTTGTAGCCTTTTTCTTTCAGTTTGTCTATCTGGCTCTGGAACTGGTTGGTATATTTCTGTATGCTTCCGGCGAGCTCCGAGGCATCTGCTTCTGCATCCACAGTGACGTTGAGTGCAATGTATTGATCGTTGTCGTCGTGGTGATAGACGATGGACGCATCGGCATCAATCATGCCATCCAAAGCTTCCATGTGTCCATTCAGGACAAAGGAGGTGAGGCGTTTCTTCTTCTTGTCGTAGATACAGGTCATCTCGAAATCACCCTTCAGGGCACTCTCGCCTGCGGTAGTGGACAGCTCGAGTCCTACGACAACGCCTATGAGGCCCTTTTCGGGTTTGGCTCCCTTCTCGTCGTCGTCGTCGCGACGGCAGTTGAAGTAGAAGCCACCCGTGATGCTCTGAATCTTGATAGGAGTGATTTCGATACCAGTCTTCGAGCCTACCTTGGCTTTGAGGAAGCCCCACGTGAAGGCATTTCCCTTGCCGTCGTCGTAGTCGTAGTAGGCGGCACTGGCTTGTATGATGAGGAACTCGCCGGGCAGTTTGAAAGCCATGTTACCGCTGTAGCCGGTGTTCTCGCCGTCTTCGTGGTGCAACGAGCCATCGAAGGAGCAGCCAGCAAAGGTGGAGTTCACCACCAGGTCGTTCAGGGTCGTCTTCTTGTACTTGATGCTTAGGTTAGAGAGGTCCGTGAGGTTCTTGACTTCCGCCTCCACCGTCACACTGGCCTGAGCGCTGAGGTCTATGCCTTGTACAATAGCTACCTTACCGTCGGCCGTGAGTTTCAGCAGGTCGTTGGAGTAGTCGATGTCGAATTTGTTGAGGGTGAATTCGAAGGGCCCTAACTTCTTGGCCGCCGAGGCCAGTCCCCAGGAGCCGCGGCTGATGTAGCATTTGTCTTTGGATATCTCGTAGGTCTTGTCGCTGATCAGGTACTTGACACTCTTCTTCTTGCCATTGACGGTAATCGAGTTCTTCCTTTCCCTCGCCGCTTTCTGCATCTTACCCTCAAACTCCGAGTTCCACACCGTGCAGTTGGCGATACGGAACTGACTGAAAGCGATGTCGGGCAACTCGAAGTCCAGGTCGTCGCCGCCGATGGTCATGTAGCCTCCCATCAGCAGTTCCACCTTCGTCTTCAGCTTGTCTTTCTCAGGCGTAGCTTCCACGAGCAGATAGGTCTGGTCCTTGTTGAAGGTGGCCTTGGCCAGGAAGAAGTCCAGACTCAGCCCATCCACCTGCTGGGTCTTGAAGATATAAGCATATTGTTGTTTGGCCTCCTTCGAGACATTCTTCAGCTTCTGTATATTACACGAATAGCCAATTTTCCCGTCGACTAACGGTACGCCGAACGTGCCGCTGAAGTGGCAGTCTTGGAAATTGTTCTGCAAGATGCTCAGTCCCACCTTGTCGAGCGAGAAGGCCCAACCGCCCAATGTGCCCTGAGCCTCGGCACTGAGCACGTTGTCTGCGCCCAGACTGAGGGTGGCTCCGGTCTTGTCGAAGAACATGTCGGTGGCAGAGATCTTCAGGCGTTTTCCCTGCACGTTATCGTTATCGCTGTTGCTCGCTGAGGTACCGAACTCCATGCTCTTGGGGAACTGCACGGAAATCTCCTTGACATAGAGTCCTTGCCAGCCCACACCTGTCTCGCCCTTATAACCATTGGGGAAGGAACCCATCTTGGCTGCGTTGCGGTGGGTGGCCAGGTCGATGATGACCTTGTCCGCCGTGAAGGTCCATCCGGGGAGGTCCTCCACTTGGAAGGGATCTATGGACATCTCGTCAATGACGAGTTCCGTCCATTTTGCCACACTGGCGGTGAAGCGTAGCTTGGGTTGCTCCGTGGTGGCTTCTCCGTTCACGTCCTTTACAGCTCCAGGGATAGACATCTCGGCATCTATTCCGAAGATCTCCATCTTGTCGTCCTTCCACGCCACATAGCAGCCGTCCTTGGGATAGAGCAGGTCCTGTGGCGCCTTGAAGGTGATGTCGAAAGTGGTGTTGGGGTCTTTGATGGTGAAGTCAGAGAGCAGTGCCAGCGTGCCACCTTCAGGCAACAAGCGGTCCGGGGAAATACAGACGCGCGGACAGCCCAGCACGAGGATGTCATTTTCCAGATAGTCGCTCTCGGGCAATACGAACTGCCCGATGAGATTCATCGTTGCGTGATCCGGAGCGAATTTCATGCCGGCAATCTGGATATCAACGGGTGAGGTGTTGATGTCTTTGGGAATGGCCAGTGGCATGTACAACCGGTCTACGCTCCCTTTCTTGGCCAGGTCGAGCAGGTTCTTGCCGGTCTTGATGTAACCGTAGTATTCCTTCAGGTCTATCTTCTTAGCCAGGTCCTTGGCCACATCCACGGCACCTTGTTGCAGATATTCGGCACTGGGAATATTGCTGTCTCCGATGAGATTGTCTATTCCCCAGTCGCTGAAGAGCTTGTCCACGCACTCGATGTCGCTCTGCGGATCGTCGGCGTAGCTCTCGCAGGTACCTTCGTAGACGCGTCCATCAGTGTTGATCATCAGTTTCTCGAACTGCACGCAGACCATTGTGGTGAAGCCCAGCGGGCTCCATGCCACGCGTCCCTTGCCTTGGAAGCCAGACTCGCCAGAACCTTTGATTTCATCGATGGTCAGTTCATACTGACCGATATCCACGGTGGTACCCTTCAGTTCCTTGTCTTTCTTCTCGGTCGGTTCCTTGTTCTCTATCTTCGTAGTGCTCGAGCACTGGAAGTATTTCTCCGCCAGGTGTTCGGCCATAGCGAAATCCACTACGTTGATAGTGTCTTCGGCAAAGGCCACGGAGGTGCCTTTGGCTACGGGCCGCACGCGCAGTACCATGTAGTCCCCGATATGGACTAGTTCTTCTATGTCCTCCCAGGGTATCGTCAGTTTGAATTCCTCATCTTCGCCAAACGTCTTGCTGTAGATGGGTTCTCCTTCCAGAGCAAGTTTCTTGTCGGCAACAGTCGCACCGTTGAACAGTTCCACTTCATACTCAAACTCTAGCGTGTCGGGTTGCTGTCCGTTGCCGCCTAAGTGATAGACGCCATCCCATTCCACGTTGATTTCTTCGAATGCGAAGCGCTTCCGGGCCGTGCCGTCGTCAAAAGTCGGTCGGGTGAGGCGAGGCAGGCGATAGGTGTAGGCCGAGTCGGGGTTGAGGAAGGCCTCTGTGCTGGCGCCTCCGAAGATACCCATCCCTTCTTCTTCCTCTTCCTCTTCTTGTTCCTCCTCTTCTTGCTCTTGCTCTTCTGGCTGATTGGCTACCTTCAACTTGAAGAGTTTGAAGTCGCTCTTTCCGTTGTTTTCTATCTGCGTGTAGTTGAGCTGAGCGCTGGTGGTGCTCTTGTTGTAAGCTCTGACTATGGCCACGTAGGTAGCGTTGGGATTCATCGTGGCGATGATCTGCTGCGGAATGATGGCGATGTTGTCGGTGAGTCCTCGTGCCTGATAGAAGACAGGGTTCTTTGCCAGAGCGTCGTCGGGGTTCTGTAGGGGCAACATTTCCACGACGGTGAAGTCATATTCATATCTCAGTGCGGTCGGATTGCAGACCACCACAGGAGGTGTCCATGTGAACTGGGGCGACAAGGGGTCTATGGCTACTGCGTCGCTCTCGTCCTGTCCGAAACCAATGCTCACGGGAGTCAGGAACTTGGGAGCCTGGGCGTTGTAGCAGATATTGAAGAAACAACTGCCGTCTTCAGCGCTGCTGGCCACCTGAGGCGTCACGTAGTCAGGATTGTTCCATTTGTAGGCAGTGATGTGGATGGAATAAAGTCCTTCTGGCAGAAGTCCGAAACCGCCATTGCTGTAGTTCTCGAAGAGGTCTGCAGGTGCTTGCACCTCGCTCAGCGGGATGTGGTTGAACATCTCTTTCATTTCCACCATCGAGAGCTGGTAGACGCCTTTGGCAGGTATGATATAAGGTTTGGTGGGTTGGCGCTTGGGAGGGGTGATGATGGCAAGTCCGTTGGAGGGATTCTTCTGTTCCAACTGGAAACCAAGGTACACGTTCTGCGGCTCGTCGGTCAGGTTCGTCAGTGTGATGTTGAAATACTTACCGGTATCCAGCAAGTAGAGATAGACGTGAGGCGGAAGCACCTGCTGCACGGGTGTCACGGTGACCATCACTTCCTGTGCCAGGAGACGCAAGGGAAGACATAGTAGGGCGAAGAGAAGGACGAGCCGACCCCAGACGGCTGAACGTACTCCCAGCCCACTCTTCTCCTGACGTCCTCTGTGGATGGGGGAGGAGAGGGAGACAAGAGAACTGGACGGGTTGCTCTTATATGCTATTCCTTTCGCCTTTATTGTCTTCATATTTCTATATGTTAATCATCAGTTTTCTGATAAGTTTCTGTTCTGAGGAGGGGTTGTTCGCTGCCGGTTGCTTTTTCGTTCTTTCCCGTAGGAACTTACTCGGGGCGGACTATTTTCATTCATTCCCGTAGGAGCTTACTCAGGGCGGACTATGTCATTACTTCTTCGTGATCGCCTTCCACTCGAAGGTGTAGGTGTAGTTCAGGCTGGCGGAGAAATCGATATTGCCGAGGTCGCTGCGCAGGCGCGAGAGGTTCACGTCGCCGTATTTGTTGAAGCTCAGGGCTGCGGAGAAGGCGTGCACGTCGTTGAGGATGTAGCTGGCTTGTGCGTTGCCGCCCATGGAGAGACTCTTGGACTGTCGCCACACCTCATTATATATGAGGTTTCCGGTGAGGGAGACGTGAAGGTTCTTGGCCTCCAGGAACGAGCGGCCGGCAGACAGCGACGCGATATCGCTTTGGTAGCGGGAGTTGTAGCCGCGAGTGCGTTGGTCGCTGAGGCTGAGGGTGAAGTCCACTCCCCAGTCTTTCACGCCAAAGGTGTAGGAGGCACCCAGGGCGCGGGTCGTCACGTCGCTCTCGCCTGTGGCATAGGGGTTGCAGTCGAAGTTCTGGGTGTAGTTCAGCGACAACGAGGCCGAATGGCTGTAGGAGTCGTTGTCGGTGCTGTAGGAAGGTGTCAGACTGTAGCTGGACATCTGACGATGTATGCGGGTGCTGTCGGGGACGATGGAGGTGCCGTCGCCCTGCACCTGGGTGTAGCCGTTGTAGTTTGCTCCGATCATGAAGTGATCGCCGAGACGGGTGCTGGCGTTGGCACCGTAGATGAAACCGCGAGTAGTGTACATCTGACGGTTGGTGAGGTTATCCTCCTGTCCGGAGAAGGTGGCGGAGAGTGACACCTTCTTGAAGAGGTTCGTACTCAGGTTGAAGCCCAGACTATGGTAGTTGTTGGCCATATAGGTCAGTCCCAGAGAGGTGTAGTCGGGTTGCACCATCTTGTAGCTCAGGTGAGCCGAGATGCCTGCGAACATGAGGTTCATACTCACGTCGCCGGCAAAGCGCATCAGCGAGGAGTAGCGCACGTCGAAGACATTGTTCCACTTGGTGGCTTCCTCGGTCTTGATGGGGTCTGCGGTGATGTCGCTGCTGAATACAGACATGGCTGCATTGGTCGTGAACGACATCCAACGCAAGGGTGTCAGACTTCCCTTGAGACCAATGACGATGTTGTCCTTGGCGTTGATCTTCGAGCGCCAGAGGTCGTTGATGGAGTTGTCCACGTCGTAGGCCTTCAGCAGATAGAGGTCCAGGTAGTTGCGTCGGTTGCCGTAACCCACCTTGAAGCCCCATGCCATGCGTTTGTACTGGGGACTGCGGGCCAGGGGGTCGGTCGGATCATCGTTCACAGCCTTGCGCAGTCGTCCGTAGAAGACTCCTGCGTGCCAGTTCTTGGCATTGTATTCCACGCCGGCTCCCATGAACGACATGTTCATGAGGTAGTGGGAGAAGGGCATGCTGTTCTGTCCCAGGTAGCCTGTCCAGTTCTTGTACTGCGGTGTCATACTCAGCGACAATTGTGGATAGCTGAAGTTGAGGTTGTCATTGCTGTAGTACAGGGAGAAAGGCATGTTGAATCCATAGAGCGAGATATTCAGGTCCAGGAACAGCGTGTTGCTCAGGGGAGAAGCGTAGCTGGCGCCACCGGAGGTGTAGCGATAGGTGTTGCGTGTGCCGATAGCACCAGATATGATGAGGGGGTCGGACTTGGCTATCTCCGAGATGTTCTGGGCAAACAGAGAGGAAGCCTGTAGCCCGATGCAGAATAGGCACAACATCCTCCGAAGGAGAGTGCGTCGACAAGAGCCGACAAGGTTCGAAAAGCCTTGAGGCAAGTGACTGCACAAATTCCTGCGGAGGATGTTGGTCTTGTTCATAATCTATTATAATAAGGTTCGCGTTCTATTATAATAAGGTACGCGCGATAGTTACTTCACAAACTTCTGTCCGTTGCGGATGATGATTCCGCGGAAGTTGCGGCCCACCTTCTGTCCGGCCAGGTTGTAGGTGGTTTCGGAGTCTTGTGTGGGCTGCTCCATAGTCCGGATTCCATCTACTACGCCACTGCCGCTGAGGGCAACGGGAGCGCGCAGCGAACCATGTTGGGCGGCGTAGATGAGGGATTGGTCGAGGTCTGTGAACTCTCCCGTTGCCTTGTTGTAGAGGCGGAAGCGTACGAGTTCGCCGCTCTTGCCGGCCACATTGATGATGAAGATGTTGCCATCCACGACTTTGCCTTCGCCGCGGCACTCGTCACCTACGAAAGCACCGATGCTGAAGCGCTCGCCTGTCTCCAGTCCTTCCAGGGCTGCCACAACAGGCATGTTGTCGGCAAACGGGCTGGCGTCATACTGCCAGGGGCTGGGTTCGCTGATGGTCTGTGTCTGGGTTGTCACGACACGTTCTCCCTTCACACCGGCAGGAGTCGGAGCGTCGAAGTTCGGGATGAAACCTCCTGCACCAGAGGTGTAGTAGATATATCCCTTGCCGGGATCCAGGGCGAAGTCGGTGGGCAGCCATGCAGTACCATTGTACTCGGCAGAGGTGGTCTTGCCGATGATCTTGTCGCCTGTCTGGGCCGTAGTGGCGAGCTGGGTCTCGGCGATGGTGGTAGCTGTCTCCAGGGGATAGCTGATCCAGGTGTAACCGGTCTGGATGGTGTTGTACACGGCTGCTGTGGAACTGATGGGCACGCAGCTTGAACCTAAGTTGATGATGCAGGAAGATGCATTTTCGTAGGCAGCCTTCACCTTATACATACCTCCTTCGGGAGAGAGCTCGGTGACGTCGCCGATGAATCCCCAAGTGGCGTCGTTGTAGAGCAGCGCTGTCTGGGAACGTATTTCGATAATCTTGTTGTTCGTATCGGTGTTCATCCAAGCCAGGTAGTCGCCGCCGTCGGTCAGTGCATAGTTGGTCTGACCACTCTGATAGGCATAGAGGGATATCCAGTCCCAACCGGCATTGTTCAGAGCCACCTCAGCGGGGATATGCAGAATACCTGCAGAGCCGGAGGCAGTGCTTTCCATGGCTTGTCCGTCGTAGTTCACCTGATAGGTGTAGTCACCTACGTACAAACCGGTGAAGTTCCAGTTCAGACCTGTATCATCTGACATGGTGGCAGAGGCGCAGGGCAGTCCGCAAGTAGCATCGGCGAAAGTGATGGTGATGAGGCTCTTGTCGAAGTTGTCGCCTTCGAAGTTGGTGAAGGCAACGGCGGTGCTGTGGAGCTTGGAGAGGGTGAGCTCTGCCGGATAGTTGAAGCTGACGGGAGTGGGAACGTTGATGGTCAGCGTGGCGGTGACGCTGGGATCGGATTCTGAACTGATGATGACTTTCAGCACGCCGGGACCGGTGATGTTGTTGTCTGTCTCTGTGGCCGTACTGTTTACATAATCCACGTTGGCGTTCCAGTTCTTGTTGGAGGCGTTGTTGGGAAGTACGGTTATGGTCACCAGTTCCTGAATCTTCGCGTTGTAGTTGTCACCCACATTTGCTTCAATCGTGGTGGGAGAGAGTGTGATGGAGGTCACAGCGATAACGGGCTCTACTACGATGACCTGTGTGCTGGTCTCGAAAGTGTACTGCTTCACAGCGACGTTGCTGCCATAGTTCTCGCCCGCGACGTTCAATGTTACTGTGATGCCGTCGGGTGGTGTGATGGCGGTGGCTGTGAGGGTGTTACCTTCCACGGTCATTATAGCAGCAGCGGGTGTCCATGTGTAGGTGAACTCGGTCTCAACGACGGACTTGTTCTTGCGGTTGACCTCATCGTAAGTGATGCTGACGTCGCTCGAGAGATCGCGAACGGCAGGCAGCGAAGCTTCAATGTTGATGGGGTCGGTCACCGTGAATCCCATCACCTGATCCAGATACAAGGTGACAGGCACGTCATGGGTGCTTGTCTCGCCGTCGAAGGTCTGGGTCGTGGTGAACCGATAGACGATGTTGTTGTAGAAAGCCTTCAGGGTGATGGTCTTGTTCAGATCATCACTGGTACCCCATACGCGCAGACGATAGGCAGTGCCACCCAGGTAGGAAGCGGTGGTTGCCGTGGCGCGGCATTCACCGTCCACGAAGGCGCCAATCTCCAGACCCGTTGTGGTCGTGTTCCCATTCACCTGGACAGTGACGTAGAGAGGTGTCTCGGTAGTACCGCTGGTCCATAGTGGGTGTCCAGATACCAGCTCCCCACATAACGGCACCGATGAGGTACGCACAAAGAAAGAGTAGATAACGTTTCATAGGATAGAGTTTTTGTTAAGTTAGAAATAAAGAATAGTTTATTCGGGATTTCGGTGCAAAGTTAACCCTTATTAGCACATCTTTCATTTGTTTTTTGGGGCAAATATTTGTAATATCGGGTCTATTTTTCTTCGGATTATTGTAATATTTCTACATTTTATAAATATATGAGCTTGTAAATAAGTAAATTACGAAATCAATGGTGCGCTTTAACAGAAAAGATACTTTTTTTTATTTTTCTTTTTGAAATGTTTGAACTTTAGACTATATTTGCAACATCAAACTAGGTGTATCTACGAATATGCAGGGAAAATTCATCTTAGCTGTCATGCTGATTCTTTTCAGCTCTTCTTTTTGTTGTGGGGAGTCCATCGACAGCCTTTATCGGGAAATACGGAGATTCGAAAGGCCCAGACTTGTGGATGTTAACCAGCTGCTGTTGCTGCTGGATGCAGAAGGAATTACTGACACGCTGATTCACCACAACCGTCAGAGCCGCCAGCTGGAGATGTTGAAGGATGTACACATGAATATGGCGGCGTGCTACTACGAACATGCCGCTGATATGACAGCTACGATGCAGGCGGCACGAGAGGCCGAACGAGTGGGTCGACAGGACTCCGACACGGCTTTCGTGGCCGAGGCACTGGCTTATCAGGCTGTGGCGGCCAGCCGTATGGGGCAACTGGACATCGCTCTCGAAGCCACCCGAGAGGAACTGCTTTTGGACAGCCTCTCTAATAATCTTCCGTATCTCTCGCGGGCCTACAATACGTTGGCAGGGCTCAGTCTGCAGGCTGGACATCTGGATGATGCTAAGGGGTATATCATGAAAGCTATAGATATGGAACGCGCGTTGGAGGACAGCTCTCATCTGAGTGTGCGCTATGGCGTAGCGGCAGAGATCTATACGAAAGCCGGCGAGCCCCAGCGAGCCCTCAGTTTCGCGCAGAGAGCCTATGAACTCGACCGCCAGGCGGGTAATCAGATTAATACAGCCAGAAGGCTTTCGCAGATGGCGGATATCTACAGCGCGTTGCATGATGATGCACATGCCGAGAACTTCTACCAGCGTTCCATCGATATCTTGAGAAATGCCAACGAACAGAAGTCGCTGACCATCAACCTCAAGCAACTGGGACAACTATATCTGCGTCAAGGGAAGACGCAGGAGGCACTGCGGGTGCTGCTCGAGTGTGAGGAGTTGTGTCGGAATATGAACAATCGTTATACGCTGCAACAGGCCTGCCGCTTGTTGGCGGGGGCCTGCAGTTCTGTTAATCCCCAGCGCTCCATCGCATATCTGCAAGAAGCGCTGCTGCTCACCGACAGTCTCCACAGCGAACGTTCCGAACAACTGGCCATGGAACTGCGCAAGAGTCAGGGAGATTTGCTCATCGAACCTGCACCACCGGTTGCTGCGTCTGGTTCTGTCTGGCGCACATTACTGCTGCTGATGCTGGCTGCAGCACTCGGGATGGTGTGTGGTGTCTGGTGGAGAAGGAAAAGGGAGAAGGGTGAGTCCGCCGAAGAGGAGGAACCTGCCGACGAGGAGAAAACTGCAGACGAGGAGAAAACTGCAGACTCGCAGAGCAAACCTGCGGGTGTGCAGAGCACCACAGAAAGCGCAGCCGACGCAAAGCCGAAGGAGAGGGGAGGGGCACAAGCCCCGAGGGCCGCTGCTGGAGGGCCGCAGGTGCTGCCCGACAAGGGGTTGCGCAAAGAGGATATAGAATTCCTGACCAAGGTGGCGGAGATTTATGATCAGAACCTGGGAGGCGGTCATTTCAGCATTGATTCCATAGCATCGGAGATGTGTATGAGTCGCTCGCAGTTCACTCGCAGGATTTATGCAGTCACT
>JAILFY010000026.1 GCA_024697285.1 Bacteroidaceae bacterium
GATGGGAATCCAACAGGCGGCTTCGAGGGCCTGAGCGGCCTCGTCGATGAAAAGGGTACCGAACTTCTGACCTTCGAGCAGACGGTTGCTGCTGCCTACGAGGGTGCTGGCGATGACACGGGCTTCGCCGAAGAGCTGGGCGTTGATGCGGATTTCCAGTTCGGTGGCGCGCTCCTTGAGGCGCTCCAGTTTCTGGTGGAAACGCTCGATTCCCGCTGACGCGCCTACCCGTAGCCTTTCGCCACGCTTGCTGTGGCTACGGAGGTCGCGTATGGCCTTCCGGATGCTCCACAGGAGGGTGTAGTCGGGGTGGGCCTCGAAACGACGCTCGTAAGTAAAAGAGAGCATCTTGTCGTTGACACGGGTGGGATTGCCGATGCGCAGGACGTTGATGCCACGGTCGACGAGTTTCTCGGAGATCCAGTCGACGGCCATGTTACTCTGTGCGCAGACCAGTACCTGGTTCTCCCGGCGGAGGGTCTCATAGATGGCCTCGACGAGGGTGGTGGTCTTGCCGGTACCGGGAGGGCCGTGGACGATGGCCACGTCCTTCGCGCGCAACACCTTGTTGACGGCATCTTCCTGTGTGCGGTTCAGGTAAGGGAAATGCATGGGAGCAAAGCTGAAGGTCTCGGCTTTCATCGATGGGATATAGAAGAGGTCGCGGAGATAACCCAGACGACCTTTGGCCCTCATCACACGGTCGAGGGCGTCGAACATCATCTTGTAGCTCGTCTCGTCGAAAAAAAGCTGGATGCCGACATGCTCGGCGCCTTGGACATCGATGAGCTGTCCGTTGTCGGGCACGGCCACCACCATGCGATCGCCATCGACATAAGAGACGGTGCCGGTAAAGGGGAAGTAGGAGATTCTAGACTCTTTAGACTCTCTAGTCTCTCTAGATTCTCTAGAATTTCCGGACTGGCTAGAGAAAAAGCATACCGGCCTGCCGAACTCGAAGTTATGCTCTATCTCGTCATCCTCGCCCTGACGGTGCACTTCCACGACGAGCTGGTTCAGCGAGTTATAGTAGCTTTTGCCCATCCTCACGGGATACCATGCATCACCACGCTTTACCTTCCGCTGCAAACCGATATCCTCGGTCTGCTTGCGGTAGGCTTCCTTTTCGGCGGCATACTCCATCTGGAGCAAGAGCCGCTGTTGTTGGAGTGCCAGAATCGGCGAACTTTGCTGATTTCCCATCTGTTGGTTGCAAAGGTATACATATTTTTAGACATAAATACATAAGAACGGATTTTTTATGTTTCTTTTGTTCTTTTGTCAAAAAAATAAATTACCTTTGCAGACGATATGAAACAGATATTATTGATAAACGACGTCGTGGGCTATAGTAAGGTTGGTATGGTAGCCATGCTGCCCATCCTCTCTTATCTGGGCGTTCCCACATATAGTCTGCCGACGGCGCTCGTTTCCAACACACTAGACTACGGGAAATTCAACATTCAGGATACCACCGAGTATATCCGTGGTACACTGCCCGTGTGGAAAGAACTGGGTTTCTCGTTCGATGCCATCTGTACGGGTCTGATGTTCAGCGACGAACAGGCCAGAGTGGTGGCTGGCTACTGCAAGGAACAGAGTGCCTTGGGAACGACGGTTTTTGTAGACCCTATCCTCGGCGATGGCGGTCGTCTTTATAATGGTGTCACTCAGCGACAGGTGGAACTCATGCGTGAGATGGTGTCGGTGGCACATCTCACATTCCCGAATTATACCGAAGCCTGCTATCTGACAGATACGCCTATTCACATGGAGGGTATCACATGGGATGAGGCCAAGGTGCTGCTCGACAAACTGCGTGAGATAGGCTGCCAGTCGGTTATCATCACGAGTTGTAAGATTGACGGACAGAATGCGGTGGCGGCATATAACCATTTCGAAGATAGCTACTTCCATCTGGAGTATCATGAGATACCGGGACTTTTCCATGGGACGGGCGATATCTTCTCGGCCGTGCTCATCGGCCATTTGTTGAATGGGGAGTCGCTGAAGGTCTCCACCCGCACGGCGATGGATACCGTCTTCCGTATGATTGACCGCTATCGTGATACGGAGGATAAGAACAGGGGTATTCCTGTGGAGAAGTGTTTGGATCTTTTGTAGTGGGGAGTTTATAGTTTAGAGTTTAAAGTTTATAGTGTTGCACCCTCTTTCTTCTGATTATCCAAGGCCGGAACGGTTCACTTATCCGTTCTGCTATGAGCCCCATCCGTTGTGTCTGTTGGCAGTGGAGGAGGTGAAACAGGAGATTGAGCGTATCCAGCCCAAAGAGGGGAAGATGTTCGGAGTGCTGGTGGTGGAGGGGATGACACAGGGGGACGGTTCCCCTGTGTCATTCCTTGCGGCGTATTCGGGACTGTTGGAGGGCAGGAATGACTGGGACTTTTTTGTGCCGCCCGTGTATGATGCCCAGCAACCAGATGGCTATTTCAAACAGAAGGAACGTGAGATAATGGCTTCGGTTGATCATAAGGAGATGTCACAGGCGTTGCAGCTTTGGCTTTTCAGACAGTATAAGATGTTGAATGCCCGTGGTGAGGAGAAGGATCTTGTGGAGATCTGGCAGGATTATCACAGTTCGCCTCGCATTCGGGAGAAATACCCGTTGCCTCCAGGCGGTACGGGTGACTGTTGTGCACCGAAGCTGTTGCAGTATGCTTATCAGCATGACCTCAAGCCCGTTTGTATGGCGGAGTTCTGGTGGGGTCCGTCGCCCAAAAGCGAAGTACGCCATCATGGACAGTTCTACCCAGCGTGCAGTGGCAAGTGCAAGCCTGTGCTAGCATGGATGCTACAAGGTCTGGACGTCGATCCTAATCCTGAGGTGCAAGGGCTCCGGCATCAGGAACCCCGTATCGTCTGGGAGGACGAGGTGATGGCCGTGGTCGACAAACCGTCGGGGATGCTGAGTTTGCCAGGGAAGATCGGTGATGACTCTGTGGCGACGTGGGCTCTAAAACGCTGGCCGGGTGCGATGCTCGTGCATCGGCTGGATATGATGACATCGGGCATCTTGTTGGTAGCGAAGACGTCAGATGCCTACCATCATCTGCAGAAACAGTTTGAGGAACGGACGATTAAGAAGAAATATCTTGCCGTTGTCGAGGGTGTGCCTCAGCAGGAACACGGGATAATCGACCTGCCGTTGAGTAGCGACCCGCTGAACCGGCCTTATCAGATGGTGGATTATGCGCATGGTAAGCGTGCGATCACCGAATATCGGGCGTTGACACGTGTAACGAAAGAACCGTCCCGCTGTTACACGTTGTTGGCGTTGTGGCCCCACACTGGGCGCACCCACCAACTGAGGATGCACTGTGCCCATGAGCAGGGCTTGGGTTGTCCCATCATGGGTGATGAACTCTATGGCACGAAGGCTGACCGCCTTTATCTGCAAGCGCAGGCTATCAGCTTTGTCCACCCCGCATCAGGTAGAAAATTGCACTTTGAACTGCCCGCAGCATTCGATTTGGAACATCTAAATCCGTGTCGTCCATTGTTTAATAATTCGTATAATTCGCAAAATTTGTAGTCAATAAATAGTCGTTTGTACTAACTTGTAGTTTATAAATTTGTTCAGTTATGGTTAAGCACATTATTCTCTGGACTCTGAATCCAGAACTCTCTGAAGAAGAGAAAAAGCAAGTGAAGGCCGGTATCAAGGCTGGTTTGGAAGGACTCGTGGGCAAGGTGCCCGGACTGATTGATGTGAAGGTACACATCGACGGTCGTCTGGCCTCATCGAATGCCGACGTGATGCTCGACAGTACCCTGGAGAGTGAAGAGGCACTGAAAGGCTATGCTGTTCATCCAGACCACGTGGCTGTGGCTAACGGTAAGGTTCGTCCCTATACCGTCCAGCGCTCTTGTCTCGATTTCAAAATTTGATTTTTTTCGCCCTTTACACGCGCGTAATAGTTGATTGTGGGGAACAAGTGTCCCTTCTGCCCCTTCTGCCCCCTAACGAGAAACAAATTAATGGGCTTTAGGGGTCAGATGGGGCAAAAGGGTCATATAAAAAACTTATAAAGCAATACACGTATGCGCGTGAAAGAAAACTATTCTCTGGAAATACTACCCTCTTATTTATTAATACTAGCCACTTATTTAGCAGCAAGAGCCTCTATACCACTTTCTTGTGCAGAAGTGTGAAAAGATATTGCCGTGGATTTCATGGGTTGTGATGCGATGTTGAGTCTCAGGAGTATGCTTTTTGTTCCAAAAGACGACCCCAAATTGTTAAAAATGTCTTGAATTGCTATATTTATTGTTATAACATATCATAAAATAAAGAAATTATTGTATCTTTGCGCTCGTAAATATAAGTTGAGTATCAATATGAGCAAGACAACAATGGGCAATAAGCTGCCCCGAAAATTGGAACAGAAGATGCAGACCGTAGGTGAGCAAATAAAATTGGCTCGTCTGCGTCGTAATCTTAGTGTAGTACAGGTGGCAGAACGGGCTACCTGTTCTCCTCTGACCGTTTCGAGGATAGAAAAAGGTGCTCCGACAGTAGCGATTGG
>JAILFY010000102.1 GCA_024697285.1 Bacteroidaceae bacterium
CTTCGGTGTCAAGGCGCAGGTCACCACATCTGGGCTGAGTGGCAAGGTCACCATAGAAAGCCAGAAGGGTGAGACCATCATTGGGGCCAATGTGGCCATTGTCCACGAACCCACGGGCACGCGCTATCAGGCCGTGACCAACATGGACGGACGTTTCAACATGCAAGGAATGCGGCCGGGAGGACCTTACAAGGTGACCGTGTCCTACATCGGGTTCCAACCAAAGACCATTGGCGGTATCACATTGGTGCTCGGCGAGACCCTGAACCTGAACGTATGGCTCTCGGAGTCAGCCAGCGAGATGAGCGAGGTCACCATCACGGAGAAAGCCTCCAAGTTCTCGGCTGAGCGAACCGGCGCCTCTACGAACATCGACAACGAGATGATCCGCAACACCCCCACCATCGGGCGCACCTTCAGTGACATCACACGCCTCTCTCCCTATGGCGGCAATGGCATGAGCTTCGCAGGAAGCAATGGCAAGATGTCGAACTTCACCGTGGATGGTGCCAACTTCAACAACAACTTCGGTCTGACAGAGAAACTGCCCGGCGGCGGCACACCTATCAGCCTCGAAGCTATCGAGGAACTGCAGGTGGTCATCTCACCTTTCGACGTGAGGCAGACCGACTTCATTGGCGGTGGCGTAAACGCTATCACAAAGTCTGGTACGAACACCTTCAAGGGGTCGGCCTACATCTATCACACCAACGAGAACATGCAGGGCGACGCCATCGAGCGCGAACAGCTGGCGGGCGCTCGTGACAAGAGTCAGACGACAACCTACGGTGTGACATTGGGCGGTCCAATCCTGCGGGATAAGTTGTTCTTCTTCGTCAACGGAGAGATGATCAAGTCGCCCACTGTGGTCAACCGCTGGCGCGGCTCGGACAACGGGGCTTACGACGCAGACAACTACCTCTCGCGGACCAGTGTGCAAGACCTGCAGGCCGTATCGGACTATGTCAGCAACAAGTATGGCTACGACACAGGATCCTATACAGATTATTCTGGAGACAACGACACCTATAAGTTCCTGGCCCGACTGGACTGGAACATCACCGACCGACACCACCTCTCGGCGCGCTACAACTACACCAAGAGCCGCAGCTGGATGAACCCCTCCACCTCTGTGGATGGCGGTACGCTGCCCTATGGCCGCAACTCGCTCTATAGCATCGCATTTGCCAACTCGATGTATGCAATGGATAATTACGTGCAGACCGTGGCCCTCGACCTGAACAGTCGTCTGGCCGACAACCTCACGAACCAGTTGCTGGTGACCTATTCTGACATGGAGGACTTGCGCGACTCCAATTCCAAACCATTCCCCTTCATCGATATCCTGGATGGCGATGGCAATAACTATATGTCGCTGGGCTATGAGTTGTTCTCCTGGAAAAATGCAGTTCGCAATAAGGTCTTCAACGTGAAGAACGACGTAACCTACTACCTGGGCAGTCACAAGATAATGTCAGGTCTGAACTACGAATACCAGACGGCAGACAACCAATATATGCGAAACGGCACGGGATATTATCGTTTCGAGACGATGGACGACTTCCTCAACAGTCGCACCCCTTCCGTCGTTTGCCTCACGTATGGTTACGACGGAGATGATTCTCCTACATCGCGTGTGACCTATAATAAGATGGGCTTCTATGCACAAGACGACTGGCACGTAACAGATTTCTTCAAACTGACTTATGGACTGCGTCTGGATGCCCTGTTCTTCAATGATAATGACCTGATGACTAATAATGGCATCCTGGCCCTTGACTACAATGGACGGCATGTCGACACTGGCGAGTGGCCTTCGGGCAGCGTCACCGCTTCGCCTCGTGTGGGCTTCACGTGGGACGTCCTTGGCGACAACAGCCTGAAGGTGCGTGGCGGCAGCGGACTGTTCATGGGACGATTGCCTCTGGTGTTCTTCACTAACATGCCCTCAAACTCCAACATGATGCAAATGGTGGGCAAGTGGAATACCACTGGCTCCAATGGAACCAAACTGACTGCAGAAGAGATGGCTCAGCACTTCGGAACAGGCATGAAGTTGGATGCCAATGGATATCCCTCTGCCAGTGCACTGAAAGACTACATCGTCAACAATGGACTGGCCCCCAATACCATCACACCAGAAGATGGTACCGTCTCTGGAGCCATCAATGGCATCGCATCGGACTTCAAGCTGCCGCAAACATGGAAGACCTCCTTGGCCGTGGACTACCAACTCCCCGTCTCTTTCCCCTTCATCCTCACGGCGGAAGCGATGTTCAACAAGACGGTGAATGGCGTCTATATGTCTGACTGGAGTCTGCGTGAAGTGGGCGGCTATGCGCGGCTGAATGGGGCCGACAGCAGAGCCTTGTATCAGGACTACAAGTACACCTACACCAACGCTGCCGGCAAGGTCGTGGACATGCCTTCGGCCTATGTGTTGCAGAATACCGGCAAGGGCTACGGCTACACCTTGAACCTCCTGGCCGAAGCAAAGCCCGCCGACTGGGTAAGCCTTATGGCCTCTTACACCCACACCGCTCAGAAAGAGCTTACGGGTATGCCTGGCAGCAACGCTTCGTCGGCCTTCTCATACATTCCTTCGGTAGACGGACCTAACTTCCTCAAGCTTCACAACTCACAGTTCGTGACCCCCGACCGCTTCCTGGCTGCTGCCACCTTCCACGACAAGAGCAACAACCACTATAGTTTCATCTACGAGACTTGGCGAGGAGGATACAACTATTCTTATATGACTACCAACGATATGAATGGCGATGCCAACGCCTATGACCTCATCTACATACCGACAGATGCCGAGGTGCAGAACGGACAGTTCCGCTTTGCCAGCGCCGATGACCAGACTCGTTTCATGGACTTTGTGCACAACGACAGCTATCTGAGCAGTCACCAAGGTGAGTACGCGGAGGCTTACAGCGTCTACAGCCCTTGGGTGCACAGGATCGACTTTGCCTACAAACATGACTTCAAGTTCAACGTGGGCACCACGAAACACACGTTGCAGCTGAGCTTCGATATGAAGAATGTGCTCAACCTGTTCAACTCCAGCTGGGGCGTCAGCAAGTATATGAATCCAGATCTCAACAGCGGTCGTATACTGAAGTACGAGGGAAACGATGCACAGGGATATGCCATCTTCTCTACTCCCAAGGTCGTCAGCGGCGACGTAGATACTTGGAAGCCTAATCACGCTATCGGACAGTGCTGGTACGCTGCTATCGGTGTTAAATACATATTCAACTAATGGAAATCATCAAAGCAAAAGTCATGAAACTCAGATATATCATACCACTATTGGTTGCGATGGTAATGGCCGTTGGATGCTCGGACGACAACGGACCAGAATACCTCGACGACCTGCGCGTCTCTACTTCTTTCGTGTCTATAGAGGCTGAGGGGGGCTCCACAGAAATCACAGTGGAAGCTTCAGAAGCTTGGTCTATAGACGAAGAGACTATTCCCGAATGGCTAACGGTGGCTCCCACCTCAGGAGAGGCCGGACAAACCACCGTCAGTTTCTCCGCTCCGGCCACGTCCAACGGACTGACTGCTTACCTGAAAATCGTAAGTGGAACGAACGTGCAGGACATCAACGTCGTGCAGGGACAGACAGTGGCGGAGGATGCTACCTGCCTGCAAGCTATACAGGGGGCCGATGGCAAGACATTCCGCTTAACCGGAGCCATCACCCGGTGGGGAAGCAACTACGAGAAGTATGGCAACTGCTACATCTCTGATGGAACGGGCGAGATTCAGATCTACGGAATGGCAGACCGCGATGGAAAATTGAAGAACAATCCGGTGGCCAGCTGGGGACTGGAAGTCGGTGACGTCATCACCGTGGAAGGTCCTAAGTCTACTTACAAAGGCGAAGCCGAGCTGCTCGACGTGACCGTGCTGAAGGTTTCCAAATCCCTCGTCTCCATCGTGGAGCCCACTGAGGCACCTACCATCGCCAAGGAAGGTGGAGACCTCGTGGTCAAGTTGGCATACAAAGGAAAAGGTGTCCTGCCAGAACTCGAGGAGGGCGTGACTTGGTTGCGTCTGCAGAGTATGAGGGTCGTCACCGGCACGGCCAGTGCTGTGGAACCCAACCCCGCCGACACGGCTTACGTGACTTTCGTCATCGATGCCAATAGTGGCGAGGGACGTAAATCTACCGTCAATTTCTCGTGCACCAATGGAACGGAGTCTTCCTCTCTGGCTTTCGTCATCTCTCAAGAAGCTTTCGTGCTGCCTCATGGCCAGTCGGCCGACGACCCATTCAGCGTGGCCGAGGCTATTGCCAAGTGTGAGGCTTCTGGAGGCACATCAGATGGAGTCATCTACTTCGCCAAGGGATATATCTCGAGCATCAAAGAAGTCAGTACGAGTTATGGAAATGCTACTTTCAAGATGTCCGACGATGGTACGGAAAATGGCGCCATCACTGTCTTCCGGTCCTATTCACTTGACAATCAGAAGTTCGTCTCGGAAGATGAGATTGCTGTGGGCGACGAGGTCATTGTGTGCGGTAAGTTGGTGAACTACACCGATAAGGATGGCAACGTGACGCCCGAATTCAGTGGCAGCGTGTATGTCTATTCACGCAAGGCAGCCGGTCCTGGTTCCAAACTGAAACCTTTCAGTGTGGATGAGGCCCTCGCCTTTGTCTCTGCACTGGAGGCCGATAAGGAAACAGAGGATGACTACTACGTGGCCGGAGAAATCGTAAATATCAAATACACCTTCAGCGCCAAGTATGGCACCGCCACATTCTTCATCGCCACCGACGACGACCCAGCCAACGATCAGTTCCAGATCTACAGTTGCTACTACCTCGGCAACCGTCCCTGGGTGGATGGCGACAAACAGATAGAAGTGGGCGATCAGGTTGTTGTCTGCGGCAGGATGGTCAATTATGGAGGCAACACTCCGGAAACAGCTTCCAAGAAGGCTTACATCTATTCTCTCAACGGACAGACGGAATGACCTATGAAATCAGGAACCTCACCACGGGCTATCAGAGCTCCAAGGCGGTGCACGTGGTGGGGAGACATATTACAGCCCAACTGCAGGCAGGTGAACTTACCTGCCTGCTCGGGCCTAATGGTGCAGGCAAGAGCACGCTCCTGCGCACCTTGGCTGCTTTCCAACCTCCACTGGAAGGACAACTGTTGCTGGATGGAAAGCCCTTGGAGGAATTCAGTTCACAGCAGTTGGCCACATGCATTGGGATAGTGCTCACGGAGCGGCCAGACATAAAAGGTATGCGCGTGCGCGAGATGGTGGCAATGGGCAGAAGTCCATACACTGGTTTCTGGGGACGACTGTCTGCGGACGACGAAGTGATTGTGGACCAGGCGATGGACCAAGTGGGAATCACGGCACTTCAGCGGCGGATGGTGCATACTCTGAGCGATGGCGAGCGGCAGAAAGTGATGATAGCCAAGGCGCTGGCGCAGCAGACGCCAATCATCTTTCTGGATGAACCTACGGCTTTCCTGGATTTCCCTTCTAAGGTGGAGATGCTTCTTCTCTTGCGCCGCTTGGCCCACGAGATGCAGAAGACCATCTTTCTCTCCACCCACGACCTCGAACTCGCCCTCCAAACCGCGGACCGCCTCTGGCTGATGGCCAAGAACGTCGGCGCCCTATCCTCCGAAGCAGACTCGCTGGGGGGCTGTTCCCCCAATCAAAACGCTTCCGGGAAGAGTCCGCAGGAGGGGACTGCGCAGCAGAATAACTCGCAGAAAGGTAGCTCACAAGACTTGCAGGAGGGCCGCACGCAGAAAGGGAGTCCGCAGGAGGACCGCACGCAGAAAGGGAGTCCGCAGGAGGGGACTGCGCAGGAAAACTGCTCGAAAGAGAATCACTTACACGCGGGAAGTTCGGAGGAATGCAACTCGAAGGAGAACGGCTCACATGACAATATTTTGTCTGAAGACAAAGTCTTCTGCAGCAACTCGTCTGGCAGTAACTCGAGCGACCATTCACGCCCCCTCACTCCTTCAGGGGAGCTGGGACTAGTCATCGGCACTCCAAGGCAGTTAGCCGCAGATGGTTCCTTGCCGCGCTTCTTCTCTGGCCCAGGACTGCACTTTGATGCGCAGCACCTGAGATTTACGATAGAACTATGACCATTCTCGCCTGCTGAATTACTGGCAGACGTGCTCTTTTTGTCAATAATTTTTATTGCCGTCTGGTAAAAAAGCTGTGGATGCATTTTCCCCGCCAGGCGTTTTCAGTCTGCGTTACGTGACTATGTAGAGGCGGGGCCCCCGTGCGAGCTCTAACGTCAGTCACGGCGTAACGCAGTCTTTATAGGTTGGAAACCATCCAAGAGGGGTGTACACGTATAGTGGACGATGAATTTGGACGCGGTATATGTCGGTTGAAAACCATCCAAGAGGGGTGTACACGTACAGCCTGTCGGCTGTTCGGGCTGGCACGGGGGCCCGCCCCTACAGTGGATGCATTTGCTCCGCCAGGGGTTTTCTGCCTGCTTTTACGTGCCTATGTAGGAGCGGGCCCCCAGCTGTGGCTTCTAACCATTGCTGCAGGACCCGCCTCTTTCACTCATGGGAGGTCTTGGTGATTACTTCCCTCTCAAACGCGAGGAGGGAGGGCGTGGGTCTTGGAATCAGTCGAGGTGAAACACCTCTTGAAGAGGAATCGTCACGGGGCTGTTGTCCTCGTTGGTTTCCATGATATCTTTCATGTAGGCCCACCAGCGTTGTGTGGTCTCGTCAGCTCCCATATCCTGTGAACTCTGTTCGCCGTCAATTTCCTGGTAACCGAAGAGGATGTTTGTGTCCTTGTCCCAATAGATGCTGTAGTTACCTACTCCTGCATCTTTTATTCCTTTTTTCAGTTCGGGCCACAGAGCGGCGTGTCGGCGTTCATATTCTTCCTCGAAGCCTGGCTTGAGGAACATCTTAAAAGCAAAGCGTTTCATGACAATTTACGTGATTTGTTTATTATTTTAATTCAAGTTCGATGCAAATGTAGTGAAAAAACACTAAATTAAATTGTCCAACTTGAAAATTTCTGCATAAATTGTCCTAAAAAGACCCTAATTATCACTTTTTCAGCATAAAGCGTCAAGAAAAACACATTTTGACCCGCAAAACAAACCGCATTCTTATTTGAAGAGTTATCTTTGCAGCGCAAGGTGCGAAACACCCCTTAAAGAGTTCAGTTTTCATTACATTACAACGAAAAGAATTACAGCTTATGCCAGATACGATTCAAAGTAGTACCCCGGCACGGAAAATCGATTTGCAAGACTTCATGGAGAAGAACTACAGATCAGATATGTCTATGGCCGAGTTCGCCAAAGCTTCTGGACGTAGTCTTTCGACTTTCAAGCGCGACTTCAAGAAGATGAGCGTGCTTTCGCCAGAGCGTTGGCTGACAGACAGACGCCTCCGTGCTGCCTTCGATTTGCTCAGGCGTGGGCGCAGGGTTTCAGACGTCTGTTTTGACGTGGGATTCAAGAATGTCTCCCATTTCTCTGCTATTTTCAAGAAGAAATTCGGCATCACTCCAGGTGAGACTCGAAAAGGGATGACTCCTCAGAAATGAGGTTCCCGAAAGAAATAGAAATAGAAGAGGTTCGCACTATTGTGCGAACCTCTTTTTGCTTATGAGCTCATTTTTCATAGTTCTTTTGGCTATGGGGTCAAAATGTCGCAACTCGCTGAACGACTTATTCATCTTCTTGCTGGATGGTATTCTTTGTTCGTTGGGCCAAGATGATTTTCTGATAAGCTCAGTGTTCTTTCTCCCGAGGGAAGCCTCCAGATGCAGCTGTTCGGACGAACGTCCTTGCTACCTTTGCCCCCTGCCCGGAATGTCTCAGCTGTTGAAGCCTCAGTGAACGTCCCCGGAACTCTTGTTCACTTGTCCGGGAAGCCTCAGTCGTTGAGGTAATAGACAACTGTTGTCACCACCCTCACATTTTTCAGCCAAGGGGTGTTCTGGTCCCTGTTCTCTATGGAGAACTGTCCTTGGTCGGCGGTTTGTATCTTTCCTAGTTTGCTGTCGGAATCTTCTGCGAAGCGCTCGGCTGTCTTGCGGGCATTCTTTGTTGCCTCGGCTATCATCTCGGGCTTGATGGTGTTCAGTCCTGTGAACTCGTAGCTTACGATGGGTGCCTCGTCGTATTCGTTGCCCACGATGGTGACTCCCTGGCGCATCAGTTCTGTCTGTTTGCTCACCAGCTGCCGCACGAGGTCCACATCTTTCGACACAACCGTTACGACACAGTTGGCCTTGTAGCGGAAGCGCACGGTCTCGCTGGAATAACTCATGTTGGCCTGCTGGTCCACCATTGCCGGTGGTGCCAGGGATATCTCGCTTTCCTTCACACCATTGGACTTCAGGAAATTCACCACCGTCTGGGTGTTGCGTTCTATGCGCTCATAGAGTTCGGCGGGGTCGTTGCCCAGCTCCTTGAACTTAAGAGGCCAGGTGGCCTTGTCGGCCTTCACCTCCTTCTCCGACAGCCCTTTCGCAGTCACGGTTCTGTCCATTTCCTTGAATGAAATAATGCCTTGTTTGATGGCTCTTCCACCGAGAAACAGGCCGCAGGCGATGACAAAAGCTTCGCCCATGAATTTGAAACTTAGAGATTTCATTGACATCTTCGTTTTTGATTGGATTTACAGGTTCTTTTTTATTGCAAAAGTACGTTTTCTGCCCCTTATAGCCAAATGTTTTCAACTCTTTTAGCACTCTATAAGCAATATTTTTGAAATATATTTTTCCGTGTGGCAGAAAATATGTATTTTTGCCGTGAAAAACAACTTCCGAGCATCGAATCAGAATAATATAGTCTCATCTATGAAGAAAAGAATTCAATTCAGCCTCGTCTACCGCGATATGTGGCAGAGCTCAGGCAAGTTCCAGCCCCGCAAGGATCAGCTGGAGCGCATCGCCCCCGTGATTATAGACATGGGCGTGTTTGATCGTGTGGAAACCAATGGTGGTGCTTTCGAACAGGTCAACCTCTTGGCCGGCGAGAACCCCAACGCTGCTGTACGTGCCTTCTGCAAGCCTTTCAATCAGGTGGGCATCAAGACTCACATGCTCGACCGCGGCCTCAATGCTCTGCGTATGTACCCCGTGCCCGACGACGTTCGTGAGTTGCAATACAAGGTAAAGCACGCCCAGGGAGTGGACATTCCTCGTATCTTCTGCGGCCTCAATGATGTTCGTAATATCATTCCTTCCGTGAAGTGGGCCAAGGCCGCCGGAATGACTCCTCAGGCCACCCTCTGCATCACCACTTCACCCGTACACACGGTGGAGTACTACACAGAGATCGCTGATCAGGTCATCGCCGCAGGTGCCGAGGAAATTTGTCTGAAGGATATGGCTGGTATCGGACAGCCTGCGCTGCTCGGTGCCCTCACCAAAGCCATCAAGACGAAACACCCCGACGTGATTATCCAGTACCACGGCCACTCCGGACCGGGCCTCTCCATGGCAAGTATACTGGAAGTCTGCAACAACGGGGCCGACGTTATCGACACCGCCATCGAGCCCCTCTCCTGGGGCAAGGTCCATCCGGATATCATCTCCGTGCAATCCATGCTTAAGAACGAGGGCTTTGAGGTCAAGGATATAAATATGAACGCCTATATGCAGGCGCGCTCGCTCACGCAAGAGTTCATCGACGACTGGCTTGGCTATTTCATCAATCCCGGCAACAAGCACATGTCTTCCCTGCTCCTCGGTTGCGGTCTTCCGGGCGGTATGATGGGATCTATGATGGCCGACCTCGCAGGAATTCATGGCGTTATCAACAACACGCTGAAGGCCAAGGGCGAGCCCGAACTCACTACGGACGAGATTCTCGTGAAGCTCTTCGACGAGGTCGCCTACGTCTGGCCGCGCGTGGGTTATCCTCCATTGGTGACACCTTTCTCGCAGTATGTCAAGAACATCGCTCTTATGAACCTGCTCACTTTGGCCCAGGGCAAGGGACGTTTCGTAATGATGGACGATTCCATGTGGGGCATGATTCTCGGCAAGAGCGGCAAGATTCCTGGCACCATCGACCCCGAGCTCGTGGAGCTGGCAAAGAAACAAGGCCGCGAGTTCACGGACGCAGATCCTCATACCCTCCTGAAGAATGCGCTGCCCGACTTCATCAAGGAGATGAAGGAGAACGGATGGGACCGCGGACAAGACGACGAGGAACTCTACGAACTTGCCATGCACCCCGAGCAGTACCGCAACTACAAGAGTGGTCAGGCCAAGAAGAACTTCCTGGCAGATCTGCAGAAGGCCAAGGATGCCAAGTTGCAGGCTGCGGCTGGTCCCAAGCTCTCTCCTGAGCAACTCTCCGAGTTCAAGCACGCCAAGGCAGATGCCATCGTGGCTCCCGAGAACGGGCAGATCTTCTTCGAGATATCCGGTGATGCCGGCACGATGCGTTGCGCCGAGCCCGCTATCGGACAGACCTACAAGGAAGGTGAGTTCTTCTGCTATATCCAGTCGCCGTGGGGCCAGATTCAGCCCATTCCCGCTGCACTTGGCGGTAAGTTAGTAGATATTACTGTTCATCAGGGTCAGAAGGTCCTCAAGGGACAGGCCATTGGTTGGATAGAGCGCGAGAGCAAGTAATTCCTTTTTCCATCATCAATTGTTCCAAGAACAATAGACCTTCCATTCATCCCCGGAAGGTGATAAGGAAATCAACAAGTTAAATACCTACGGCGGTCGTGAGCAGCATCACGGCCGCCGTTTATGTAGGTGGCACCTCTGAACGGCGGCGGAGCAGAGGTCGTTGAAGACCTCGCCGGAAGTGAAGTTTACGTCTTCAGCCGTTTATTGCATAGAAACACACCAACACACATGTGGACAGGAATAGAAATCGACTTCTGTATTCCAATGCATGTTTCATGTCATAGAAACACACGAACACACCCCATGCGTTTCCCAGATGAAAGTTGAGAGTCTATAATATATAATAAGGTACTGCATCGCATATTCATCATGCTCAGATTATATACACCTTTTTCCAACAACCTATATACGTATCGGCCAACACGTATATACATCTTTTCCAACACGTATATACATCTTTCCCAACACGTATATACGGCTACTTTACCTGACTCTCGGCACATCAACAAAAAGAGCTGCATCTGGCGATGTAGCTCTTTCTTTTTTTTGGGGGGGCATGTAAAGTCTTTCGGGGCTATTAGTTCTTCTTCGCTTTCCCCTGTTTGCTTTGTGCTTTCTTGCTCTGGGTGCCCGCGTCCTTGCCCTGGGGCCTCATTGCTTGATAGCTTTGGTACTGGTCGCTGCTGAGGATAGCCTTGAGCTTCTTTTCGTATTCCTGACGCTTGGCTTGGTTCTGACTGCCAGCACCTTGCTTCTTGCTGTCTGCGGCAGGAATCTGACTGCCAGCAGTTGGCTTCTCGCTGCCTTTCTGACCTTTTTTGTCAGCCTTCTTGCCTTTCGTGCTGCTCGTTGTCTGTCCTTTGTCCGACTGCTGGAGCGGCTGAGGCATGAGGTAGTCTTGATATTCCTTGTTCAGCGCAGCCACCTGTGTCTTCTGTGCGTCCGTCAGATTCAGTCTGCTGCTCATCTGAGTGGTCATCTCCTCGTGGGTCATTCTCTTGGGAGCTTTGCTTTCGTCGGTTCTTGTCTGAGCCATCACACCTGTCATCGACAGGAGGGCTACCATCGTTAATAGAATCTTTTTCATCTTGATGTTGGTTTTTGGGGATGTTTATGATATATGATTTGTGGTTTGTGCTGCAAAGGTAAGCAACATTCCCCGAGCACCACAATTTTTATCTGCGAATCTTCCAATTCCAATAACCAATGTCACCAAAGCATTTTCCATTAGGCCATTTACCACCAATACATTTGCCTATTCCGGAGGAGATGCTTTCGGAGTTCCTCGGGGAATATCTGTCCGATGGAGAACGGACAGACACTGGGTGAAAGTCTGGAGGGAAGGACCTCGACGTCATGCTTTGATTCGTTTTATGATCAGGGCCATTTTGCTTACGCGAAATCCTTCGTCGGCAATAGCAAGCAATTCCTCGTCTCCACGGCTGTCGGCATAGACGACGAGTTTGTAGTCTTTCCGATCAGGGTAGATTTCCTGCAGACGTCTCACTTTCTCGGCTCCATTACAGTTGCTCGATGAATCATGGGCGGTGGCGGAGCGAGGGCTGCGGGTGATGCGTAGTTATAACTCATTCCGGGATGAAACCTGTTGGACTCGTCCAGCGTGCCCCAGTGCTTGTACTTGTAGGTCTTCTTGCCTGACTCATCCGTTGTGAACAACTTCGTGGCAGCGTAGCGATACGCA
>JAILFY010000139.1 GCA_024697285.1 Bacteroidaceae bacterium
TTGCATCTACGCGCTTAACGTCGAGAGCTGCGGCTAAGCAAGCTTGCCTTGCTCTCTCTGAGCGCTGTGAAGTCAGCTCGAAAACAACACTCAGTTGTTTCCGTCGCAGCCATCTCTGAGCGCTGTGAAGTCAGCTCGAAAACAACACTCAGTTGTTTCCGTCGCTGCCACCCCCGAGGGGGGAGGACTGGTAGTGGCCCCCCTCTAACTCTCCCGAGGGGAGGACTGGGCTGCGCGGAAGGATGGGGAAGGCTGGGCTGCGCGGAAGGAGATGGCTGGGTTGCGCGGAAGGAGAGGGAGGATAAAAGGAGGGGGAGAGAGGATTAGAGAGCGGATTCCTTGAGGCGTTCGGCGTTTTCGGCTACTGTGAGGCGGTCTATGCATTCCTGGATGTCGCCGTCCATGAAAGCAGAGAGATTGTAGATGGTGTAGCCGATGCGGTGGTCGGTGATGCGTCCCTGGGGATAGTTGTAGGTGCGAATTTTGGCGGAGCGGTCACCAGTGCTGACCATCGTCTTGCGGCGGGCCGCTATGTCGTCGATGTATTTCTGGTGCTCCTTATCATATATAAAGGTACGCAGGCGCGCGAGAGCCCGTTCTTTGTTCTTGGGTTGGTCTCGAGTCTCGGTACACTCGATGAGTATCTCCTCAGTCTCGCCCGTGTTGGGGTTGGTCCACATGTAGCGAGCGCGCACGCCTGATTCCACTTTGTTCACGTTCTGTCCGCCAGCACCCTGGCTCCGGAAGGTGTCCCACTTGATGGCACCCTCGTTGATCTCCACGTCGAACTCCTCAGCTTCGGGGAGTACGGCAACGGTGGCGGCGCTGGTGTGCACGCGACCTTGGGTCTCGGTCACGGGCACTCGCTGTACGCGGTGGACGCCGCTCTCATATTTCATCGTGCCATAGACTTTCTCTCCGGTCACGGAGAAGATGATTTCCTTATATCCACCGGCAGCACCTTCCGTGAAACTGGAGATTGCTATCTTCCAACCTTTTGTCTCGCAGTACTTGGAATACATGCGGAAGAGGTCGCCGGCAAAGAGGGCTGCCTCGTCGCCGCCTGTGCCACCACGTATCTCCATGATGACGTTCTTGTCGTCCTCGGGGTCTGCAGGAATCAGCAGCAGTTTTATCTCTTCCTCCAGCTGGGGCACGCGCTCCTGTGCGGAGCTGAGTTCCTCGCGCGCCATCTCCTTCATCTCGGCGTCGTCTTCTGTGGTCAGCATTTCTTTGGCCTCATCGATGGTGGTGAGGGTCTGAATGTATTCGGCGCGTTTCTTCACGATGGCGCCGAGGTCCTTGTATTCCTTGGTGAGTTTGACATATCGGCGCTGATCAGCAATCACGGCGGGGTCAGTGATGAGCGTTCCCACTTCTTCGTAGCGGCTCACCAAACCTTCCAGGCGGTCCAGTAGTTCGTTGTTCTCTATGACCATAATTTCAGTTTTGCTCTGTTGGATGAATGGTAATGTGATGGTGTTGGGCAAAGGAAAGAGGCGGACTTGCCATAATGGCCAGTCCGCCTCTCGTAGTGGTGGTAGGAACGATCGGGCTCGAACCGATGACCTCTTCAATGTGACTGAAGCGCTCTGAACCAACTGAGCTACGCTCCTATCCTTTTTGGTTTGCGGGTGCAAAGGTACAACATTCTTTTGAAACAGCCAACGAAAATGGAATATTTTTTTATTTATTCCTTATTTTCGTAGTCAGGAGGCCTCCAAGTCAGTAGTTGAACTCGCCAAATTCGCTGCGGATGGTGAGGCTGCGAGGTCCTTCTTCGATGTGTCCCACTACCTGAGCATCGATATTAAAGCTCTTGGAGATGGCGATGACCTTCTCTGCATCTTCGGGACTGACGTAGACCTCGAGACGGTGGCCGCAGTTGAAAACCTTGTACATCTCGCTCCAGTCTGCTCCGCTCTCCTGGGCAATAATGCGAAAGAGGGGGGGGACGGAAAACATATTGTCCTTGATGACACGGCAGTTATCGCCCACGAAGTGGAGGACTTTCGTTTGGGCACCGCCGGTGCAATGTACCATTCCGTGGATGTGGGGACGCAGTTGGTCGAGCAGGACCTTGACGACGGGGGCGTAGGTGCGGGTGGGGGAGAGGACGAGCTGTCCGGCGCCCACAGGAGCGCCCTCCACCTCAGTGTCGAACCTATAGTGCCCACTATATACCAGTTCCTCTGGCACCGCCTTGTCGTAGGTCTCGGGGTATTTCTCGGCCAGGTACTTGCTGAAGACGTCGTGGCGGGCGCTGGTGAGTCCGTTGCTGCCCATTCCTCCGTTGTAGGACTTCTCGTAGGTGGCTTGTCCGAAACTGGCGAGGCCTACGATGACGTCGCCAGGACGGATATTGGCGTTGTCGATGACGTCGGCACGACGCATGCGGCAGGTGACGGTGCTATCGACGATGATGGTTCTGACGAGGTCGCCCACGTCGGCTGTCTCGCCGCCAGTGGCGTAGATGCCGATGCCCATCTCGCGCAGCTCTGCCAGCAACTCATCGGTGCCATTGATGATGGCAGAGATGACTTCGCCAGGGATGAGCATCTTGTTGCGCCCGATGGTGGAGGAGACGAGGATGTTGTCCACGGCTCCCACGCAGAGCAGGTCGTCGGTGTTCATGATCAGGGCGTCCTGTGCGATGCCTTTCCACACGGAGAGATCGCCTGTCTCGCGCCAATACGCATAAGCGAGGCTGCTCTTAGTGCCGGCGCCGTCGGCGTGCATGATATTGCAGTAGTCGGGGTCGCCTCCGAGGATGTCTGGGATAATCTTGCAGAAGGCCTGTGGGAAGATACCTTTGTCGATGTTCTTAATGGCGGCGTGGACGTCCTCCTTGGCGGCAGAGACGCCGCGCGCCATGTAGCGTTGTTTGTTGTCCATAAGTATTTTTCAGCACGGAAGGTTTTCAGAAACTCACCTCGGGAGCTTTCTCGGCACCGGCATCTGCCTTGAAGTTGCCTTTGACGCTGAAGCCAAAGAGGGAGGCAAAGATATTGCCAGGGAAGCGACGTACACTGACGTTATACTCCTGAGCGGCCACATTGAAGAGACGACGGGACTCGGCGATGCGATTCTCGGTGCCTTCGAGCTGAGCCTGCAGTTCGCTGAACTGTTCGTTGGCCTTCAGGTCGGGATAGTTCTCGGTAATGGCGAGCAGTCGGCCCAGAGCCTGACTCACCTCGCCCTGTGCAGCCTGATACTCAGCGAGCTTCTCGGGAGTGAGGTTAGTGGGATCTACGGTAACTTGGGTAGCTTTCGAGCGAGCTTCCACGACGGCCTGCAGCGTCTGGCTCTCGTGGGCGGCATAGCCTTTGACGGTGTTCACGAGGTTGGGGATGAGGTCGGCGCGACGTTGGTACTGGGTTTCTACGTCAGACCAGGCGCGAGAAACGTTTTCGTCCTGGGCGACCAAGCCATTGTAGGTGTTGCAGCCATAAAAGCCACAGAAAACAACAAGTACTGCCAGTACAAGGTAGATAGTGGATTTTTTCATTGTTGTAAGGGTTTTTTATTATAGTGGGTTTGTAATGATGTTATATCTATTGAGGTGGGAGGATTCGGAGAAAGTTTTCTTTTCTTGTTGTCCTTCATTATTGTGGGATGAAGGGGGAGAAAGTTACCTTTTCTTGTTTTCCAACTATTATTGTGGGATGATGAGGGTGAAGTTTCCTTTTTTCTTTTTCTTTTTCTCCTTCTATTATTGTGGATGAAGTGGAGTATAATCTTCTTTTTGTGGCTTTCTTTCTTTTGGGGAATGTTTAGGGGGCCAAAGGACATCCGTCTTTTATCAGAAACGTCCTCCAGCTCCACCTCCTCCGAAGCTGCCTCCTCCGAAACTGCCTCCGCTGAAGCCGCCTCCGAAGCCGCCTCCTCTGCCAAAGAAACTGCCGCCCAGAGCTCCCCCTGCTGCCGCTCCGTTGCTGCCGCTGTGGAGGTCCTCGTCCCAATGGATTTCTTTCGTGAAATGGCAGTTGGTGCAGCGGTAGGTGTCGTGGTGGCTGCGAATTCCCAATCTGCGATTGGTGTCGGTGTAGCCCGATATCTTCTTCATCTTGTGCTGTTTGCAGCTGGGGCAATAGGACTTCTTGTAGTTCTCGTACCAGACGCCTAAGGCTACGAGGCCAATTCCGAACAGCATCATCAACACGAACACGATGAGGGCTGCCGTGTCGTCTTCACTCTCGAAATCCGAGGAACCCACCAGCGAGTCGTCGCCATCGACGTATTTCGTGATAGCTCGTACGGTGTTGAGCATTGCTTCGTCCCAGTCGCCCTCTCTCAGGGCGGGGAGCATCTGGTTGTTCTCTATTCGCTTGCAAATGGCATCTGGCAATGTGCCCTCGAGTCCGCGTCCGGTGAGGATGTAGTAGGCGCGGTCGCCCGTGGAGAGAAGGATGATGAGGCCGCTGTTCTGTTCCTTGTTACCAATCCCGTATTTGCGCCCCAGAGCCATGCTGAAATCGTAGGGGTCACCGCCTTCTATACGTTCCACTACCGCCAGCAACGTCTGCACCCCATGTGCCGTCTCCATCGTTCCGAGCCAAAGGTTGAGGGAGTCCACGGTTTCTTGAGAGAGGATTCCATCGGGGTTGGAGACGTACTGCGTCTTGTCCTGCAAATAGGGAATAGGAAGGTCGTCGACGGAGTAGGTGGCGGCCTGCAAGCCAGTCACTAGCAGAAAGACACAGAGGGATAATATTTTTTTCATAAGCCTTTTTCGTTTTCCGTTTATGCGTTTTTGGATGGTGGGGTGACCTCCTCTTCACATTATTTAATAAGGTGTGGCCCGACATTCTAAAAGGTGTGGCACGACATTATATAATAAGGTGTGGCCCGACATTATTTAATAAGGTGTGGCCCGACAAGGTTCTTCGCCCGAGGAGCAGATGAGGTTGGTTCTTGGTCTCTCGGGCAGAGAAGAGCGCCCCATCCGCCCTCACTCCTTGCCGTTCCAGAACTCCCAGCTGGCGAGTGCCTGCAGGTGCAACATCTCAAGTCCTCCCTTGATGGTGGCACCGAATCGGCGTCCTTGTTTCAGGAAGAGAGTTAGTTCGGGGTTGTAAACGAGGTCGTAGAGCAGGTGGCGCGGGGAGAGGGCGGCATAAGCCAAGGTGGGTGCGACGTCCTCTTTGGGGTACATCCCCACTGGCGAACAGTTGACGATGATTGTATATTCGCTCAGAACGGCGGGGGTGAGCGAGGAGTAGGTGAAGTGTCCCTCGCGAGGGGTGCGACTGACGTAGCGCCATTCTATCCCGAGCTGTTGGAGGCCGTGGCAGATGGCGCGGGAAGCACCGCCAGTGCCCAGCACGAGGGCCTTACGATGATGGGAGCGTAGCAGCGGGCGCAAGCTCTGGGTGAAGCCGATGATGTCGGAGTTGAAACCTTTGAGACAGCGTCGGCCATTCTTTTCTCCTACGCGAATCACGTTCACTGCCCCTATGGCGCGTGCCTCGTCGCTGAGCTCGTCGAGCAGAGGTATTACTGCTTGTTTGTGGGGAATTGTCACATTGAGTCCTCGCAGGTTAGGGTGCTCATCGAGTACCTGCAGGAGCATCTCTGCCCGAGGCAACTCGAAGTTGAGGTAGACCGCATCCAGGTGCTCCTGCGCGAATTTCTCTGTGAAGAAGGCGCGAGAGAAGGAGTGACCGAGGGGATAGCCTAAAAGACCATATTCTTGCATCGTTTGCTTGTTGAAGGGTTGGAGGGTGAGTGGTTGCTTGGCAACCTTTTCTTGGCTATAGTGATGACCTCGCCGGTGGCTACGGCACTGAATAAGTGGCGGTTATTTCGTGGCCAAATACATGGTGCTGAGTCCGAAGGTGAAGCGCCGGAACTGCACGTCGGAGAAGCCGGCTTGCAGCAGTCGGGGTTTCAGTTCCTCGGCTTGTGGGAAAGCCGCCATGGATTGTGGCAGATAGGTGTAGGCGCTGTCGTCGTGGCTGATGAGGCGGCCGAGGAAGGGCATTACTGTGTGGGCATAGAAGTTGAACAGCTGCTTCATCGGGAAGCGAGGAGGTGTGGTGAGCTCCACCAGCATCAGATGTCCTCCGGGATGGAGCACCCGGCACATTTCTTGCAGTCCTGCCTGGAGGTCGTCGAAGTTGCGTGCCCCGTAGGCGATGGTGATGGCGTCGAACGTGTCGTCGGGGAAGGAGAGGCAGGTGCAGTCGTCCTTCTGGAACGAGATGATGTTCTCCAGTCCGGCTTCCTTCACCTTCCGGAGTCCCACTTCCATCATCCCCTCACTGATATCGGCTCCGATGATCTGTCTGGGCTTCAGGCGACGAGCAGCCAAGATGGCGAAGTCGCCAGTGCCTGTGGCAATGTCGAGTATCTTCTGGGGCGCAAAAGGTTTCAGCGAGTCGATGGCTGTGCGCCGCCAATGCCGGTCGATGCCGAGGGAGAGGGAGTGGTTGAGGCGGTCGTAGGTGGGGGCAATGTGGTTGAACATCTCCACCACTTGTTGGCGCTTAGTCCCTTCAGAGGAGGGATATGGAGTGATGTTTTCTTGCTGATTCATGAGCAGAAAGGGGGCTCTGCCGCAAGGCCGAGCCCCCTTCGGTGTATCTTATTTCTGAGCGGCGAGCCAGTTGTTCACATTCTTCTCTATGCGAGCAGCCACATCAGCCTTGCTCTCGGCCTTCTCGAATTTCTCGCCCACGATATGTTCGTAGAGCTCGATATAGCGGTCGCTGATGCTCTCGACGAAAGCGTCAGTAAGTTCCGGCATCACGTCGCCGGGACGGTTCATGAAGTTGTGGTCTATGAGCCACTGGCGCACGAACTCTTTGGAGAGCTGGCGCTGGGGCTCGCCATTGGCGAATTTCTCCTCGTAGCCTTCGGCATAGAAGTAGCGGCTGCTGTCGGGCGTGTGGATTTCGTCGATGAGGATGACCTTGCCGTCGCGCTTTCCAAACTCATATTTCGTGTCCACGAGGATGAGGCCTTTTTTGGCAGCTATCTCGGTGCCGCGCTGGAAGAGAGCCTTCGTGTAGCCTTCCATAACCTCATAGTCCTCGGCGCTTACGAGCCCCTGAGCGATGATCTCCTCCTTGGAGATATTCTCGTCGTGACCCTCGTCGGCCTTTGTCGTCGGGGTGATAATGGGCTCGGGGAAACGTTCGTTTTCGCGCATGCCATCGGGAAGTTTTACTCCGCAGAGCTCGCGGCAACCATTTTTATATTCGCGCCAGGCGGAGCCAGTGAGGTAGCCGCGGATAATCATCTCCACACGGAAACCTTCGGCTTTCAGTCCCACAGTGACCATGGGGTCGGGGGTGGCCAGTTTCCAGTTGGGGACGATATCTGCAGTGGCATCGAGGAAGGCGGCGGCTATCTGGTTCAGTACCTGACCTTTGAAGGGGATGCCTTTGGGCAACACTACGTCGAAGGCGCTGATGCGGTCGGAGGCGACCATGACCATCAGGTCGTCATTGATGTCGTAAACATCACGTACTTTTCCGTGGTAAACGCTGCGTTGTCCTGGGAAGTTGAAATCTGTGCGGGTTAATGCTTTCATTGTTTTTGTATGTTTAGAGGTTTGTTGTTTCAAGTAGGTCTTGCTGCGGGAGAGGAACTCTGCGGCGGGAGTCGCGTCGGCAGGAGGGCAGACCTGTCCGGCTTGTTGTGCCGCGTCGGCAGGAGGGCAGACCTGTCTGGCTTGTTGTGCCGCGTCGGCAGAAGGGCAGACGAGTTAGGTTCGTTGTGCCGTGTCGGCCTGTAATGTGCTCTTTTCGGACGACTCAGCCGCGGCCTCGCTTTCTCGGCGAAGGCGGTCGCGTTCGTTGTAGGCTTCCACGATTTTCGTCACCAATCGATGGCGTACGATATCTTTCTGTGTCATCTCTATCACCGCTATCTCATTGACATCTCTGAGCACGTGTAGGGCGTCTTTCAGTCCGCTGCGCTGGGATGGGGGAAGATCTATCTGGGTGAGGTCGCCCGTGACGATCATCTTGGTGTTCATTCCCATGCGGGTGAGGAACATCTTTATCTGAGCGGAGGTGGTGTTCTGTGCCTCGTCGAGGATGACCACTGCATCGTTCAAGGTGCGACCACGCATAAAAGCCAGGGGTGCTATCTGAATGATGTTCTGTTCCATCATCTCGTTCAGTTTCTGTCGAGGTATCATATCTTCCAGCGCGTCGTACAGCGGTTGGAGGTAGGGGTCAATCTTATCCTTCATGTCGCCGGGCAGAAATCCCAGTTTCTCCCCAGCCTCCACAGCTGGACGGCTGAGGATGATGCGGCGCACCTCCTTGTTCTTCATGGCTCGAACAGCCAAGGCGATACTTGTATAGGTTTTGCCCGAACCTGCCGGTCCGATGGCAAAAACCATGTCGTGGGTCTCGAAGGCTTCCACCAGGCGCTGCTGGTTCTCGCTGCGGGCGGTGATGGGTTTGCCCGTGACACTGAAGACGATAGCGCCTTGGATGCTGTCGCGCTGGGTTTTCTCGCCTTTGATGATATGCAGGATATCTTCTTCTGTGAGGCTGTTGTACTTGGAGCAATGCGTCTGCAGTCGTTCGATATTCTCTTCGAAGGCGCATAATTCTTCCTCGTCGCCCATCACCTTGATGACATTGCCGCGGGCTACTATGCGTAGCTTTGGATAGAGCGCTTTGACCATTTGCATATTGGCGTTGTTCACACCATAGAAGACCACTGGGTCTGCCTCTTCCAGAATTAGATGTTTCTCGGTCATTAAGACTGTATTTACTATTTTTCGCTGCAAAATTAGTGAAATTTAGTGGAACAACGAGCGTTATTCGGAAAATTTGTGCTACTTTTGTGCCAAAATTGATACAAGTGGCTTATAGAAGACTTAAGAAGAAGGTGTTTTTGGCCTTAGTGGGCATTTTGGTTGTCCTTTTGTTTGTTGTCCGGCTGCTGTTCCCCGAGGTTAACAGTCCTCAGCCGCATCCAGCAGAAGGTGCACTCTCGTCCGGCCAGGAACCGCTGGCGGAAGTGGAGTGCGGAGTTGAGGCGGATTCTGTGCGCTGCACAGAGTCGGGACCAGCCGTTGCCGCCCCCGGTCCCTCAGCCCTGGCGCCCTCTCCCCAGCTCGATGTTGCCTCTGAGGTGCCGCAATTGGATTTCACCTACAAACACCGCATCTACAGCGTCCCTTCTTATCATCGTTGTTTCCCCGATGTGCAGGAAGTCCATTATCCAGTGGCTCGCGCCAATGGAGTCCAGCCCGTTGCCAACCGTGAGGAGGCGGAGGCGCGGAAGAGTGAACTGCTCTTTGTGGGCTGCAATCCCTACTATCAGATAGATCCAGCCATCAGAAGCAGTATACCTTATTTAATACCGCGAGCTAGTTACCTCCTCCAACATATCGGCCGTCGCTTCCTGGACTCCTTGGCGGTGAAGCAGATCCCGCTGCATACCATCATCGTTACCAGTGTGTTGCGTACGGAAGAAGATGTCACCCGGCTACGCCGCATCAATGGCAATGCGTCGGAACAGAGTTGCCACCGCTTCGGCACCACCTTTGATATCTCCTATAACCGCTATCACACCGTTTGCCCGCCGGGAGAGACACGGCGCCAAGTGAGCAACGACACCTTAAAATATATACTCTCTGAAGTGCTGAGAGATGCCCGCAACGAAGGACGTTGTTTTGTCAAATACGAGGTGAAGCAGGGGTGCTATCATATCACGGCAAGATAGGTGCGAGAGGAAAAGAGGGGAGACGGAGCGGAAGGGAAACAGAGAGGGAGGTTGCAGCGACGCTGCAACGTACAGAACGAAAGTAATAGGGGAGGGAGAACATGATTAATGGGGAAAGGATGTGGTATCTGGGGAGGAATGGGCGGCAGTATGAAGAGAAGGAGAATATGATTAATGGGGAAAGGATGTGGTATTTGGGGAGGAATGGGCGGAATTATGGGGGGATTGTTGGGACTTTTGAGGTTCTTTCGGGGGAAAATGGCCTTTTTATTTGTTAAGGAATCTAAATTCTTTCTACACCTTTAAACCTTTTTCTGTATGTAATGTCATAGGATTGTGATCACACAAAAAAAACACATATTCTAACAATCCTCAAAAAACACATTCAGAAATGAAAAAGATATTCTTAACAACCATGATTGCACTCCTCTTAGGAGCAGTTAATACGATTCAAGCACAAGACAATCGCAGCGATCGTCGACAGGAAATGCAAGCTCGCCAAACAGAACGTCTGGTGAAGGAGCTGAAACTCGAGGGCGAGAAGAAGACCCAGTTCGAGACTATCTACGCTCGCTATCAAGAAGAACTGGCTGCAACCCGACAGCAGCAACGCCGCGACGATGCCGACCGCTCTAAGAAAGACCTCACCGACGAGGAGGCAACAGCTCAGCTCAACGCCATCTTCACCCGTCAGGCAGAACAGATACAACAGCAGCAACTTCGTCTGGATATCCAGAAGAAATACTGTGCAGAACTATCCTCTGTGCTTACACCTCAGCAGTTGCTGACCGTCTTCAACCAGCAGGGCGGACGTCAAGGCCGACAAATGCAGGGCCGACAGATGCAGGGCGGAGCCCGCGGAGGTGCTGGTGGCGGCTTCGGAGGCGGCCCCGGTGGATTCTAATGAGTCTTCAGACACCATAAATCACATACCTTTTTTCCCTCTTTTAGAATATTCACATTGAACCTACTTGAGATTTTACAACACAAACACAATTTAACTCACATGAAAGTGAAAAATGTAATCGTTGCATAAATCAGATTAGTTTTAGATTGATTAGTTGATTGAGTGTGCAGTGAAAACTGCATGCAAAAAAGGAGACCGCAGCCCGTGAGGGTAGCGGTCTCTTTCTTCATGGTTGTCGGTGTCCTTTATCAAACCTCGATAACCTTGATTTCCTAATCAGGTAACGTTCCCTTTCTTCTCGGTTGTCGGTATCCTTTATCCAATCTCGAGAACTTTGATTTCCCAAAACAGGTAGCGGTCTCTTTCTTCATGGTTGTTGGTATTCTTTATCCCTTTCGCTGCGACCCCAATGGCTCTACGTCCCGTAGAGGGGAAGATGTCGGGCGTGGCCTTTTCGGGAAAAGAGTGGCAGCACTATCGTCTAAAAATAAAAAAAGTGGCTGCAAGTTTTGTTGTTTCGCCAAATAGCAGTAACTTTGCGCCATATTCATTTTAAAAACATTTTGTCTATGAGAAAACTCTACTCTTTATGCATCGCATTGCTGGCCGTTTGCGGACTGGCAAATGCACAAGTAACCTTTGACTTCACGGGCGAAACGGCCTATGAGCAGTTCGGCCTCGCTGGCTTCTCGAACTCCGAATCCAAGGCCGGTGATATCACCGCCGATGCTACCGTTACTTCTGGAGATATCTCCATCACCGTTTCGGCCGCCGCAGAGGGTGCCAGCAATCCCAATCGCATGTGGGGAACCGTAAACAAGGAGACATCTGCTGTTGTAGGTTCCCTCCGCATGTACAGCGGTACTTTGACTATTGAGTCAGCGGGTCAGGCCATGACCTCTATTCAGATGGGATATGGCAAATGGAATGACGGCAACACGGCTGACTGCGGCACCCTGGCCTCTGGCAAATGGACCGGTAGCTCCAACAAGGTTGTCATCACCATTGCAGCAAACACACAGTTGAAGAACATCACCGTGAACTTCGGCGAGAATCCCACTCCCGACCCCGATCCCGAAGAGATTGACTGGACCAGCTCCGCCACCGCCCCCTTGACCGTGCCCCAGCTGCTGGAACGTGCTGCCAAGCTGCAGCAGGGCGAGAACAGCTCCAGCAACGCCGTTTATGTGAAAGGTAAGATTTCACAAATCAAGTACACCTTCAGCGCACAATATGGCACCGCTCAGTTCCATATCTCCGAGGACGGCCAACAGGCCAATGAGTTCCTCTGCTACGGCTCCCTGTATCTGGGCAATCGCAGTTGGGTAGACGGCGACACCCAGATCGCTGTAGGTGATGAAGTCATCATGTGCGGCACAGTCACCAACTACAAAGGAACCCTTGAGTATGCCAATAAGAAGAACTACATCTACAGCCTCAATGGCGTCACCGATGGTGGGGAAGTCGTCGTTCCCGAGTACACCAAGATTGCTGATATCAAGGCCGCTGCAACGACAGCTCACGTACAGGTCCTCTACAAAGCCTCCGATGTTCTCGTGTCCTTTGTCAATGGCAGAAGCGTGTATGTCTATGATGGCACCGACGGTCTGCTCCTCTACGGCGACAACAGCGGTATCAAGACCGGTGACAAAGTGTCCTTAACCGCCAAGGGTGAACTCTATCTCTACAACGGACTGACGGAGATTTCCGTAACCGAATATGCTGACCTGAAGGTTGCAAGCAGTGATAATGCCGTGGAACCCCAGAAGGTGACTATTGCTGACTTGGTGGATTTCGACAAGTATGAGAATGAACTGGTGGTCATGGAGGAACTGACTCCCGCTGCTGAGGCTTGGTCGAATCGCAATATCGTCTTCGTGGACGACAGCGACAATGAGGTTACTATTCGTGATAACTTCAACACTGCTACCACTCTTACTTTCGATACTTCCAAGAGCTACACCGTGACCGGTTTCGTCAGCATCTATCAAAATGACTCCGGCTCCACCATTCAGATTTATCCTCGCGACGCCGAAGACCTGTCCAACGGCACAGCTCCTGTGGAATATGAGTTCACGGGCGACGGCACGCTGAATAACCCCTTCACCGTGGAGGACGTCCAGCATATAGTAGCCCCTGACACCAAAACAGCCGTGAAGGAAGATGCATGGGTGAAGGCTTATATAGTGGGCTATATCAACGGTAGCTCCCTCAGCGACAAGACCGCCATGTTCACCGCCAACGCTCCCGAGGGAACCGACAAGAACGGCGAACCCCTGACGACGGCTGTCTCGAATATCCTCGTGGCCGATGCTACTGACGCAGCTACCATCAGCGCCGTAGTGCCCGTTGCCCTGCCCAGCAAGAGCGTGGCTCGCACCGACCTGAATCTGGCCGACAACCCCGACAAGCTTCATACTCAGGTGTGGCTGAATGGTAATATCATCAAGTACATGGGTGTCACAGGACTCAAGGAAGTGTATGCCTACAGCCTCGACGGCACAGCTATCGTTGATGCCATCCGCGACGTGCATTCCGCAACTGCAGAGGGTGCTATCTACAACCTTGCCGGCCAGCGCATGCAGAATATCAACCGTAGCGGCATCTATCTGATAAACGGCAAGAAGGTCGTTGTCAAATAAGACAGACGGTTGTCGATGGATTAACCTGATGGTAGTCATCAAATAAACCAGAAGGTTGTCGTCGGATTAATCAGAAAGTCGTAGCTCGATAAACTGGAAAGTTGCCGTCCGATAAACCAAAAGGTTATCGACAGAAGAACAAGAAAATTGTAGCCCGATAAGCCAAAAGGTTATCGGCGTAGGAAACCTTCGAGCGTTGCATCCCTACGCGCGCAAACCATAAAATAAAGGAGCCAGGACAGCTGTTCTGGCTCTTTTTTGCTTTTATTCTTGTTCTTTGGTGAAAAATGCACTAACTTTGCCGCCAAATAAAAGAAATAGACAATGAGACGATTCCTTACGCACCTCTTTCTGGCGACAATTCTCGCCACGGTTTCTGGCTCGCCGCTGAGTGCACAATCCGTGGACCTCGCCACCTACTACTCCGCTGCCAACGGCAAGAAAGGCGCTCAGCTGAAGACCGCTCTATATGAGATTATCACCAACCACACCGTCATCAGCTACGACGGACTCCACGACGCCTATAAGACTTCTGATTGCCGGCCCGATGGCAAGTTGCGCGATTGGTACTCCAACGTCACCAACTACACCATCGGCACCGACAAGGCAGGCAGTTATACCGAAGAGGGAGACTGCTACAACCGCGAACACAGCGTGCCGCAGAGCTGGTTCAGCAAGGCTTCGCCCATGAAGAGCGATCTCGTTCATGTTGTGCCCACCGATGGCTATGTCAACAACCGCCGCAGCAGCTATCCCTTCGGCGAGACCAATGGAGAAGTATATCGTTCCGCTAATTCCTACAGCAAGTTGGGTGCTTGCACCACCAGCGGTTACACAGGTCTGGTCTTCGAACCCAACGATGAGGTGAAGGGCGACTTCGCACGTATCTATTTCTATATGGTCACCTGCTACGAGAACCGCATCAGCAGTTGGAACGGCGGCACCGCCTCGCAGGTCTTCGACGGCAAGACATATCCGGGCCTGCGCGACTGGACCCTGAAAATGTTTCTGCGCTGGGCCAAAGAGGACCCCGTGGACGATACGGAACGTGCTCGCAACGAAGCTGTGTATAAGTTGCAGAAGAACCGCAACCCCTATGTAGATTATCCTTCGCTCTGTGACTACGTCTGGGGCGACAGCATCAGCAATGCCTTCCAGGCGAGTGGGGGAGGGGGCACGGACCCGGTGGATCCCGTTGATCCTGTGGACCCCGTGGACCCTGTTGACCCCGAGGACCCCGAAGAACCGGTGTCTGGGGCCATTGACCTCACCAAACTTACATGGGTGTCCGATACTCATCCCACCTATGGACAAGGCTTCACCGCCACGACCAACGGCCTCACCCTGAGCTACTATAAAGACCAGTCTTCCGTGGAACCCAAAGCCGTGGGTACGGAACTGCGCTTCTACGACGGGTCCGTCTTCCTGATTTCAGGCGCCGAGGTGCAACGAGTGGTGTTCCACGACGCGGGCGGTTCCAAGAGCGGTTGCGCCATCATCATCGACGGAAAAGAATATTCCTTCCAGGATGGTAAGATAAGCTGGAGTGGCTCCATGAATCCGTTCATCTGCAGAGCCAGCCTGCAATCCCGCTTCGCCTCCATAGATATCACGATATCTCAGCCCGACGGCGTCTCCAGTCCGTCTGATGTGCCTTCCTTTCGGTGCGTCTTCGACGAGCAAGGCCGCTATCTGGGTCATAGTGTGCCTCCTCGTCGTGGTGTTTATCTGGTTCGCAAGGGCGAGAAAACGGAGAAAGTGATTATCCGCTAACGGGCCGCGGTTTCGTCCATGCGTTATTTCATCTATCTCAGCTTCGACGGCACAGCCTACCACGGTTGGCAGGTGCAACCCAATGGCGAGAGCGTGCAAGGAACCATCCAGCGCGCCCTCTCCGCCTTATTGCGCGTGGATACACCGATAACCGGAGCCGGACGAACCGATGCGGGTGTGCATGCAGCCATGATGGTTGCCCATTTCGATGCCGAACCGGATCAGCTGCCAAGCAGTCCTCGCGAGGGTCAGTCGCCGCTCGACTATCTGACCTATCGACTGAATGGAATGCTCCCTCCCGACATCGCTATCCAGCGAATAGAGCGCGTGGCAGACGACCTTCATGCTCGTTTCTCTGCTTGTGCGCGTACCTATTATTATTATGTCCACACCTGCAAGTCCCCTTTCTTGCGCGACCGTTCCTGGCGATTGGTTTCCACTCCGGACTTCGAGGCGATGAACCGCGCCGCTGACTTGTTGCTGGAATATGAAGATTTTACCAGCTTCTCTCGCACCAACACCGACGTGAAGACCAATATCTGCCACATCAGCTCGGCCCGATGGGTGCAGCTCTCGGATTCCGAATGGCGCTTCGAGATCACCTCCGACCGTTTTCTTCGCAATATGGTTCGCGCCATCGTTGGAACACTTATGGAGGTCGGGCGCGGTAAACTCACTCTGGATGGCTTTCGAAAGGTCATTGAACAGAAGAACCGCTGTGTTGCCGGGGACAGTGTCCCTGCCAGAGGCCTTTTCCTGCAGAAAGTGGAATATGAACATTTAACAGGACCTACTTCCTGATATCTTTATGTGGTTGCTATTAGCCTTTGCTTCAGCCGCTTTGCTCGGCTTCTATGATGTCTTCAAGAAACATGCCTTGAGGGCAAATGATGTCGTGTCGGTACTTACGCTGAACACGCTCTTCGGCTCCCTTATCTTCCTGCCTTTCGTCTTCCTCTCTTCTACGGGTCGTTTGTCCCCAGACCAACTGATGTACGTCCCCGTCTGCGGTTGGGAGGTCCACAAATATGTGTTCCTCAAGGCCATTATCGTGCTGGGCTCCTGGCTCTGTGGCTATTTCGCCCTGAAGAGTTTGCCCCTGACTATCGTTGGTCCCATTAATGCTACGCGACCGGTGATGGTGTTGCTGGGTGCCATCTTTGTCTTTGGCGAGCGGCTGAATCTCTGGCAATGGGTGGGTGTGCTCTTCGCCATCTTCGGTTTCTATCTCCTCAGCCGCAGCGGCAAGAAAGAAGGCATCGACTTCCGCCACAACCGGTGGATATTTCTGGCAGTGATGGCCTCCGCCTTGGGAGCTGTCAGTGCCCTCTTTGACAAATACTTGCTGGCGCCCGTAGCCGCAGGAGGTCTGGGATTTAATCATATGGTGGTCCAGAGCTACTTCATGTTCTATCAGTTTTTGATGATGGCGATGTTATTACTTGTGTTGCGACGTCACTCCACCATTCAGTTCACGTGGCGCTGGTCCATCCCTCTCATCTCCATCTTCCTCTGTGCTGCCGACTTCGTCTACTTCTATGCCCTCAGTCTCCCTTCTGCCCTCATCGCCGTAGTCTCCATGATTCGCCGCGGCAGCGTCGTCGTCTCGTTCTTCGTAGGCGCCCTCGTCTTCCACGAGAAGAACCTTCGCTACAAAGTTGTGGATCTAGCCCTCGTATTGCTCAGCATGCTTTTCCTATATATTGGTTCCAAATAACCTTCCCCCTCTCCCGCAACTCCTCATCACCCTCTTCCGCAACTCCTCATCACCCTCTCCCTTAAGTCCTCCCAAAGCAACTCCTCATCAGCCCTCACGCAACACTTCATTTCCCTCTCTACTCAATATGAAACACTTCCTTTTCTTTTTTCTTTTTCCCTTCTTTTCTCTCCCCCTCTTTGGGCAGCAGGTTTTGATGCGCGATGTGTTTGCCGCCATGCCGGATTCCATTGCTCCGATGACCACTCGCAACAATCGTCTCGACTGCATTGACTATATAGAGAATAACATGGAAGCACGAGTGCGCAACAAGCTCGATGAGAACGTTCTCCTCGAAGCACTTACCGCTGATTATGCACGTTTTCGCACGAGCACTTCTGCTTTTCTGGAAATGAAGTTACTTCCTCAGACCGATACTACCTCGGTGCTTTGCCTGGTTCGAACAGCCCAGACCGGTGAGCCCGACACTCCCCGTCGGCTCGAGGACAGTACTATCCGTTTCTTTCAACCCGATTGGACTCCTCTGGACACCCTCACCTCCTCCTTCTTCTCTCTCCCCTCCCTGGACCACTATCTCTCTGCGCAAGCTGCTGACAGCCTCTCCGCCTCTTCTCCCGCTTTCGAGTCGGCACTTCGTTCCCTCCAGTCTTTCCATCCTGTGCGTCTTGCCCTCGGCGCCGACGCCTTCACCCTTACAGCCCAGTTGCAGCCCGCCTACCTCGCCACCGACGAGCGTAGCGCTCTGTTGCCCCATCTGCGCCCGTTGCTCTTCCGCTGGAATGGAAGTCGCTTCGTCCTCGAATGACCCTGAGCATGACCCTTCGTTCCGTCCTGTTCTCCTTCCTCCTCTTCAGTCCTCTGTACCTTCTGGCACAGAGCGAGCCTATCGTGGAGCGCCTGCACCTCGACAGTACCCGTGCCTCCCATATCCATTGGGCCGACAGTCTCCTCAGCGCCCACTACCGTCGCCTCACCTACGACACCACATACCTGAGTCGCCCTCGCCAGGATTTCACTTTCAAAGCCCGGATGAACACCTCCGGCAATGGCATCCACACAACAGGTACATTCTCTGGTTCCCCCTTCAATAACCACCTCGAGACGGACCACCACATCACCTCCAGTTTCGGCCTCACCTTCCGTGGCATCTCCCTCTCCCTCACCCTCAACCCCTCCAGACTCTCGGGCAAGAACCATAATACCGAACTCAACGCCAGCCTCTTTTCCAACCGCTATGGGCTGGAAGCCTCCTACCAGGACTCCAAGGACTACCATGGCAGTACGTTACTGAACGCACAGCGCAGCGATTTCCCCTCAGATGTAGTCACTTCTCGCCTGCTCAACCTCAACGCTTACTACGTCTTCAATCCCCGCAGGTTTTCCTATCCCGCCGCCTTCACCCAGAGTTACCTCCAGCTACGCAGTGCCGGTTCCTGGCTGTTGTCACTCTCCTGTCTGGCCGGAGAAATCAGCGCCCAGCAGTCACCTGCCATTCAGAACCCTGCCATGCACCTGCGGCTCGGCGACCTTGGTGTGGGCGGCGGCTATGGTTATAACTGGGTGTTGCCCCACTCCTGGCTCCTCCATGCTTCATTCCTGCCAACGCTTGTCGTTTCTTCCTTCAATCGCCTCGATGTCGATGGAGAACGCAAGAAAGTGCCATACAGTTTTCCCAGCTTCATATTGACCGAACGCGTGGCCATCATCCATTATTTCAGCGAGCAGCATTTTGCCAGCATCACCTTCTCCATGAACAACAGCTTGCTCGCACATGTTCATGATTTGCGAATGACTAACGACCACTGGCGCCTCCGCGTGGGCTATGGGTTCCGTTTTTCCCTTCGATGAAGTGCATCCTTTGGACTCGGTAAGATGTAAAAGATGATAAAAGATTCCAAAAAGCGGTGAGGGACGTTTATTTTTACAACTTTTGATATGTTTTTACTTAGGTTTTTACTACCTTTGCACCCGTTTTAGCGTAAAACCCTTCATGCAACAAGACCTTGTCTCCATCATCATGCCCACCTTCAATGCTGCTCAGCACGTGGCTGACAGCATCGAAAGCATTCTTGCCCAGACCTATCAGAACTGGGAACTGCTGCTTATCGATGATTGTTCGTCCGACGACACGCAGCAGATCCTGGAACACTATGCACAGCAAGATTCGCGACTGAGAGTCTTTGTGCAAGAAGGTAATATGGGAGCTGGTCACACCCGCAACAAGGGAATAGAGAATGCCCGAGGAAGATATATCGCTTTCTGCGACAGCGACGACCGTTGGTTGCCCGAGAAGTTGGAGCTGCAGATAACTTTTATGCAGCAGAACAACTACGCCTTCACCTTCACCAGCTACTATACCTGCGATGAAGAGGGAACCACCAATGGCATCATTCTTGCTCCCGAACGTCTGACGCTCTTTCAGCTCAAGTGCGACGACAAGATAGGCTTTCTCACGGCCGTCTATGATACCGCTCGCTGTCCCAAGTTCCTGATGCCCCTGCAGCGCAAGCGCCAGGACTACGCTTATGTGCTGATGATTCAGCAGCAGGTGGGCGACTCCCACGCCTTGCGTCAGCCCCTGGCCATCTATCGTCAGCGCTCCAACAGCATTTCCCATAACAAATGGTCCTTGGTGAAATACAACGCAGCCGTCTATCGCAACGTCTTCGGTTACTCCACTCTTCAGTCCTACGCCTTCCTCTTTGTCTTCTTCCTTCCCACCTATTTCGTCAAGCGCGTCACCAACATCATCAACCGTCGTCGCCTCCGTTCCCAGTGGGAAAACTTTACTCTTTCCTGATTCCTTCCTGTCGGACATCCAGTCCTTTATATTGACGCACGCGCTCCAGAAAAAGCTCTTGCGGTCGCCTCTTCTTGCACTTGCAGATAATCAAGTACTCCTTTTTTTTCTTTCGCAGATTATCCGGTAGTCCCTTCCTTCCTTCCGCAGATTATCCGGTAGTCCTATTGTCCTTTCGCAGATTATCCGATAGTCCCTTTCAGCCCTCGGTGCACTTCTGCTTCAGGTGCATCCTATACCTATTTATATAAGTATCCCCACTCAGATTCATTTCATCAGAAGAATTACCTCTCAGATTTATTCATCAGAAACCTCCTCTTCAGAAAGGAGCTTCGTATAATTCCATGGTGAGCCGTGCAATGCGCTCCCATCCGTAGTATTTCTGTACCCGGTTCCACATCTCTTTGTCCTCCTTCTTCTGTTGGACTTCCTCTGGGTGCGAGGAAAGGTGGAGGAGGAGCGAGCGGAGTTGGGAAGCGGAGTCGGGAGGAAGCGTCCATCCTATGGGAGCTATTTCGAATGGTTCGGTGAGACCGCCCACTTCCGTGGCGAGCACGGGAACGCCCTCGGCGATGGCCGTAAGGAGAACGCCGCTCTGCGATATCTCGCGGTAGGGAAGAAGATAGACATCTGTGTGGCTGAGCAGGAAGTAGAACTCGTCGTCGGGGATGAGTCGGTCTTCGATAATCACGTTGTCAATTCCTTTTGCGGCCGAGAGGTCAGCGCCCTTGTTTTTCCCCACGAAGAGGAGCTTGAGTTCGGGGTTGTCGCGCAGGGCTGGTGTGCTGGCCCACACCTCTGCCAGGAGGTCTACACCTTTGTAGGGATACTGATAGCCGAGAGCGGAGAAAACCATGCGCCCGGAGAGGCCGTAGCGGCGTTCGTAGTCGTCGGAGTTCTGCCGAAGAGCGGCTGGGTCGTGCTCCATCTGAAGCACTCCGTGGCTGATGACCACCACCTTCTGCAGCGGGATATCGGGGAAGGTGTCGTGGAACTCGCTCTGGGTCGCCTTGGCATGGACGATGATATGGTCGGTCAGCTGGTACCATCTACGATAGCTCTTCAGATAGCGGGTGCCTGTGTCGTGGGGGAGAATATTGTGGGCAGTGAAGACAACTTTGCAGCCAGTGAGGCGCTTGATGAGTCCGAAGAAGAAGATATCGAAAGCAGGCAACCGAAGCCATTGGACGTGGATGGTGCGGGGGCGCAAGCGGAGGATGAGGCAAAAGATACGAAGATAGGAAAGAAGATAGCTGAAGGCCTTGGACCAGTTGTGGCGCAACTCATTATAGCGGAAGAGCGGATGAAAATGAATGTGCGACGGCAGCGGCTTGTAGTCATAATGCATCGAGCCCACGTAGTGCACATCGGACTGCATGTGAGAGAGAAGGCTATAGTCGTAGATGGCGAGGTTCCTCATGGATTGAGGATTGATATACATAAAGGTTTTCATAGCAGACGGAGAGGGGAGAGGGGGATTACTGAATAGCATCGCGAATAGCCTGGAGGAAACCGTGTCCGTGGAGCAGGTCGGGCTCCACATAGTTACCCTCCGCCCACTCGTTCCAGGAGCGCAAAATGAGGATGCGATGGTCGGGTTGTTTCTGTTTGATGACCTCCAGGGCTTGCTCTATATGTTCCCGGAAATGTTCGGGGGTGGCGTTGACGTAAATGCCGTCTGTCCTGCCGGTGCGTGCGGACCGATCCCATTGTGGCATGATGATGGGGAACACGTTTTCCCAGGTGTCCTCTGGAGCGAAGAAATGTCTAACCACCTTGGGGTAGTCAAGCTTCAGTGCCGGCAGCCAGGATAGATGATCGCGCAGCAGTCGTTCCGCCACCTTGCGGTATTTCCCCAAGTAGAGCATCTCGGCGCGCGCTTTGCCGTTGGAGATGATGCCATCGAACCCCAGGTCCAGGAAAGGCTGGAACACGTCGGCACTGCTCTGGAGATTTGGCATCACACGCTCCACGGAGCCATCGTCGTGGCGCCGGATAGTACTGGTGTTATTGGTCTGTGCCACGAAATAAATCCCCGGCAGTCCATTTTTCTCTGCCAGCGAGCGCCATAGTTGGAGGAAATGTCCCACGTCGGGGATGCGGTAAGGGTCGTAGATGACGAAGAGAGGTCGTCCGTCCACGGTGATGTAGCGGTGGTCGCGGAAGGCCGGCAGAACATAGTTGAAGTGCAGGATATAATCCTCGTCGCCGAGGTAGCGCTGTTCGGCAATCATCTGTGAGCCGCCCCCGTTCATCCAGGTGCCCGTCGTCCAGTCGTGGTTGGCCCATGCGAGGCAGAAGGGGAAGTCCGGTTGTCCACTCTTCAGCACCTCCTGAAAAGGGCGCTGAAGCAACATCTTGCCTCCACCAAACCAATAGTGCCAATAGCAGAACCCCTCCACTCCCGCCTCCCGAGCGAGTTGCGCCTGTGCCTCTCTCACTTCTGGCATTCTGAGGTCATAGAAACCAAGGTCCGCGGGAATGCGAGGTTGATGGTGGCCTCTGAAGAGCGGGCGAGCCTTGGCGACGTTCGTCCACTCGGTGAAACCTTTTCCCCACACTGCATCATTTTCGGGAATGGGATGAAATTGAGGAAGGTAATATGCGATGACTCTTGCTTTCATTTGCGATACATCTTGTTTTTGCGCCACAAAGTTAGCGCTTTCTTCTGGAATGGCAAAAAAAATAGATGGAAAAATCAAGAATAGGAGAAGGTCATAAGCCACAGAGGAATTCTACTTGCCTTTTCCCACGAAAGAATAACCTGTTTATCACATGTAATCAGCCGAAGGGCCACGGACACTCAAAACAAACCACATGTCCTGTTGACCTGCACCATGTAAACTCCGGTGTAACCCACTCGCTGCTTGCACCTCGTCTGACACCCTATAGTCCCTCCGTTGTTCGAACATGATGGAACAATTGTTCGAACATGATGGAACAACAAACACAGTGTAATGTATAAAATCGCTACGTTCAGAGTCGTTTAATTCAACGCCTAAAGGTCTGAATTAAAGCGCTGGAAGTTATCCAGTTCGGCGCCTAATGGTTCGTGTCTCAGCGCAAGGAGTTATCACGTTCAGCTGCTAATGGTTCGAGTCTCAGCGCTGGGAGTTATCACTTTTGGTGCCTTTCTTGGTCCGAATCATTCCCATTAAGCTGATAGGTTCTGAATCATTGGGCTTTTCAATACATATATACGTGTTAGCCGATGCGAATATAGGCGCAAGGATTCAGTCTGTGAAGCTTCAGTTACTTTATACGTTCAGACTCGGAAAGTGCGACGAGAATCAGAACTGCCACCACTTCTTGCGGGGCTTCATCTCCACGGCCGAAGGATTCAGTTGCTCCGTAAGCACTTCCTCATAGGTCTTGTGGTTGTGGATCATGTTATAGATGGTTCCCCAATCAGGCAACCCACCCACATTGCGGTCGTCAATCCAGAGATCGACTTTCAGCTTACGGGAGAAGTGCATGTTCTTAGACACATCTTCTTCGGGGAAATCGCGGTTCACGGCATAGAACTCCACTCCCCGCTCGCGACACCACTCCACAGCGTCGTCCAACAATTGCCCTTCACGCACCGTCCAGAGAATCAGCTGATGTCGTTCCTCTATCAGCATACGTAGTGTTTGGGTGGCGAAGGGTATCTCCTCGCCTATTGCGGGATAACGATGACGGACGATGGTTCCGTCGAAATCTACTGCTATTGTCATTCTTTTTTATCGTTTTTATCCGATTTCGGGTGCAAAGATACATAAAAAACATGACTTGACGTTTTATTTTTCATTTTTCTTTCCTCATTTGGTTAGATACAAATTATTTTGTGTACTTTTGCTGCGATTTCTCAAATAGGCACTATAAAAACACCTGGTTTTGGACCTCTTCTCCTATAGAAAGTTCCCGACCATCTATCAACTATATATAATAAGGTAAGGATAATCCTCATTTTAGCGTGATTTAAAGACTGTCCTCATTTCAGTAGAAAAACTTTTTTAAGGACAATCTTCCTTTCAGAAAAACACTCTATTCAGGACAATCCTCCTTTCAGAAAAAGGACAGATAATCATTTATTTTTTATCAAATAGCAAAATTTAATCATTTAATCACTAATTAACAAAATTAAGAATGAAACAACGTATCCTTTCTCTTCTTGCCATGATCTTCCTGATGTTGGGAAGCGCAGTGGCACAAACGTGGACGGCCCCCGTTGCTCCCGAAACACCCGATGTGAAGGGTGTGGAACTGGAATCAGGGTCCTCCTATTACATTCGCAATGTAGGTGCCGGACAATACATGGTCGGCGCCAATTCCTGGGCCACGCAGATATCAATCAGCGAAACGCCCACACCGAACCTGAAAGTGAAGCTCACGCAGGTGAACAACTCATGGCTCGAAACCGAAGATCCCAATTATCCCGCACAAGGATGGGAAATGTCGCTGGACGGCGACCATTTCTTCACGGGTGACCACAACCGCAAGGACTATAAGGTCCCCAGTGGTAAGAAGCTCTTCCGCGACAGCGATGAAAGCGGTTTCGTGGACCTGGGAAGCCAGAACAGAGGCTTCATCTGGACTATCACCAAGAATGAGAGCGGCAACTACTTCATCCAGACTATTGCTGGCGACCCCAACTACCCCAATGCCATCGACGAATATGCGGGTGTGGCTGCAGGCACTGAGCCCGGAGCGCCCGTAGTGATGAACTTGGCGCTGGATACCGAGAACAACTGGATTGAATGGGAATTCATTCCCACAAACCTCTTCTCCGACTATGATGCCGCCGTTGCTATCTACAAGGCTCGCTTGGTGCTCTATCAGTACCTCGTGGACGCTACCACCTATGGCGCTGACACGGAAGCTGCCGGAGCCGTATACAACAATGCCGACGCCACCGTAGAAGAGATTAATGCCGCGGCCGAAGCCCTTCGCCCCGAAGTGCGCAAGGCTATCCTCGCCTATGCCAGCAAGAATGCTACGGCTGAGAACACCATTGACCTCACCAATTATGTCCTCGAGAACCCGGCTTTCGACACCGGCGACCTCTCTGGCTGGACCATCAGCGCCGGTGGCGGCAACCGCCAGTACCAAGGAGCCTCCTATGAGGATGCTGAAACAGGCGTGAAGATTCAGGGATTCATAGAGACCTGGGTGGCTGCGCCCAACTGTCTGGCCAACGGCAGCGCCAGCCAGAAGGTGGGTGGACTGCCCGATGGACACTACATCCTGGAATGCGATGGAATGGCCCTGAACCAGACGTCGGAAGACAGCGAATACTATGTGGAGAAAGAGGACTATAAAGGTGCATACCTCTTCTATAGTAATGGCGCCATCACCGTGAAGAGCGAACCGCTGGCCAGCAACCGCGGCGTGAAAGAGAACGAAGAAGGCAATCTCGTAGACACATGGTTGCCCACACACTTCACCTTCGGATTCGATGTCACCGGAGCCGACACCATCAGCGTGGGCTTCCTGACGGATGATGCAAACATCAACTGGCTGGCTGCCGACAACTGGAAACTCATCGCTGCAGGTGCCGTACAGGCTCCCCCTGCCTACACGGCTCTGCTCACCGAGGTGGCTGCTGCCGACGCTGTGCTCGCCCAGCGTGACGACGTGGCTGCACAGACGGCCGCTTACGACGCTCTGGCTCAGGCCCTGGAAGAGGTGACGCCTCTCATCGAGGCTGCCGCCAGCTTCGACAAGGTCGCTGAATACGAGGCTGCATACACGAAGCTGAACGCTGCTCGAGTAGAGGTGCACGCTTCCATTGAAGCTTACGCCAAGATCGAGGGTTTCATCGACTTGCTGATGGACACCAACGAGCAGTATACTGACAACGAGACCTACAAGCCTCTCTGCGACAAGCTCGACGAGCTGCTGGAGAAGATGGAGAATGCACAGCAAGAACAGAACCTCTCTGCTGCTGAAATCAACAGCGACATCGACGGATTCGACGAGATGGTCAAGCAGACGGTGAAGGAGATCTTCGAGAGCATTGCCGCTCAGGGCAAGGAACTCGATAGCCCGCTGGACATCACCTCCCTCTTTGATAACATGAGCTTTGCCTATGGCACCAGCCAGGTGGCTTTCGCCGGTGGTTATCCAGCTGAGAACCCCGTATGGATGAACGAGACCGGAACAGGCAACTTCAAGACAAACTACAGCACTGGAGAGGTATGGAATGTACGTCCTTTCAATATCTACCGCGACTTTGCTGGACTGCCAAAGGGCAAGTATACCATTCAGACCCATGCCTTCTATCGTGTGGAAGCCAACGCAGCCAACTATGAGAACTACAACGCCGGAGCCTATGAGGGAATGGAATATGCTTACGTCTATGCTGGTTCCAACAAGAGCCCGCTGGTCAACAATGCAGCTCTCGCTTGCGATATTTTCTCTGGACTTACCTCTCCCTACGACTGCGGTGATGGCAACTACCTGCCCAACAGCCAGCTGAACGCCTATGAAATCTTCACGAAGGAGGAATATGCTGAGCAAGCAGAAATGGCACTCGTGGAGGCTTCTTCCGTGGTCACAGAAGACGGTGGCACTCTCAGAGTGGGTATTGCTGGAACTGATCAATTGCTGGATAACCAATGGACTATCTGGTACGGATGGAAACTCTTCTACCATGGCGTGTCGTCCTCTGCACTCGCAGAAGAACTTGCAAAACTGATTGAAGAGGTGAGCATGCTGGATGCCTGGGGCGTTGAGGAAGGCGCTCAGATGATGGATGAGGCTCTCACTGCTGGCGAGAAAGCTCTCTCTGCTGATGAAGAGGCCATGAACGATGCTATCAGCAAGCTGAAAGCTGTCATCGAATATGTCAAGAAGAGCGAAGAACTCGCCAATATCATCTACAACTTGCCCATCACCTATCAGGATATGATGGCAGAACTCGCTGATTATCAGTTCACCGATACAGAGTTCACCGCACTCCTGAAGGAAGTGCAAGATGCGAACGCAAACAGCCAGTACAGCAGTAACGCACAGATAGAGAAGTGGATTGCTGACCTCAAGGCCCTCTGGCCCAACTACATCCTCTCACGTGCTGACCTCGCTGATGCAACTGTCGAGAACCCCGTGGATATGAGCATGTTGATCAGCAACGCCAGCTTCGACAACAACGACAAGAGCGGATGGGATGTCACCTGCGAGTCCAATGGCGGCAAAGAACGCGAAGGTATCGCTGAGTTCTGGAACTGCAGCGCATGGGACCTCTCGCAGGAACTGCCCAAACTGAAGGATGGATACTGGCGCCTCGAGTGCGACGCCCTCTTCCGTGCTGGCAATAGCGACGACGAAATCTCAGCCCTTAAGACAAAGCGCGACTCCGTATTGTTCAACGAGGAATATCTCTACGTCAAGTCCGAGAATATCGACATCGAAACGAAAGTGGTGCAATGGAGCAACACCGAGAAGGGTGCCGTTGTGGACAACGAAGAGAATGCGGCGCTCCTGGAACTGTTGTCCGGCAAGACGCTGTATGAAGTTACCTACGACACCGAAACGCTGAACTTCTACTCCGCCAACAACCAGAGTGCCCTTCTGGGCTTCTTCGAGAACGGACGCTACCACAATGCCCTCACCTTCTCCTACAGCGAGGCTGAAGGACCCGTGCGCATCGGCCTGAAGTTGAAGGAAGCTTTCACTAACTGCTGGTGCCCCTTCGACAACTTCAAGCTGAACTATCTTGGCACGGAAGCACCCGTAGGTGTGGAGAACCTCGAAACTGAAAAGACTGCTATGGCGACCTCCGCTATCTACGGCGTTGATGGTCGTCGGCAGAACCGACTCTCACGTGGCATAAATATCGTACGCACTGCCGACGGCAAGGTGCGTAAGGTGCTGGTGAAGTAAGTCCGGAACCGAGCGCTCCGGCGCTCTATATATAATTAAGGTGTAGCGCCACGTCCTCTCCAGCGACGTGGCGCTACTTCTTTTCTGCAAGATAGAGAGCGGAAGCCGATGGGCGGGAAACAATGTAATAGTATTTCTGCATTTTGAACAAATAATCATGAAAACACACCGGCATGTAACTATTGTAGAACATATTTACGGGCCTAAAGTAACAAATATCTGTTAATAAACTTTAAATGGTTTCACTTTTAACACTCTATCCTATACATATAATTAGAAATAAGTGTACATTTGCCTATAAAAGAACGCAAAACGGCCTGTTTTCGGGCCTTAAACAAGGTAAATTCATTCATTTTATACACTAATTATCTCTTTTTTATTAATTAACTGCTTTATGAAACACAATTTACTCTCTTTCTTTGCACTTGCAGGTGCAATGTTCATGAGTGCAAGTGTTGCTGCATGGGATGAACCGGTAGCTCCCGTAGCTCCCACCACGGTTCCCACGAGGCCCTCTTTCGAAGGCACCTGGGTAGAACCCGAAGATGGCGGCACTTATTATCTCTACAATGTAGGTTCCGGTCAGTTCCTCGGTGCTGGTCAGGACTGGGGTACACGCGCTATTGCCACAGCAGAAGCCTGCGTGGCAATAACGGACGACGCCACGACAACACTCACAAAGAACAAGAACTACATCTTCCCCTTCTTGTTCAGCAAGCCCAGTGATCCCACACTCGACGAATCCCTTCAAGATAAGTGGATGATTCAGATTCAGCAATCCGACCGCACTGATGTGTATCTCTGCCACGAAGGCAATGCTGCTTGGGTGGATGGTGATCTCAATCGTCGCAACACGGACAACAATGGTTTCTGGGAAATCAGTGCTGTAGACGGTGGTTACGAACTCATCCCTCTCGATGGCCAAGAAGGTAATACCATCGTCTATGGTGTTCACCTCACCAACCTGGCCAAGGCTCTCACCGCATACACTTGGACCGACTTGACAAACGGCGATGCTACTGTTGCCGGTGTCTGGAAGTTCGTATCTGCTGACGATGCTGAAGCTATCAGAGCTTATGTGACAGAATGTGTAGGAAACACAGAACTGACCTCCAGCTTCACTGCATATCAAGAGGAACTTGCTGCCTACAACACTGCTGTGACTCTGTACAATGCTCAGCTGGCTCTGTACAATCAACTTCTGGAAGCTGACAAATATGGCGTAGATGCTACAGAAGCTGGCGCTGTTTATACCAACGCTGAGTCTACTGTTGCCCAACTGAATGCTGCCACCGCAGCCCTGAAGGAAGCCATCGCACCTCATGCGCTGGCTGCTCTTATCAAGACTTCCACTGAAGACAATCCCGTTGATATCACCTCTTATGTCCTCAAGAATGCAGACTTCTCGGAAGCCTGCGATAATGGTAAGACTCCTCCGGGATGGGAAATCACCATCAAAGGTCAGAATGTAGGACAGCAGAACCGAACCGACACCAACTCTGAGACTCAAGCTTCTATAACGAACTTCCTCGAGGCTTGGACTCCTCAACCGGGTACCCTCGGTGATGGTTATGCAGGACAATGGCTCACTGGTCTCCCCCAGGGTCGCTATCGTCTTGAGATGGATGCTACCGCTTGCCAACAGAGTAATCAAATTGCTATTCAAGACCTTACGGGTGTTTGCCTCTTCGTAGGAACTGGTTCCTATAACATCCAGGGAGATGCTGTTCAGACAGGTGAGAAGATGGTACAACACTACACCTTCGACTTCGACTTCAATGCTGAAAAGTTACTTGTTGGTCTGTTAGTTGAGAAAACTAATTGTAACTGGATCTCTGCTGACAATTTCAAGCTTTATGCTATTGGAGAAATGAAAGAAGATCCCAACCGTCTGGGTCTCCAGAGCAATATCGAGAAGGCTGAAAAGGTACAGAACAACATGCCAGTCAACAACATTGAAGACGCTAATATTCTGAACGTCAGCGAAGCTACTCGCACTTACTTCGAGGCCGCTCTGGAAGCTGCCAACGAAGCTCTCTCTGGTACCAGCGAAGAGATGAAGGCTGCTTCCGAGGCTCTGGCTCTCGCTATCGATTCCGTAAATGCTGATGCTGCTATCTACGCTGCTTATCAGGCTGTTTACAACCTGGCCAACAGCTATGCCAACAAACTGGATGAAATTGATCAGTGGGAAGATCTGAAGAACGATCTCTGGGAATTTGCTGAAGATGAAATCGCTGCAAACTTCAACGATGGTCTCCTCACTGCTGAGGGCCTCGCTGCCGCTCAGGCCAAGCCCGATGAACTCATTGCTGCATTCATTGGCGACGGCACCGGTATCGAACCGGGCGACGACCTCACCATCCTCGTTAAGAACGCTGACTTCAGCGAAGGCAGCGGTGCTACCAACATTCCTGGTTGGACCATAGCCAGCGGTGCTATCACCGAACTCTCCGCATCTTTCCATAATATCGAAGCTTACCACAAAGCATTTGACTTCCAGCAGACCATCAAGAACCTGCCTAAGGGTACCTACAATATCTCCGTTCAGGGATTTGTACGTATTGATGGCGGTGTCAACGACATGGTTCTCTATGCCGGTGTTTCCGACAAGAAGTTCAAGGAGATTACCGATGAGTACAGCGAGTGGGCAATCCTGAGCAATGGCACAGACGAGGAAGGCCATCCCACCAGTACTGGAGCTTGGCCCTACGACACTCAGGTCTCCAACGGCTATCAGCCCAACTCCATGGAAGGTGCCAAGGCATACTTCGAAACGGAGAACCCCTTGACAGGCAAGCCCTTCTACCTCAACGAAGTTTCCATCGCCCACACGGGTGGCGACCTCACCATTGGTGTGAAGTGCAGTGCTACCAACCTCTGGATCCTCTGGGATAACTTCACCCTGACCTTTGTCAGCAGAGAGGCTCTCTCCGGCATCCTCGAAGATATCGACGCTCTGTCTGAACAACTCACAGCCATGCTCGACGAGTATCAGGCTCGCACACTTGACACCAATGCCGCTTACGATGCTATCATGGAGCGCGTAGCTGCCAAGGACGAGATCACGACTGAAGAAGATGCTGTTGCACTGCTCAACGATATCAAGGCTCTCATCGAGACCATCAAGAGTGACAACACCAAGATTCAGGAGCTCATCGACCTCTGCGACGAGTACAATGGCAAGATCGAGACTGCTGGTATTGAAATTGGCGAAGAATACATCGCTCTGCTTGACGAGGCCAGCGGAAAGGCTGCCAGCTACGAACTCAAGAATCAGGAGGAAATCGACAACTACATCCAGCAAATCAAGGCTGGTTGGATTCCCGCTGTCATGGCTAACGCACAGCCCGGTTCTGACGTAACCATCATCCTGAGCAACCCCGACTTCGAACTCGGCAACATGAACTTCTGGACCATCACTCCTGCTGAGGAAGGCGATAAGATTGGTGACAACCAAGGCTTCCAGAACAACAATGTTTACAACAACGCAGAGAATCCTGAACTGACCCTGGAGAACTTCGTTGAGGCATGGCGCAGCGCTGCCAGCTTGCACGATGGTACTATCAGCCAGACTATCGCAGTTGCCCTGCCCGCAGGTGCTTACAAACTGGGTTGCGTAGGTTATGCTGTCAACCAGAGCGGCAATGGTGGTGTTCCCGAGGCAGGTGTCTCCGGTGGTTACCTCTATGCAAAGGTTGGCGAGAGTGTCGTTAAACAGTCCATCTGTGTAGACTCTGATACTGCTACCCCCACTCAGTTCGAGGTTGCCTTTATGTCCAACGGCACTGACCTCACCACTGTTGGTCTGATGGTTCAGGGTGCTAACTTCAACTGGATGGCTGCTGACAACTTCACGTTGACCTACCTCGGCAAAGATGCTCCCGATGCAGTTCAGAACCTGAACAGCAAGGCTGCTGCCACTTCCACCATCTTCACAATCGATGGCCGTCAGTCCAACGTCCTGCGTCGCGGCATCAACATCGTTCGCATGAGCGATGGCAGCGTTCGCAAGGTTCTCGTGAAGTAAAACAGAACTTAAATTCCCCACGTTGAGTCCCAAAAAGCAACTCAACGACACTAAGCAAGGCCTGCACAAGTACGTGCAGGCTTTTTTCTTGCAAATTTCTTTGGACATTTGTGAAAAAGTACGTACTTTTGCAGGCAGAAAACAGAAAACATCTAAAAAACAACAACAACATGAAGAAGTATTCAACTCTGGCCCTCTTAGCCATCGCCATCCTGTGTCTCTCTTCCTGCGTAAGCTCAAAGAAGATTATCTACTTCCAGGGAAGCGACAGTTTGTATGCTCAGGCACAAGATATTGTGCAGAAATATGAGATGCGCCTCAAGCCCGCTGACCAGGTGCTCATCAAAGTCACTTGCGACAATCCGGAACTGCTGGAAATCTTTAATCTCGATGTCACCATGGGTTCTGGTATGCGTGGTGGCGGTAACCTCAGCTATGGTACAACCGGTAGCATGGGTTCTGTCTATGGTTACACCGTTGACAACGAAGGTTATCTGGACCTGCCTTCCTTGGGTAAAGTAAAAGTAGGTAATATGACCGTGGACGAAGCAGCAAGAGCCGTGGAGAAGGTTATCCAATCACGTAATCTCATCAAAGAACCTGAGGTGACGGTACGTCTGCTCAATGCACGTGTAGCCGTTCTCGGAGCTGTGAAGAGTCCGCATGTGGTCAGCCTCAACTCCGAGCGTAATACTATCCTCGATGTGCTTGCCAGTTGCGGTGATGTCAGCGACCAGGCTCTGCGTCAGAATGTTACACTCTTCCGCGAGAACAACGGTAAGCGTGAGATGTTTCACATGGACCTCACACAAGCTGATATCTTCAAGAGTCCTGGCTTCTACGTTCAGCAGAATGACCTCATCTACATTCAGCCTAACAAGAGCCAAAACGTGAAGAGTTCCGCTTTCTCCACCTTCCTCGGCGTCGGTGGCAGCGTCATCAGCGCACTCGCTTCTATGACTGCTCTGGTCATCTCTATCGTAAACCTCAGCAAGTAAGTCTACAATATCG
>JAILFY010000141.1 GCA_024697285.1 Bacteroidaceae bacterium
TATTTGTTGGTCAGCGGAGAGCCCATAGCCTCCATGACTTGTGGGCTTACGAAATTCTCGGATGCGATGAGCTCAATGCCCCTTTCCTGGCGGGCGCGTTCTTTCTGGATAAGCTCGAAAATAGTGTTGTCTCGTTTCATAATATTTGTGTTATTGGATTACTTGGAATTTATGAATGGTTTTGTTACTTAGTTGACGAGTTGACAAGTTGACAAGTTGACAAGTTGTCGAGTTGACAAGTTGACAAGTTGAGTGCTTGAACTTGCTAGCTCCTTAAACTCTTAAACCGCAGCCGAAGGCTGCACCTTAAACTCTTAAACTCTTAACCCGTGCCTTAGGCGCTCTTTAAACTCTTAACCCGCAGCCGCAGGTTGCTTCTGAACTCGCAGCCGCCGGCTGCTCCCTAACTCAGTGTCACCTCCTTGATTTGCTGTTCGTGGTTGCAATAGTGGCAGGTGATTATGCCTTTTTCGCGATCCACCAGATGAAACAGCGTTCGCATCGGTTCGTTGTTCGTGATACATTTTGGGTTGTTGCACTTGACAATACCCGTTAGTTCGTCGGGCAGGCACACCTGTTTCTTCTCCACCACTTCATAGTCACGAATAATAGAAAGAGAAACGTTGGGTGCCACCACAGAGAGTTGATTCAGTTCCTCGTCGGTGAAGAATTTATCAGCAATCTTGATGATGCTCTTTGTTCCCATCTTGTGTGACTTGAGGTTGTAGCCGATAGTGATCTTGCTGCTCATCTGATCCAGATGCAGCAGGTTGATGACTTCGAAGAGGCGCTCGCAGGGTATGTGGTCGATGACCGTTCCATGGTCCAGGGCGCTGACGATGAGTTGTTCTCTTTTCATAGATTGTCTATGGTTGGTCTGATAGTATGAGAGGGAAAGGACGCAGGTTTTTTAAAGTATTGTTTTGTCGTTCCGGATGTCCTCGAGAGTGATTCCAAGGGCGTCGCAGATGAGGGCCTGACGGGCGAAGAGTCCATTGCGGGCCTGCTGGAAATAGTAGGCGTGGGGGTCGTCGTCGATGGCGTATTCTATCTCATTGACGCGGGGCAGGGGATGAAGAATACGCATATTGTCGCGCGCCTTGGAGAGCATGGGTAGTTTCAGGAGGTAGCGGTCTTTCACGCGTTCGTACTCCATCAGATCCGTGAAGCGTTCGCGCTGCACGCGGGTCATATAGAGGATGTCTGCTCCCGCAATGACATCGGCGTCGAAATCCTGGTGCTCCACGAAACGGATATTGTGCTGATGGCAGTAGGTCTTATAGACTTCCGGCATTTTCAGCTCGTCCGGGGCAATGAAATGGAAGGTGGGGTTGAAATGGCGCATAGCCATCAGCAGGGAGTGAACGGTGCGGCCGTACTTCAGGTCGCCCACCATGAAAATGTTCAGATTCTCCAGCGTCCCCTGGGTCTGATAGATGGTGTAGAGGTCCAGCATGGTTTGCGAGGGGTGCTGGTTGGCTCCGTCGCCGGCGTTGATAATAGGCACGGGAGCTATCTCGCTGGCATAGCGTGCGGCGCCTTCCAGATAATGGCGCATAACGATGATGTCTGCGTAGTTCGACACCATCATAATGGTGTCTTTCAGCGTCTCGCCTTTTGTGCCGCTGGTCACCTTGGGGTCAGCGAATCCTATGACGCGGGCTCCCAGTCGGTTGGCAGCTGTCTCGAAACTCAGTCGAGTGCGAGTGCTGGGTTCAAAGAATAAGGTGGCCACTACTCGGCCCTGCAGGAGCAGGCGGTTGGGCTTGCGCTCGAACTCTTGGGCCATCCGTATCAAGTATTCAATTTTTTCTCTCGAATGGTCCGCTATGGTGACAAGGCTTCTATTCATTGGTTGTATTTTGCTTAATTCGCGTGCAAATTTAAGGTAAAACGCCGAAAGAATCGCTATGAGATGGGTTGAAGTTTGCAAAGATGTACAAAAAAGAGAACTTTTCTGCATTTCCTGCATGTTGTTTGGCGGAAAATGAGTAAATTTGCAACCTAATTCACAGACGAAACATTCTCCTATGAGAAAGAAATTCTTCATACTTCTCTGGACGTTGCTGTTCCTGGCAGTAGCCGCTGCCGCAACATCTTTTTGGTTGATTGCCAAAGGCTATATTGGTTATATGCCAGAATTGAAACAACTGGAAAACCCCGTCAACAAGTTTGCCTCACAGGTTATCTCGGACGACGGCCGCTTGCTGGGCACCTGGAGTTACACGCGTGCCAACCGCATCTTCGTGAGCTACGAGGATATAGATCCCATGACCATCAAAGCCCTGGTCGCCACGGAGGACGTCCGTTTCTATGAGCACTCCGGCATAGATTTCAAGGCGCTCTTCCGGGCCATCGTAAAACGCGGAATCTTGCGCCAGCAGAGTGCCGGCGGCGGCAGCACCATCACCCAGCAGTTGGCCAAGCAGCTGTACTCCTCCAAGGCAGAAAGTGTGGGCGAACGTCTGATGCAAAAGCCTATAGAGTGGGTGATTGCAGTGCAGCTGGAGCGCTTCTACACGAAGGAGGAGATACTCTCCATGTACCTCAACTACTTCGACTTCCTCTATAATGCAGTGGGACTGAAGACGGCAGCAAAGACCTATTTCGGCAAGGAGCCCAAGGACCTCAGCGTTGCGGAAAGCGCCCTGCTCGTGGGTATGTGCAAGAATCCTTCGTACTTCAACCCCGTACGCCACGAGGAGCGCGCCGTAGGTCGCCGCAACATCGTGCTGGGGCAGATGGTGAAAGCCGGTTACCTCACCTCTGTGGAGGCCGACAGCCTGATGCAGGAACCGCTGCAGCTGAATTTCCATCGTCAGGACCACAAGGAAGGCGAGGGCACCTACCTGCGTGAGTATCTGCGCACTATTCTCATGGCCAACAAGCCTGATTTCTCCAACTACGCTTCCTGGCAGCGACAGCAGTTCTACGACGACAGCGTGGCCTGGGCAGAAGATCCGCTGTACGGTTGGTGCAACAAGAATCGCAAGAAGGATGGTACACCTTATAATATATATAGCGACGGCCTGAAGATCTATACCACCATAGACAGCCGCATGCAACATTATGCAGAAGAGGCCATGGATAATCACGTGGCCGGATATCTGCAACCGCTGTTCAACGCCGAGCGCCGCGGGAAATCCAATGCACCTTTTGCCGCCGATGTCTCGATGTCTAAATACCGCAAGAACCTCTATCGGGCCATGCGACAAAGCGAGCGTTATATCCACCTGAAGAACACTGGGCTCAGCGAAACAGATATAGAAAAGGTGTTTGCCACTCCCACTGAGATGACCGTATACACCCATGCCGGTGACGTGGACACTATTATGTCCCCCATGGACAGCATCAAATACTACAAGCGTTTCCTGCGTTCCGGCTTCGTCTGCATGGAGACACAAACCGGAAAAGTCAAGGCCTACGTGGGAGGACTGAACTACAAGCATTTCCAGTATGACATGGCTGGTGTGGGGCGCCGTCAGGTGGGTTCGACGATGAAGCCCTACGTCTATACCCTGGCTATGGAGAATGGCTACAGCCCGTGTGATGTCGTTCCCAACGTGCAGCAGACCTATCAGGTGGCAGGCGGACAGACCTGGACGCCACGCAATGGCAGCCGGGCCCGCTATGGGGAGATGGTCACTCTGAAATGGGGACTGGCGCAATCCAACAACTGGGTCACCGCCTACCTCATGAACATGCTGAATCCAGCGGCTTTAGTAAGGCTGCTGCATCAGTTTGGTATCAAGAATCAGGATATTGTACCCTCGCTGTCACTCTGTCTTGGCCCCTGCGATATCTCGGTACTTGAGATGGTTTCGGCCTACACCTCCTTCCCGAACAAAGGTATTCGTTCGGCACCTCTGTTCGTCACTCGTATCGAGGACAGCGATGGTAATATTGTGGGAGAGTTCTCGCCCCGGATGAACGAAGTGATCAGCGAGGAGAGTGCCATGAAGATGATCGTGCTGATGCGCGGAGTCGTAGATGGAGGCACGGGTTCGCGTATGCGCAACCGCTACCATATCACTGCTCCTATGGGAGGCAAGACAGGAACGACCAACGACAACTCCGATGGCTGGTTCGTTGGCTACACCCCGCGCCTGGCTTTTGGTGCGTGGGTGGGAGGCGACGAACGTGACATCCACTTCAACAGCATGGTTCACGGACAAGGAGCTGCATCCTCCTTGCCCATCTGTGCTCAGTTCCTGAAGAAGGTGTATGCCGATCCGAAATTAGGATATTCCCAGAGCGAGAACTTCGATATGCCAGAGGGCTTTGACCCTTGTGCAATGCCCTTGGATGGTGAAGAAACAGAAGAGATTGACGAATCAATAGGACTCGACAATCTCTTCGAATAGGACCTTGCTATGAGGGTAGTACAATCAGTTCTCGGCGCCTTCCAGTTCCTCTCGCGCTTGCTTGATGTAGTCGCGCTCCCACTCTTCGGGGCGAATAATTCGTTCGTCCATCCAGAGCAAGTCGAGATCCAGTCTGACGACTCCCCTCGATGCATCATCTTCCGTGCGCCCCAATTGTCGCTCAATGCTCTTCAGCAGTGGCTTGGCAAATGCTGTGGGAACGTCCGTCTCGATGATTACAAGTTGGTTGGTGAATTTTTCCTTGCTGGGAAAATCAATTGGATTAGTCTTTACAGGCGTGCTATAGCGCGCTGTACCACGGAAGGCTTCGGAGAGCTTCCGCTTCGTCCAAAGGAGCACCTGTTCTGCCGTGGACAGGTTTGTTCCAATACCAATGTATAACTTATGTGTACTCATTTCAACCGCGAAGGTACAACAATTTTTGGAAATGACCATAGATTTTTACAATTTTTAAACAACCTTATGACATACTAAATTATATGGCAAGCTCAAATTACCGCAAACCCAATAAACGTACGACGACTGTCTCGGCACCTCTGGAGGACGCCTACGGACATCAGCAGCCGCAAAATATAGAGATGGAACAAGTGGTGCTCGGTGCGTTGCTCATCGAGCAGGACGCTTTCTCGCAGGTTGCAGAGATCCTGAAACCCGAGAGCTTCTACGACCATCGACATCAGATATTGTACGTCGCCATTCAGTCGCTGAACTCCATGCAGCGCCCCGTAGACATACTCACCGTCAGGGAATATCTCGAGAGTAAGTCGCAGCTGGAAGAGGCCGGTGGACTCTTGTACTTGATGCAACTCTCGCAGAACGTCACCTCGTCTGCACATATCGAGTATCACGCTAAAATCATCGCTCAGAAGGCCCTGGCACGAGAGCTCATCACCTTCTCCAGCAAGATTCAGCAGTTGGCTTTCGACACCACCGTGGACGTGGAAGACTTGATGCAGGAGGCCGAGACTCAGCTCTTCGCCATCTCCCAACAGAACATGAAGCGGGATTATACTCAGATCAACCCAGTAATCCACGAGGCCTACGAAGAACTGCAGAAAGCTGCCGCACGGCGCGACGGACTCTCGGGACTCTCCAGCGGATTTGCCAAGATCGACAAGATAACCAGTGGCTGGCAGAACTCCGACCTTATCATCATCGCAGCACGTCCGGCTATGGGTAAGACTGCGTTTGTGCTATCCATGGCTAAACGAATAGCTGTTGATATGCGCAAACCGGTGGCGATGTTCTCTTTGGAAATGAGCAATGTGCAGCTGGTGAAACGTCTGATGATCAACGTTTGTGAGATTCCGGGCGACAAGATGAAGAGCGGTCAGCTGGAGTCCTACGAATGGGGACAGCTGGACAACCGTATTCGTCAGCTCTACGACGCTCCTTTTTATGTCGATGACACCCCGTCTCTGTCGGTCTTCGAGTTGCGAACCAAGGCACGTCGGTTGGTGAGGGAACATGGAGTGCAGATCATACTCATCGACTACCTGCAGCTGATGAACGCCTCCGGAATGAGTTTCGGTTCCCGCCAGGAGGAGGTGTCCAATATCAGTCGCGCACTGAAGGGTCTGGCCAAGGAACTGAACATCCCGATCATCGCCCTGTCGCAGCTGAACCGTAGTGTGGAGAAGCGCGACGGCGACGACGGCAAACGTCCTCAGCTGAGCGACTTGCGTGAGTCCGGTGCTATCGAGCAAGACGCCGACATGGTATGTTTCATCCACCGGCCGGAGTATTACAAGATCTTCCAGGACGAGAAGGGGCGCAATCTTCGTGGTATGGCGGAATTTATCATCGCCAAGCACCGTAATGGCGCCGTGGACACCGTTCTGCTCCGCTTCCGCAGTGAGTTCGCCCGATTCCAGGACGACGGCGACGATTATGTTCCGATGCCCGGAGAGGAAGTGTCCTATGGGTCGGCTCTGAATGATTTGGAAGCGCCCGAGGCGCCACCTGCACCGACCACCGAAGCTGCCGCACCCGGCCTCGACGCTGAGGCGTTTCCTCCGCTGCAATCGCTGGATAAGGTGCCGTTCTGAGAATAAAATACCTTTCCGTGCGGGACTTATACAAAAAAGTTGCTGACTAAAAGAAGATAGTTCGTAGATTTTTTGTACTTTTGCGGGCGAATTTGGATTTCAATGGCAGGAAGCCTCGCTTCAGGGCTCTTTCTCGTGCCCTCCGGACGCGTGCTTCGGACGCCGGAAGAAACCATTCGGACCCGTAGATTCTGGAAATTCAACTTATTTCTATACAATGAATATATCCTATAAATGGCTTAAAGAGTACGTCGATGTGGAATTGACGGCTCAGGAAGTTGCAGATGCACTGACCTCTATCGGCCTCGAAGTGGAGGGCGTGGAGGAAGTGCAGAGTATTCGAGGTGGACTCGAAGGACTGGTCGTGGGCCACGTCCTCACCTGCGAACCACATCCCAACAGCGACCACATGCACGTCTGCACGGTGGACCTCGGGGGCGACGTGCAGCAGATAGTCTGCGGTGCACCCAACGTGGCTGCCGGACAGAAGGTGATTGTCGCCACTCTGGGCACCAAACTTTATGATGGCGACAAGGAGTTTGTCATCAAGAAATCCAAGTTGCGTGGCATCGATTCTTGCGGAATGATCTGTGCCGAGGACGAGATTGGCGTTGGCGAGAGCCACGATGGTATCATCGTCCTGCCCCAGGAGACGCCCGTAGGTCAGAAGGCTGCCGAGTACTTCGGCTTGGAGAGCGACTTCCTCATCGAAGTCGATATCACCCCCAACCACTCCGACGCTTGCTCCCATTATGGTGTGGCTCGTGACCTCTATGCGTGGCTGCTCCAGAATGGCTATAAGACCGCGCTCCACCGTCCCTCTGTGGACGCCTTCAAGGTCGACAATCATAACTTGCAGATTCCTGTCTACGTAGAGAACACCGAGGCTTGTCCTCGCTATGCTGCCGTGACTGTCACCGACTGCCAGGTGGGCGAGAGCCCCAAATGGTTGCGCGACCACCTCACCACCATCGGATTGCGTCCCATCAACAATATCGTGGATATCACCAATTATGTGATGATGGCTTTCGGTCAGCCCCTCCATTGCTTCGATGCAGATATGATTAGTGGTGGCGAGGTGCATGTCCGTACGTTGCCCGAAGGCACTCCTTTCGAGACCCTGGATGGCGTGGAACGCAAGCTCAGCGACCACGACCTGATGATCTGCAACGCCGAGGCTCCCATGTGCATCGGCGGTGTCTATGGCGGCAAGGGCAGTGGCACTTATGAAACCACCCGCAATATCCTGCTGGAGTCCGCTTACTTCAACCCCACCTGGATTCGCAAGAGTGCCCGTCGCCACGGTCTGCAGACCGACGCTTCTTTCCGTTTCGAGCGCGGTATAGATCCCAATGGACAGATTTATGCCTTGAAATATGCAGCTATGCTCTGTCAGGAGCTGGCCGGAGGCAAGGTCTCCATGGAGATTACGGATATCTACCCCGAACCGCTGCCCGACTTCCCCGTATCCATCACCTACGATTATATCGACCAACTCATTGGCAAGCACATACCTGCTGAAACCGTCAAGAGTATCGTCACTTCCCTGGAAATGCGCATCGACAAGGAGACGGCCGAGGGACTGGAACTGACTGTTCCCGCCTATCGGGTGGACGTCCAGCGTCCCTGCGATGTCGTGGAGGATATTCTCCGTATCTACGGCTACAACAATGTGGAGATTCCTCTCTCGCTGAATTCCACCATCGCCATAAAGGGGGATGTGGACAAGAGCTTCAAGCTCCAGAACCTCGTATCTGAACAACTCGTGGGTGCCGGCTTCAATGAAATACTGAATAACTCACTGACGAAGACGGCTTACTACGACAACCTCGGTTCCTACAAAGCCGAGAACTGCGTCCGCCTGCTCAATCCGCTCAGCCAGGACCTCGCTGTCTTACGCCAGACTTTGCTCTTCGGCGGTCTCGAGAGCATCAGTCGCAACGTCAATCGTCGTCGCGGCGACCTCCAGTTCTTTGAGTTTGGCAACTGCTATTATTTCCATGCCGAGAAGAAGTCCGACAGCATTATCCCCGGCGTCAGCTCCAGTCGTGACCCCGAAGTCATCAAGCACGTGCTCGACGCTTATTCAGAGGACTACCACTTGGCGCTCTGGGCCACCGGCAAGCGCGTCAGCGGTTCCTGGGCTCACCCCGATGAGGAGCAGACCTTCTATGGACTGAAAGCACAGGTGCTGAATATCTTCAGCCGTCTGGGCGTTCCTTTCGGAGCACTCGTCTTCAAGGAGGGTGCCAACGATATCTTTGCCAAGAGCCTGCGTATCGAAAATCGTGGCGGCAAGATGATTGCCGAACTCGGAATTGTGGCCAAGCGCCTGCAAGCGGCTTTCGACATCCCCTCCGAAGTCTATTTCGCCGACATCGCTTGGCAGCAGGTGATGAAACTCATCCGCAAGGAGAAAGTCACCTTTGCCGAACTGCCTAAGTTCCCAGCCGTAAGTCGTGACCTCGCATTGCTGGTCGACAAGAGTGTGGAGTTTGCGCAGATAGAGGCCATTGCCTATCAGAGCGAACGCAAGCTGTTGCGCGAAGTGCGCCTCTTCGATGTCTACGAGGGCAAGAACCTCCCGGCAGGCAAGAAGTCCTATGCCGTTAATTTCATCCTGCAAGACGAGACAAAGACGCTCAACGACCGAGCCATCGACGCCATTATGCAGAAACTCATCCAGAACCTGACCAAGCAACTGGGTGCTGAACTCCGGTAATTCACCATTGATATTCTAATTTAATATAACAAATAAATCCTATGGGAAGAGCATTTGAGTACCGTAAGGCCGCCAAGCTGAAACGTTGGGGCCATATGGCAAAAACATTTACTAAGTTGGGCAAGCAGATCGCCATCGCCGTGAAGGCTGGTGGTCCCGATCCAGATATGAACCCCACGCTGCGTGGTATAATCGCTACTTGCAAGCGTGAGAATATGCCCAAAGACAACATCGACCGTGCCATCAAGAACGCTATGGGCAAGGACCAGAGCGACTACAAGGGCATGACCTACGAGGGCTATGGACCTCACGGAGTAGCCATCTTCGTAGACACCCTCACGGACAACCCCACTCGCACCGTTGCCGATGTGCGCAGTGTCTTCAATAAGTTCGGAGGCAACCTCGGAACAATGGGCAGCCTCGCTTTCCTCTTCGACCACAAGTGTGTCTTCACCTTCAAGAAGAAGGACGGTATCGATATGGACGAACTCATCCTCGACCTCATTGACTACGGAGTGGAAGATGAATTCGACGAGGACGAGGAAGAAGGAACACTCACCATCTACGGCGACCCCAAGAGCTACGGAGCCATCCAGAAACATCTGGAGGAACAGGGATTCGAGGATGTAGGTGGAGAGTTCACTTATATCCCCAATGACCTCAAGGAAGTGACGGCCGAACAGCGCGAGAGCATCGATAAGATGATCGAACGCCTCGAAGAGTTCGACGACGTACAGACTGTCTATACAAACATGAAGCCGGAGGAGGCGTAAGTCCTGCCGAGGCTGCATCAGCCACATATAATATAAGGTACGTGCGTGCGCGTACCTTATATATATTTCATTCTGCAAGTTTGCTTACCTTATAATTTTTTAACCAACAGATGAAGAATCTCTTTCTCTCGCTGGCCCTTGCTGCTGGCTTGTTGTTTACTTCTGCAACGGATGCCTTGGCCGCACAGAAACCCGGTAGTTTCCGTGTAGGAGACAAAACATTCCTTCTTAATGACAAACCTTTCGTGGTGAAAGCCGCCGAAGTTCACTATCCGCGTATTCCCAGTGCTTACTGGGACCATCGCATCAAGATGTGCAAGGCTCTTGGCATGAACACCGTCTGCATCTATGTCTTCTGGAATATCCACGAGCAGCAGGAAGGCGTGTTCGACTTCACCGGCAACAACGATGTGGCCGCCTTCTGCCGTCTGGCTCAGAAGAATGGCATGTATGTTATCGTCCGTCCCGGTCCCTACGTCTGCGCTGAGTGGGAAATGGGCGGTCTGCCTTGGTGGCTGCTGAAGAAGAAAGATATCAAACTGCGCGAGCAGGACCCCTATTTCATGGAGCGCGTGAAGATCTTCGAGCAGAAGGTGGGCGAGCAACTGAAGGACCTCACTATTCAGAATGGGGGCCCCATCATCATGATTCAGGTGGAGAACGAGTACGGTTCCTACGGCGAGAACAAACCCTACGTAAGTGAGATTCGTGACTGCCTGCGTGGCATCTATGGCTCCGAGGTTGCCCTCTTCCAGTGCGACTGGGCCTCCAACTTCGAGAAAAACGGCCTTGACGACCTCACATGGACTATGAACTTCGGTACCGGCGCCAACATCGACTCGCAGTTCCGTCGCCTCGGCGAATTGCGTCCCGATGCTCCCAAGATGTGCTCCGAGTTCTGGAGCGGCTGGTTCGATAAGTGGGGAGCCCGCCACGAGACCCGTCCTGCCAAGGCTATGGTCGATGGCATGGACGAGATGCTCTCCAAGGGCATCAGTTTCTCGCTCTATATGACCCACGGAGGCACCTCCTTCGGCCACTGGGCAGGTGCCAACTCACCCGGCTTCGCGCCCGATGTGACCTCCTACGACTACGACGCGCCCATCAACGAATATGGCCTCGCCACCCCGAAATACTACGAACTGCGCGAGATGATGCAGAAGTACAGCGACAAGAAACTGCCCAAGGTGCCCAAGCCCGTGGCACCCATCATCACCGTGCCCAAGTTTGAGCTGACGGAGTTTGCGCCTTTGATGTTTGCCAATGGCGGCTTGAATACAGACGGCAACCAAGACGACCTCACGTTCGAGGCACACAACTTAGGATGGGGTTATGCCGCCTATTATACCACGTTGCCCGAACTGTCCGAGTCGGGTGTGCTTTCGGCCGAATTCCACGACTTCGCTCAGGTGTTTGTCGATGGTAAGTATATTGGCAAAATTGACCGTGTGAAGAACGAGAAGAGTCTCACCATCCCTTCGGCCAAAGCCGGTTCGTCTCTCGTGATAGTGGTCGAGGCAATGGGTCGCATCAACTTTGGTAGGGCCATCAAGGACTTCAAGGGTATCGTCGGCAAAGTCACCATTACTTCCAAGGCTGGTAAACATGATGTCACTTATACGCTCAACGACTGGGAGCAATATTTCGTCAACGACGAGTACGCAACGGCTCTCCAAGCTTTCGATCGTGCTTCGGCTAAGGAAAACAATGAATATATCGAGGGTTTCAGAGACGATGCCCAGATGATGGGCGGTCGTGGCTACTATCGTGGCTACTTCACCCTGAAGAAGGTGGGCGACACCTTCCTCAACTTCGAGACCTGGGGTAAGGGACAGGTTTATGTCAATGGTCACGCCATGGGCCGAATTTGGTCTATTGGTCCGCAGCAGACACTCTACATCCCCGGCTGCTGGCTGAAGAAAGGCAAGAACGAGATCATCGTCCTCGATGTGACTGGTCCGAAGGAGACAGTCGTTTGGGGACAGGCTGAGCCCGAACTCAACAAACTCCAGCTCGCTGGTCCCGCCACCCATCGTCTCGAGGGTCAGAAGATTGACCTCAGCGGCTACAAGCCCGTCAAGGAAGGTGAGTTCAAGCCCGGCAACGGCTGGCAAGAGGTGCGCTTCGACCAACCCGTCACGGGTCGCTACGTTTGCATCGAAGCCCTCAACAGCCATTGGAACCGCGAGTACGCCTGCATTGCCGAGTGGTACATGCTCGATGCCGACGGCAACCGCCTCAGCCGCGAGTCATGGACTGCAGCCTATGCCGATGACGAGGACGTCAGCTCAGGCAACAAGAATGCCGACAAAATCTTCGACCTCCAGGAGAGCACCTATTGGAGCACCAACCAAGGCGTGCAGTTCCCCCACCACGTCGTCATCGACCTCGGTCAGGACCAGACCTTCGGTGGCTTCCAGTATCTGCCCCGCGCCGAAGAGGGAGCTCCCGAGAGCATCAAGCAATATCGTATCTATGTGAGCAGCAGCTTGTTCAAGGGCCTCTGATTCCCCTCCGTAGCCCTCACCATAATTTACAAGCGCCCGGTACATTCCTGTACTGGGCGCTTCTGTTACATAATGGTCATGTTATATTCTCACATATAATGTTCATGAATTACGTACATATAATGTTCATGAATATTTTATTTATGGTTCATTATATGTCCCCAATTCATGGACATTCGTGTAAAAAAAAGATTACAGTACCCCAGCTAATCCACCCGTCACCCTCTGAATGCATCCATTGTAGGTGCATTCATGAAAGTATCCCAACTTCTGTGTACAAGGACATAGGTTGGGGCTCCCATGTTTACCGGTCGGCAATATTTGCAAGTGATATCTGAAGAGTGCGTGCATCAACTGATGAAATCCACCACCGTTATTCCTGCTCCGCCGAACTGCACGTGTTCGTCTCGGGCTTCAGCCACCGAAGGCACTGT
>JAILFY010000192.1 GCA_024697285.1 Bacteroidaceae bacterium
TCAGCATCGTCCACTGCTTCAACCAGAACTATATCGTCAGCGGTGCTACAAGGGTCATCAACTGGTACGACATCGGTGCTACATATCCGCTGGAGCCTTACAGCAAGGAACCACCGATGCTCCTTGCTCAGGAGCCGTGGAGCGGGCACTACATTGTACGCGAGGCGCTTTGGGGCTATGCCCACTACGGCCAGTTCACCCGTGTGGGATGGCGTTACATCGACGATGGTTGTCTGAATTTGCCTTCCGGTGGTTCTATGGTGACGATGCGCGACCCGCAGACGGGCGACTACAGCATCATTGCCGAGACGAAGGGGGCGAAGAAAGCACAGAAGATAAAGATAGAGGTGAGCGACGGACTTGCCACAGGTAAGCTCTGTGTATGGTATAGCGACTCGCTGCAACAATTCGTGCGCTTGAAGGACATCACTCCCAAGGGCCGTAGCTTCTCCATCACCTTGAAGCCCGATGCCGTCTATTCTCTCTCCACGGTGACGGGGCAGCAGAAAGGGACATTTGCCGATATCCCAGCCTCCAAACCCTTCCCCATCCCCTACGAGGACGACTTCGAGCAGTATAAGAATTCCTCCGAGTGGGGCTATCTGCCTCACTATCTTGCAGACTTGATAGGATGCTTCGAACTGGTTAATGCACCAATGTTCAATGTTCAATGCTCAAAGTTCAATGATAATACCTGCATCCAGCAGGTAGTCGGTTCCCACACCCTCAGCTGGGCACCCGAATGGCACCACTACACCATCCTTGGCGATGCCGACTGGCAGGACTACGAAATCAGTGCCGACGTATATCTCAATCCCGGCGATGAGGCTGGCGTAATAGGTCGCCTCTGCGACGTGGGTTCTGGCTATGGCATCTGGGCCAAAGGTTACTATCTGAAGATGGACGACAAAGGAAAGGTAACGCTCATCCTCACCCGCGGAAAGCTCGACAAGAAAGAACTCATTGGCGACAAGGAACAGCAAGCCATCATCCTCGCCCGAAAGGACGTAGAGGTTGGCGGCGAATACACGCTGGACGAGAAAGAAGTAAGCGGCATAACGGCTATGCAATGGCACAACCTCAGGCTTCGTTTCGAGGGCAACCGCATCTCGGGCTACGTCGATGGAATCGAAGTGGTAAAGGCCACATCTGATCACTACGGCAAGGGCATGGCAGGCTTGATAGCTCCTTTGAAAGAGCGCCGCGTCTCTACTCCATATTTTGATAACTTGAAGATAGTGCCCCTCGGCCGCACAAAGGCCACGCAAACCACAGTTTCTGCGATACAGCCGCTTTACCCGGTGAGCTCGCACAGTATAGGTCGTGAAATGCTGCTCCAACGTCTGCAAAGCCTCAACACCCGTGGCATCATGTTCGGACATCAGGACGATCCTTTCTATGGTCTCGGTTGGAACGACCGCTCTGCTTCTGGAGGACATTCCGACGTATTGGCGACTTGCGGCGACTACCCCGCCGTGATGGGCTTTGAACTTGGTGGCATCGAAATGGGCGATGTCAAGAGTCTGGACAGCGTACCCTTCGCTCGAATCCGAGAAGAGTTGCTGGCACATGTGCGTCGCGGTGGCATCACTACTATCTCCTGGCATCCGCGCAACCCACTGACAGGAGGCACGGCATGGGACAACAAGGATGCCAACACAGTTCGCAGTATCCTGCCAGGCGGCAGCCAGCATCAAAAGTTCCAAACGTGGATGCTGCACCTCTCCACTTTCCTCCAGTCGTTGAAAGACGAACAAGGCCATCCCATTCCTTTTATCTTCCGTCCCTGGCATGAGAACAGCGGCGGTTGGTTCTGGTGGGGCAAGGGCCTTTGTACCGCCCAAGAATACAAGGCACTGTGGAACTGCCTGCAGGATAAACTGCTGGCCGACGGCTTGACGAACATCGTATGGAGCTGGAGTCCTAATTACGGTATGAAAGACGATGACATGGATTCCTATCCAGGCGATGATCGCGTGGACATCATCGGCCTTGATGCTTATCAGCAATCCAATGATGAGAATGCCTTCATCAGTACGCTGGGCAAAGACCTCACCATGCTCTGCGAGTTTGCCAAGAAGAGAGAACGCCTTGTCGCCCTCACGGAATGTGGTTATCAGAATCTTCCCGACCCAACTTGGTGGACACGCGTGTTGAAACCGCAAATCGAGAAGTATCCCCTCTGCTACTTCCTTGTCTGGCGCAACGCCGACCACCATCAGTACTTTGCCCCTGCACCATCGACCAAGGATGCTCCCGACTTCCGCAAGATGGTCGGGGACAAGAGGATTCTCATGCTTAAAGACATTGAAACAACAAACATAAGCAAATAGCAATATGAAAAGGTTATTTCTGCTTCTGCTCCCATTAATGGGAACATTGAGCGCCGCTGCTTGGAGTGGCGATGTGAGCATAGAAACCCCAAACACCATGCTTATTTTGCATGCAGGAGAAGGTCAGGACCTCCGCATGGCCTACTATGGCCCGCGTGTTACCAGTTTGCAAGAATTGTGCGATGCTGGCGCCGACCTCAACTCGTCTGCTTTGCCTGCCTTTGGTACGGTGGATATGGTACAGCTGCCAGCCCTGCAGGTACTTCATGCCGACGGGGATTTGAATCTGGAGTTGAAAGTAGAGGATTATGAGGTGAAGGCAGAGTCTGCTTCAAAGACTCACACTTTCACGATGCAGGACAAATTGCAACCTGTCACGGTTAAGATGTTCTACAAGGCATACGACCGGGTAGACATCATCGAGACGTGGACGGAAATAGTGAACGCAGAAAAGAAGGCCATCACCCTGAAGCGTTACGATTCGGGACATCTTGTACTGCGCCAGGGGAACGTATGGATAACCCACATGCATGGCAATTGGGCGGCAGAGGCGGAACCGACGTCGGAGCCGTTGACTGGCGGCGTGAAAACCATCCGCAATACCGACGGAACGCGAAATGCTCATCTCGATGCACCCGAAGTGATGATTTCCCTCGACGGGCAGCCACAGGAGAATAGTGGTCGCATCATAGGTGCAGCCCTATGCTGGAGCGGTAACTTCGAACTCCGCTTCAATACCATCTCACATAAGGAGCACCACTTCTATGCCGGTATCGACCCCCAATCCAGCGAATACGTCCTTGACCCGAAACAGAAGTTCGAGACGCCGCATCTTGCCCTCACCTTCTCAAATGAAGGCTTGAGCGGAGCCAGCCGTAACTTCCACTGCTGGGCACGTACTGAAGGAATGCTGCACAGAGGGATGAAGACAGGCGACATCCTACTGAATTCGTGGGAAGGACTCTATTTCGACATCGACGAGACCCGCATGATTGCCATGATGGACGATATCAGCAAGTTCGGCGGTGAACTCTTCGTAATGGACGACGGATGGTTTGGCGACAAGTATCCACGTAAGGATGACACCTCCAGTCTGGGCGATTGGGTCGTAGATAAGAACAAGCTGCCGGGAGGACTCGGCGTATTGACAAAGGCTGCCCGTGAACGGGGCATCAAGTTCGGCATTTGGATAGAACCGGAGATGGTGAACACAAAAAGCGAACTCTATGAGCGTCATCCCGAATGGGTTTTGCAGACAAAAGGACGGGAACTGAAACTGGGACGAGGAGGCACGCAGCTGGTGCTCGACATGACTAATCCCGAGGTACAGGACTTCGTGTTCAAGATTGTTGACGACCTGCTCACCCAAAATCCAGAGATAGCATATATCAAGTGGGATGCCAACGCCTCCATCCAAAACTTCGGCTCGCTCTATCTGCCCATGAACCGTCAGCAGAACCTTTACGTCGATTACCACCTTGGTCTGCTCAAGACGCTGCAGCGCATCCGTGACAAATACCCTGACATCGTGATTCAGGATTGTGCATCGGGCGGTGGACGCGCCAACTACGGCTTGCTGCCTTATTTCGACGAGTTCTGGACTTCTGACAACACCGACGCCCTGCAGCGCGTCTTCATCCAATGGGGCACTTCGCTCTTCTTCCCTGCCAATGCAATGGCATGTCACATCAATCATTGCCCCTATTGGAACACAGGCGGCAGGGTCATCCCTATCAAGTTCCGCTGCGATGTTGCCATGTCCGGGCGTCTCGGCATTGAATTGCAGCCTAAGGATATGACTGATGAGGAGCGTCAGCAGACATCAACCTGTATGGCCGACTACAAACAGTTGCGGCAGGACGTGCAGACAGGCGATCTCTATCGTCTCATCTCACCTTATGACCGCAAGGGCGTTTCCTCGTTGATGTATGTCGATGATGCCTGCCGCCAGGGAGTTCTTTTCGTGTATAAGATTGACAACTACTACGACCAGCCGCTTCCTCGTATCCGATTGGTCGGACTCAATCCCAATGCCACATACACCCTGACGGAGAAGAACGTACGCGTAGGTCAGAAACCCTGTTCGCTCTCAGGCAAAAGGTTTACTGGTCGCTTTCTCATGGAAGTTGGTCTTGAAGTCCCCCTTCGAGAGGAATATGCCAGCCGTGTGTTTTTTATTGAAAACTGAAACATAACTTTGCTTTATAATGACTTACGAATTACGAAAGAAGCATCTGTTCGAACGACACGAAGCATTGCTTGCGATGAAGAATGAACCAGAGGAGTGGGGGAACGGTATCTACGAACGCTATCAGCATCCCATTCTGACAGCCGAGCATACGCCATTGGAATGGCGCTATGATTTTTCGGAAAAGGACAACCCCTATCTGATGCAGCGCATCATGATGAATGCCGTGCTGAATGCAGGTGCCATCAAGCTGGAAGGACGCTATCTGTTGGCATGTCGTGTAGAAGGTGCAGACCGCAAGAGTTTTTTTGCTATGGCCGAGAGTCCTAATGGCATCGACAACTTCCGCTTTTGGGACGACCCCATCACGATGCCCGAAGACCTCATCCCCGCCACCAATATATATGATATGCGCCTGACGGAGCACGAGGACGGTTGGATATACGGCGTGTTCTGTGCCGAGCGTCACGACGACTCACTGCCCGGCAATCTCAGTGCCGCCACAGCAACTGCCGCCATTGCTCGCACGAAAGACCTCAAGGACTGGGAACGTCTGCCTGACCTCAAAAGCCGTAGCCAGCAACGCAATGTTGTGCTTCATCCTGAGTTCGTAGATGGCAAGTATGCTTTCTACACCCGCCCCCAGGATGGATTCATAGACACCGGCAGTGGTGGAGGCATTGGTTGGGCACTGGTGGAAGACATCACACATGCAGAGGTCAAGGAGGAAATCATCATCAATCCTCGGCACTATCACACCATCCAGGAGGTGAAGAATGGAGAAGGACCGGCACCGCTGAAGACACAGAAAGGCTGGCTGCATCTGGCTCATGGGGTGCGCTGCACTGCCGACGGACTGCGCTATGTATTATATATGTATATGACGGCCCTCGATGACCCCACACGTGTGATAGCCCAACCTGGCGGCTGGTTCTTGGTACCCGAGGGAGAGGAATACGTGGGCGATGTGATGAACGTGGCCTTCTCCAATGGCTGGATCCTCGACGATGACGGTCGCGTCCTCATCTATTACGCCACTGCCGACACCCGCCTCCATGTGGCTGTCAGTTCCCTCGACCGCCTCATTGACTATTGCATGAACACGCCCGAGGACGGACTGACGACAAGAGCAAGCGTAGAAACTATCAAGCAACTCATCCGCAAGAATCATGGCACCCATAAGTGAAAAGATTGGTTACGGCTTCGGCGATATGTCATCGTCGATGTTTTGGAAGGTGTTCTCTTACTATCTGCCTTTCTTCTACTCCAATGTCTTTGGACTGAGCCTTGTAGATGCAGGCGTGTTGGTACTCGTCACCCGCATCTGGGATGCCGTCAGCGACCCCATGATGGGCATTATTGCAGACCGCACACAGACCCGCTGGGGGAAGTACCGGCCCTATCTGCTTTGGGTGGCACCACTGTTCAGCATCGCGGGCATCCTGCTGTTCACCACACCAGATTGGTCGTATGGTGCCAAACTCATCTATGCCTATGTCACCTACATCCTCATGATGACCATCTACACGGCCATCAATGTGCCATACGGAGCTATGTTGGGAGTGATGACCGACGACTCGCAGGAGAAGACCGTCTTTTCCTCCTTCCGTATGTTCTTTGCCTATGGTGGCTCATTTGTCGCTTTGGCAGCATGGGAACCGCTGGTGAATTTCTTTAAGACAGGAGGTGGGTCTACCTCTCTCGCATGGCAACACGCCATGATGGTCATTGCTGCCGCATGCTTCGTGCTCTTCCTGCTCACTTTTGCCCTCACACGTGAGCGGCTGAAAACCGTCTCCACCGTCAGCATAGGCAAAGACTTCCGTTCACTCCTTTCCAACCGTCCGTGGTGGCTACTCATCGCTGCTGCCCTCTGTTTTAATCTCTTTTGTACCGTCCGAGGAGCCACAGTCGCCTATTACTTTGCCGACATTATCGGCTTTGACGCAAGGCTTCATCTCCCCTCCTTTGGGGAGGGGCTGGGGGTAGGCTTTCTCTTCTACGCAGGACTTTTCCTTAGCGTAGGCGAAGTCTCGAACATGGTGGGCGTGGCTTGTACCGTTCCCCTTGCTCGTCGCCTTGGCAAGAAGTCGCTGTTCATGGCCGTCAATGCCGTCCTCTTGGTGTTGAGTGTCGCCTTCTTTTTCATCCCTGTTTCGCCCACAGGTTTCTGGCTCATGCTTCTTTTCCAAGTCCTCATTAGCATCCTCACGGGTATGATGTCGCCTCTTGTCTGGTCGATGTATGCTGACGTCAGCGACTACGCCGAATTGCGTTACAAGACAGCCTCAACAGGCCTCATTTTCTCTTCCAGTTCGATGGCGCAGAAGTTTGGTGGTGCCATTGGCGGTGCTGCTGTTCTATGGCTCCTCTCTGCCTGTGGCTACATACCGCGTACCGATGAACAGTTGGCAGCCCAAGCCCTTATCACCCAGCCCGAGTCCGCCCTTCTCTGTCTCCGCTACCTGATGTCCTTCATCCCCGCCACCGTAGCTCTCATTGCCATTCTTACCTGTCACTTTTATCCTTTGACAGCTGAACGCATGACAGACATCAGCCGACAACTAAAAGAAGCCCGTCCATAATTTTTCTTCATCTCTAAGTTGAAACGGTTCTCTGTATTTATGTTACCATTTTATGTTATCCAGTTAAAATACACATAGAAGGCAATCTCCAACACAATTGTTATGATTGACAAGAGGGAAAGGGAACCGACGATGTAGAACAAATGTTGTGAGAGCCAAACACCTTCGTTATTCCTCACAATGTCCGTCAGTCTGTGACTCTGCTTATGCCAAAGTGATTCCTGTTGTATGATATGGTCGGCAAGCATTTGTTTCTCCTGTGTACCGAATACGGCATCAATGTGTTTCTTGCTGTAGTAGTTGCGTCCCGCGATACGGCACATGGGTATCTGGTGACGTTTGGCAGAAGCATAGAGCCAAGACTGCTTGACCTTATAGGTCTGCATCACTTCCTCGCCTGAGTAGTATTCGAGGACTTCCTTTGTGGACTGAACAATTTTGGTGTTCTTCCTCGATGCCGTTCTTTGTTTCTTAGGAACTGCCTTCTTGGGTTTTGAACAAGGAAGGACTCGTTTATAAGGATTGGCAGCAAACATCTTCTCAATGTCACTTCTGCGGACAAGAGCCATTCGACTGCTCAATCGTGAGGCTGGCAACTTACCTTGCTCAACGAGTTTATAGACATACTGGCGGGTACATCCTAAAAGGATGGCTGCTTTGGAAAAAGTCAAATACTCATGCTGCTGGAGTTCCATCACTGGCTCAACAGCCCGAAGGAAATCTCGTTGTCTCTTTTTCTTGGTTTCCTTCGCTTGCTCGGCACATTCCTCCGAGCAGTACTTCTGCATTCCGCTGTTTGTGGTGAAAACCTTGCCACAATAAGCACATTTTCTGGTCTTTGGCATACTTGCGATATTTATGGGTTCAACATGTTCTTTGTCGTACCTCTCCGCAAGGTCATCACAAGTAAACTCTTGACATCCAATGTCGCTTTTCGCCACGATTTTTCTTTTCTCAAAAGCGGGTCAAGAATCTGTCATCTGTCGTAACCCATCAGAAACCCTTGTCAACAATGTTCACGATGTGGCAAAAAATAAACCTCGTAAATTCCCTGCGGTAGAAATACGTTGCAAATATATGGGGAATTTCCGAAGCAACCAAAAATGCCTTCCGAAGTGTTAAAATCCCAAAGTAACTGTAATACAGCACTTTAAGTTTGGTTGTTTTCTGTTATTCATGGTTGTTTATGAGTCTCTAAATACAGTAACTGAACGCATAATTCTCAATGCTGGTCACGCTGCTTGGAATGGTGATGGAGGTCAGGGCGTTGCAACCTATGAAGG
>JAILFY010000204.1 GCA_024697285.1 Bacteroidaceae bacterium
ACGAGAGGATGAGCGGGGTCGATGCTCGAGGAGTTGAGGCGGAAGGAACGGGCCTTCACGTCGCTGCTGCAAGAGGCGCTGATGAGGTCAAACAGCTGCTCGTTGGAATAACACTCATTGGAGCGCACATCCACCGTGAAGCGACATTCGTCGGGCACCACATTGTGCTGGCTGCCGGCATTAATAATGGTCACACTCATCTTCACGGGGCCCAACAACGCACTCTGCTCGGGGAAATGGTAGGTCCGGAACCAACTGATATCGTCCATGGCACGATAGATGGCATTGACGCCCTCGTTCCTGGCCGCATGTCCGGCTTTGCCGTGGGCCGTGACATCCAGCACCATCAGCCCCTTCTCCGCCACTGCCGGCTGCATCCCCGTAGGTTCTCCCACGAGGGCCACATCCACACGGGGCAGCAGCGGAAGCGCCCGCTCAATGCCATCGCGGCCAGAGACCTCTTCCTCCGCCGATGCCAGGAGGATAAGATTATAGTTCTGCGGGCGCGACACGAGCACCCTGAAGGCCTGCGTCAGTGCCACCAACGAAGCCCCGTCGTCGTTGGTGCCCAGGCCATAAAGTCTGTCGCCTTCGAAGCAAGGACGAAGGGGATCGCGGGACCAAGCGCTCGCGGCCTTGACCGTGTCCAGATGGGCGTTGAGCAGCAGCGTGGGGCGGGCGGAATCGAAGTCCTCGCTCTGGGTCCACACATTATTTGCCTCTCGATGGATTCTTAAGCCATGGGCCTCCAGGAAACGCCCATAGAGGTCGGCCGCCTCTCTCTCGTTGCGACTCGTACGCGGAACAGCCACAAGCTGCTGGAGCAGAGCCACTGCCTCGGTTGTCAAATGTTCTGTCGTCATGAATAATCTCTTAGATGGGGCAAAGGTAACGAAAAAATTGCATTTTGATGCGGCTAATTCAAAAAAACTCACTACCTTTGTCGCGTAAAAGATAAAAAGTACTGCTATGCTGAACACTGCTCCCCTTTCAGAACTCATTCACAGCCAAGCAAAGGTCTATGGCGAGAAAACGGCTCTCAGCTACAGAGACTACACGACAGGCACCTGGAAAAACATCTCCTGGAAACAATTCTCGCACACGGTGGCCCTGGCCGCCAACGCCCTGGTGCACCTGGGAGTCCGTGTGCAGGAGAATATCGCGGTCTTCACTCAGAACAAGCCCGAAGGCGTGTGCGTGGACTTCGCAGCCTATGGCGCCCGGGTGGTGAGCATCCCCTTCTATGCCACCAGCAGCGAAGCCCAGATACAGTATATGATCCACGATGCCGACATCCGGTTCGTGTTCGTGGGCGAACAGTATCAATACGACACCGCCTTCCGCGTGCTGAAGTTGTGCCCCACGCTCGAGAAGCTCATCATCTTCGACCCGGCAGTGGTGCGCAACGAGCAGGACAATATCTCCATCTACTTCGACGAGTTCCTTCGTCTGGGCGAAGGTTTCCCCTACGACAACGAGGTGGCAGCCCGCGCGCGCTCCATAGAGCCTGACGACCTGGTGAACATCCTCTACACCAGCGGCACTACGGGCGTCTCCAAGGGTGTGACCCTCACCTATAGGATGTACGCCGCCGCCATCCAGGCCAACGACAAGGTCATGGACCTCTCGGAGAAGGACGTCATCATGTGCTTCCTCCCCTTCACCCATGTCTTCGAGCGCGCCTGGAGCTACTGGTGCCTCAGCAGGGGCTGTCAGCTGGCCATCAACCTGCGGCCGCAGGACATACAGATGACTCTGCGCGAGGTGCACCCCACGTGCATGGCTGCCGTGCCGCGCTTCTGGGAGAAGGTGTATTCCGGCGTGCAGCAAAAGATTGCAGAGAGCAGTGCGCTGCAGCAGAAACTGATGTTGGACGCCATAGCCGTGGGCAAGCGCTACAACGTGGACTACAAGATGAAAGGTCTGGAACCGCCGTTGCAGCTGAAGCTCCGGTATATCTTCTACGAGAAGACCGTCATCGCCCTGCTGAAGAAGACCCTGGGTCTGGAGAACGCCAACTTCTTCCCCACCGCAGGCTCCTTCATCCCGCCCGTCATAGAAGAGTTCGTGCACGCCTGCGGCATCAGGATGACGGCAGGCTACGGCATGACGGAGACCACGGCAACGGTTTCCTGCGACTGGCACCACTCCACCTCCAGCATCGGGTCCGTGGGACGAGTGCTCGACGGCATCGAAATCAAGTTCGGCGAACAGAATGAGATACTCCTGCGAGGCGACACCATCACGAAAGAATACTACAGGAAAGCGGAGATAACGGCTCAGGCCTACGACGAAGAGGGATGGTTCCACACGGGAGACTGCGGATACCTCAAGGACGGCGAGCTCTACCTGACGGACCGCATCAAAGACCTCTTCAAGACCTCCAACGGCAAATACATCTCGCCACAGGCGCTGGAGGCAAAGTTCGTGGTGGACCGCTACATCGACGAGGTGGCTATCATCGCCGACGAACGCAAATTCGTCTCGGCACTCGTGATTCCAGACTACGCGCTGCTGGAGCAGTGGGCGAAGGAGAACGCTATAGCTTTCGAGAACCGCGAGCAGCTCTGCCAGAACCCCTTGGTGGTGCAGATGCTGATGGGACGCATAGAGACACTGCAGCAAGAGTTTGCTCACTACGAGCAGGTGAAACGCATCACCCTGCTGCCTCATCCCTTCTCCATGGAACGCGGCGAGCTCACCAACACGCTGAAGATAAAGCGACCCGCTATCGCCAAGAACTACAGCGCCGAGATAGAAGAGATGTACAAAGAATAAAACTACCATCGAAGCTGCCGCGGCAGCCTGATATACAATGATCACTCAAGAACAATTGAAATCCATACAGGAACGCACCGACGCCCTGAACCACTACCTCGACATCCCACGCAAGCAGATGGAGTACGAGGAGGAACAGCTGCGCACCCAGGCACCCGACTTCTGGGACGACGCCAAGCGCGCAGAAGAGCAGATGAAGAAGGTGAAGAGCCTGGAGAAATGGATAAACGGATATGCGGAAGTGCGCACACTCACGGATGAGCTCGCCACAGCCTTCGACTTCTTCCACGAGGAATTAGTCACCGAAGAAGAGGTCGATGAGCTCTATAAGAAAGCAACAGACGCCATAGAGACCCTGGAGCTGCGCAACATGCTGCGCCAGGAGGAAGACCCCATGGATGCGGTGCTGAAGATCAACTCCGGAGCGGGCGGCACAGAGAGTCAGGACTGGGCACAGATGCTGATGCGCATGTACATGCGATGGGCAGAGTCCAACGGCTATCGACTCACCATCAGCAATATCCAGGACGGGGACGAAGCCGGCATCAAAACGGTGACGATGGAGATAGAAGGCGAGTACGCCTACGGCTACTTGAAGAGCGAAAGCGGGGTGCACCGGCTCGTGCGCGTCTCGCCCTACAACGCCCAAGGCAAGCGAATGACGAGCTTCGCATCCGTGTTCGTAACCCCACTGGTGGACGACACCATAGAGGTCTATGTAGATCCCGCCCGAGTCAGTTGGGACACCTTCCGCAGCAGCGGCGCTGGCGGACAGAACGTGAACAAAGTGGAGACGGGTGTGCGACTCCGCTATCAATATAAGGACCCCGACACGGGCGAGGAGGAAGAAATCCTCATCGAGAACACCGAGAGCCGCAAGCAGCTGGAGAACCGCGAGAACGCCATGCGACTGCTGAAATCCCAACTCTACGACCGCGCCATGCAGAAACGGCGCGAGGCACAAGCCAAGATAGAAGCCGGAAAGAAGAAGATAGAATGGGGCTCGCAGATACGCTCCTACGTCTTCGACGACCGCCGAGTGAAGGACCACCGCACCGGCTACCAGACATCGGATGTGGGAGGCGTCATGGACGGAAAAATCGACGCCTTCATCAAAGCGTATCTGATGGAGTTCGGAGGAGAAGAGTGATACCCCCCCCTCAGCACCCACGAACATCATCCAGCGCAGTCCCCTCAGAACAAAAACCCTTATTTAACTCCCAAAATACAATGAGCAAGACAAAAAAAGAAGTGCGCGCCGCCAAGAAGGCTGCGCGAGAAGAACGTCAGGCTAAACGCGTTATCAACTGGATCATCGGAGCTATTGTAGTACTCTTCCTCGTCACCTTTATTGCGTGGGGACTGATGAGCTGATAACGTAATCGCTGTTTAGCATGGCACAAGAAATCGAACGCAAGTTCCTTGTCGAAGGCGATACCTATAAGGTACTCGCCTTCGATTCGTCACGTATCTCACAAGGATATATCTCCAGCGGCAACGGGCGCACCGTAAGAGTGCGGATTCGCGACGAACAAGGCTACCTGACCATCAAAGGGCCCAGCGCCGACGGCGGACTCTCGCGCTACGAGTTCGAGACGAAGATCGACATTGCCGACGCCCGCGACCTGCTCCAACTCTGCGAGCCTGGCATCATAGAAAAGACGCGCTATCTCGTAAGAGCCGCGGACGGACACGTCTTCGAAGTAGATGAGTTCTACGGCGACAACCAAGGACTCGTCATGGCAGAACTGGAACTGCGCTGCGCCGAGGAAGGATTCGAGAAACCGGAGTTCATAGGCAAGGAAGTAACGGGCGACCGCCGATTCTACAACTCCCATCTGCGCAAATACCCCTTCCGACTCTGGAAGGACAGCATATAGCGACAGCTTTGCAAGGCATCAGCAACGAGGACAATCGCTTTCGCGAAGGCGAAGTCCACACTGACGTTGGCAAACAAAAGAATCGGATATCAAGGAGGCTATTGTCTAACAGAAGCAATCCTCCACTATCACGGACAGAGTTGTCAAACAGAAGCAATCCTCTACTATCACGGATGATTAGTCTGACAGAAGCAATCCTTTTTTAAAATCCAATTAAACGAACACGCATAACAGCATTAGAATAAGTATAACAGCATTAGAATAAGCATAACAACATACGACAATGAATAAGACACTTCTCACAAAACATTCTGTAGGCACGACCCTTCTTCTGGCCCTGCTCCTACTCACCAATCTTACGACTCTGCACGCCGACGAAGGCATGTGGCTTCTGGGTCGCACAGACCCGAAGGCGATGGCAGTGGCAAGGCAGCTGGGCCTCCAGCTTACCGACAGCGAGCTCTACGGCGAAGGCGGCGAGAGCCTGAAGGACTGCGTGGTGGACTTCGGCGACTACTGCTCCGGAGTCATCGTCTCCAGCGACGGCCTGCTCTTCACCAACCACCACTGCGGCTTCAGCAGCATCCAGAAACTGTCCACCCCCGAAGACGACATCCTCGGCAACGGATTCGTGGCACGCTCCCACGAAGAGGAAAGGCCCGTGGAAGGACTCTACGTGAAGATATGGCAACGTTCAGAGGACGTCACCGAGCAGGTAGACGAGGAGATGCAGAAGATCTACGAGGACACTTCCAAGGGGCGCAAGCTGGGACGCAACCGCGAACAAACCCTCTACACCCAATACATCGGCAGCGTGCTCAGCCACATTGCAGGCGACGCGGCACAGAAGGCAGAGAAAGAGGGACAGCTCGGCATCGTCTGCGAAGCCAAAGCGTTCGAGGGCGGAAGAGTGTATCTGCTGAACTACTACAAGACTTACTCGGATATACGCCTCGTGTTCACCGTTCCCCAGTCGCTGGGTAAGTTCGGAGGCGACACGGACAACTGGATGTGGCCTCGCCAGACGGCAGACTTCAGCGTCTTCCGCATCTACGCCGACTCCCTGGGGCAACCCGCCGACTACAGCGAGAAGAACATCCCGCTGCATCCCCGCCGATGGGCTCGCGTAAGCCTCGACGGATTCTCGCAGGGCAGCTACTGCATGACCATCGGTTATCCTGGAAGCACCAACCGCTACCTCTCCAGCTATGGAATAGAGGAACGCGTGGGCGTGACAAATATACCGATGATTCAAGTGCGCGGATGCAAACAGGATATATGGACCAAATGGATGCGCGCCGAGCGTGCCATCGGCATTAAATATGCTTCTAAGTTCGCAGGCTCCAGCAACTACTGGAAGAACTCCCAGGGAATGAACGAGGCTGTGGAGCGACTGGGAATCATCGAACAGAAGAGGGAGCGCGAACAAGAAATACGCCGGTGGTACTCCGCCGACAAGGAACTGCGCAGCCGTTTTTCACGCATGTTCCCCACCCTCTATTCTGGCTATAAGAAACGTCACGATGCACGTTACGCCCAAGGGTTCGTAAGCGAGACGTTCTACAGAGGTATAGAGCTCTTCGGCTTTGCCCGCATGGCCAAACGAGCTGCCGAAGCACACCCCAAAATGAGAGAAGCGCTGAACGAAGCCATGCGCAACCAGTACAAAGACTACGACCCTCGCGTGGACGAGGAAGTGATGGCTGTGCTCCTGGAGAACTACGCCCAGCAAGTCAGCGCCAAGTATCTGCCTCGCTTCTACCAAGAGATCAGCAAGAAATACAACAACGACTATGCTGCTTTCGCACGCGACGTATTCAGCAAATCGAAGCTGACGACCTTCGAGGGATGGTACGGAATGGTGAACGCAGAAGTACGTTCATCCCTGACCCTGGAAGACTCCCTGGAACAAGAGCTGGCCGACGAGAATGCTTACCAGCAATATGTCTCCTCCGACCGCGCCGTGGCTCTCTACGACGAACTGGAGCAGATGGTGACTCACGTCATCAGTCCCTCCCTGCGCAGGGTGGGCTCCGCCATCTCCTACAACGAAGACCTGTTGACACAAGCCGTGCTGGAAATGGAGATGGACCAACCGCACTACAGCGACGCTAATTTCACCATGCGCATGAGCTACGGCATCGTCAGCGACTACACGAACGCCGGCACGCATCATGATTTCCTGACCACCATGCCCTCGCTCATCGAGAAGATAGAAAAGGGCCGCGAGAACCCGGACTACGCGATGCAGGCCGAGATATTGGCGCTGCTGAAATCGGGGGACTACGGGCGATATAAGGATGCACAGACAGGCCAACTGCCCCTCTGCTTCCTGACCACGAACGACATCACGGGCGGCAACAGCGGCAGTCCTATGTTCAATGGCAAGGGCGAGCTCATCGGGCTGGCCTTCGACGGCAACTGGGACGCCCTCTCCAGCGACATCAGTTTCGACAGCTCGCTCACGCGCTGCATCGGTGTCGATATCCGCTTCGTGCTCTGGCTCATGGAGAAATGGGGCCACGCAGACCACCTCATCCAGGAGATAGGAGGCTGAATCTACACGTATTATTATAAGGTAGGGCCTCGCCATCCATTCAGCGAGGCCCTATTTGCATCCAATAAGAGCTCCAAGAAGTCAACCTGCAAGAAGATAAGAACTCCAAGAAGTCAACCTGCAAGAATACAAGAGCTCCAAGAAGTCAACTTGCAAGAAGATAAGAACTCCAAGAAGTCAACCTGCAAGAATAGAAGAGCTCCAAGAAGTCAACCCGCAAGAATATAAGAACTCCAAGAAGCCAACAGAAGCGTTCTAAGGGCTTTTCGGGTATTCGGGGAATAGCAGGAGCCTGCCGGCAAGAAAACGCATCAGAACGAAAATAAAGAATCCATTATGAACCATCCTTTCCATCAGTTCCACTTCTGTCCCAAGTGCGGTTCGCCCCGTTTCGTGGTGAACGACGAGAAGTCCAAGCGCTGCGAGTCTTGCGGCTTCACCTATTATTTAAATCCTGCGGCAGCCACCGTGGCGCTGATAGAGAACGAGCAAGGAGAATGGTGCGTAGTGCGCCGCGCCAAGGACCCTGCCAAAGGCACGCTGGACCTCCCGGGCGGTTTCTCCGATCTCTACGAAAGCAGCGAGGAAGGGGTGGCGCGCGAGGTGATGGAGGAAACGGGACTGAAGGTGGAGAGCATGGAGTTCTTGTTCTCCATTCCCAATCAATATGAGTATTCCGACTTCCTCGTCCACACCATCGACATGTTCTACCACTGCCATGTCAGAACGACCACAGGAGCCCGCGCCGCCGACGATGCGGGCGAACTCCTGTGGTTGCGTCCCGAGGACATTCGTCCCGAGGACTTCGGATTGCAGAGCATCCGGCGCGGGGTGGAGCGCCTGCTGGCAATGCATCAATAGGTGTGTTCGGACATGGTGATCTCTTCCTGCGTGATCTTCTTGTTGTCCATAGCGCGCCAGGCGTAGATGATATAAGCGAGGACGAAGGGGATGAGGAGGGAGACGTAGAACATCGTGCGCAAGGTGAAGAGCGAACTGCTGGCATTCTCTATGGTGAGGCTGCTCTGCAGGTCTGCCGTGGAGGGATAGAAGGCGGTGTTGTTCCAGCCTGCCAAGAGCAGGAGTACCAGCACGGTGAGGACAGTGCCCGTACCTGCATACCAGATTCCCTTGTTGTACCACCGGCGACAACTCTTTCCGGGCAGGACCTCCACCATGAATCCCACGAGCACCAGCACGACGCCCACGACCAACAGGATGGCCAGGGGCCACATCGTCAGCAGGTTCTGGAGGTACTTCAATGGCACCAGAGCCACCACTCCCGAAGCAGGATCATAGGCGTAGCCGCTCTTGGTGAAGAGGTGGACGAGATAGGACACGAAGAGGATGAGGAATGGGATCGCCTGGCCCACGAGGCGCACGCTGCCGCGACTGCGGATGTTCTCGTCGTCCACGTTGTTCATGAAATAGAGAATGCCCAGACAGCGCGTGAGGAAAACCACAGCAAAGCCGAATACCAGCACCCACGGGCAGAGCAGGGCGTCGAGCCCGTGGCTCTCGTTGGCCCACGAGGAGATGACGATGGCACTCTGGTCCATGCCCAGCAGGTTGCCTTTCTCCACGATGAAGTTAGAGCCCTCGAAGAAAGTGGCCACGGCGCCGCCGATGAGCAGCGGGCCCAGCAGACCGTTCAGCTGCAGACAAAACTGGAAGGGACGCGCCCCCACCAGATTGCCGCGTTTGTTCTGAAACTCATAGCTCACTGCCTGCACGACGAAGGTCAGCAGAATAAGCATCCACAGCCAATAGGCGCTGCCGAAGCTGGTGCTGTAGAAAAGGGGGAAAGCGGCGAAAGAGGCTCCGCCGAAGGTTACAAGGGTGGTGAACGTGAGCTCCCACTTGCGGCCCGTGCTGTTGATGAGCATCCGCTGCTCCGTCTCGGTCTGGCAGAGCGAGAAAAGAATAGAATTGCCGCCCTGCACAAACATCATGAACACGAGGAGGGCTCCCAGCAGACTTACCACCAGCCACCAGTATTGTTGTAGAAAGAGAAGAGTCATAGTTATATAGGTTTTTTAAGGGGTTATAAGACTACAGCATCAGGCGCCGCGCTTTATTTGCTTGAGCATAATGTTTATCTCTACGATGAGCATGGCCGTGAAGAGGACGAGGAAGATCCAGAAGGTGGTTGCCACGGCGCTGCTGCCGATGTCGGAGACGGATGCTCCCACGGGCAACATATCTTGTATCGTCCAGGGCTGCCGGCCGAACTCTGCCACCAGCCATCCGCTCTCGCTGCAGATATAAGCGCAGGGCAAGAGGGCTATGGCGAGCCACAGGAGCCACTTCATGCGGGAGATATCCTTCTGGCGCCAACGCAAGAAGAGCAGCAAGGCAAAGAAGAGGATGAACAGCGTGCCCAGGCCCACCATAATCCGGAAAGCCCAGAAGTTCACAGGAATATAGGGCACCAGCTCGGCCTCGTCGCGGATGTAGCCATAGCCGAAGTACTTGAAATTATCCTGCAGGGTCTTCAGGAGCGGCGCCAGCGTGGCTTCGTCGGCGTCCTCGGCCTTCAGCCTGCGGTAGTCGGCCAGTGCGGCTATGGCAGCTCTTCCGCGCTCCATCTTTTCCTTGGCCGAGGGCTCGACCGTACCGTCGGGACGTGTGTAGCCGTTCAGCAGGTCGTTGACACCGGGAACAAAGCCGTTCAGGGAGCGAGTGGCGAGGATGCTCAGACCGTTGGGAATTGCCAACCGCAGCGGAGCCTCGGACTCGTTCTTGTAGTCGGGCTGTTCCAGCGGATTCACCCAGGCCACAGCGGTGAGGCTCACATTCTCGCCGCCGTTGTAGAGGGCTTCCATGGCCGCCAGCTTCATCGGCTGGACCTCAGCAATCTTGTAGGCACTCTCGTCGCCGGTGATAGCAGCACCTACGGAGGCCACCAGACCCACGACGGCTGCTATGTGGAGGCTCTTGAGGGCCAACTGGCGTTCGGACTCCCGCTTCTTGAGGAGATACCAGGCGCAGACAGCCACCACGAACACTGCTCCGATGATCCAGGCGGAGATGACGGTGTGGCAGAACTTATCGATGGCAAACGGCGAGAACGCCACGTCCAGGAAGGAAGTCATCTCGTTGCGCATCGTGTCGGGATTGAACTCGCAGCCCACAGGATATTGCATCCAGGCATTGGCCACGAGAATCCACCAGGCGGAAATGGTGGCGCCGAGAGTGGTAAGCCACGTGCTGGCCAAGTGGAAGCCGCGGGAAACTTTGTCCCAACCGAAGTACATCACCGCCACAAAGGTGGACTCCATGAAGAAGGCCACAATGCCTTCGATAGCCAGAGGCGCACCGAAGATGTCGCCCACAAACCAGGAGTAGTTAGACCAGTTGGTGCCGAACTCGAACTCGAGAATGATACCAGTGGCCACACCCATGGTGAAATTGATACCGAAAAGCCGTTGCCAGAACTGCGCGGTCTTGCGCCAGAACTCGTCGCCCGTCTTGTAGTACTTTGTCTCTACAATGGACATGATAACACCAAGTCCCAGAGTCAGAGGGACAAAGAGCCAATGGTAGATGGCTGTAAGCGCAAACTGGGCACGAGCCCAGTCCACAGCTGTGGGGTCGATAGATAGGAAGTGAATCATAGTGGTTTGCTAAAAGACCGCGCCCTGGGCCTAACAGGCGGAAGGTGGTGTGGGAAGGGCGGTGAGGTCGGAGTTAGTAGTTAGGAAATGAATGGGTAAAGAATATGGACGGAGACAGGGAGTCGAGCGCAAGGAAGTTAAGGCGAAGGTGGAGTAGGGGAGGGGGAGGAGTGCTGGGGAACCGGGGCAGGAGAGTCGGGCGGCGAACTCTCGCGCTGAGTGGCAGGAGTGGATGTTTCGGAGTTTATGGTGCTCCGATGGGTGAGCTCAGTGGCCACGAAGTCTGCTTCGCCACCTTTCTCGGAATGCTGAGAGAGGAAATTGGGGAAGAAAAAGACCTTCAGGATAGCAAACATGATGAAAAGCTTGATGCCGATGATCAGCCACAAGGTCTTCCCCAGCGTCATAGACCGGAAACCATCGTAATAGAGGTGAAAAGCGCGGGATAGGAAACTGTCGCGATTCATAAAGGTGTTACAATTAACTGGTTTTCGGCACAAAGATAAAGATAATTCGTGAATCACAAGCAAAAAAACGGATATTTTTTCAACAAGGATTCTTTTTCGACCTAATTTTGTCCATTGACCAAATTCACCAACGCACTTCGGGAAGTGGGAATTGCCTGTTCCGGCTACGTCTTATTTGCAGTTATATAAGTCCGACTGCTTATGCTCAAACGACGACATCGCTATAGGTTATCAGCAACACGTATATAGGTATAAGCCAACACGTATATAGGTATAGGCCAACACGAATATAGGTATAAACCAACACGAATATAGGTGTTGAAAAGGTCATCAGTAAGCACCGATGAGAACAAAGGATGGGGACAGGAAATGATATGGATATGAAGAACGAACACAAGGACAAAGTGGGAAAAAGTCGTGAGGAACAAGAGAAAAGAAGGTAAAAACGAAAAGCTAAAACAAAAAAATGATATCTATCCAATAGTTCCTCATATTTTTTTCATATCTTTGCAAAAACAATTGTACGGCAAAGCCCAATATCATGCAAACCATGCTTTTTTGAAGGTTTATCTCCTTTTAGAAATAGTATATAGGCATTCAGAAATAGTATATAGGCATTCAGAAATAATATATAGCCATTGGATGCAGAAATAGAATACAACCACCTGATAATAACAAATGATGAAACGCCAATTTCTTACTCTTCTCTTGTGCAACACCCTGGCCATGGCCTCCGCACAACCCTATAAGATTCCCGTCAGCGGCGAACATGAAGAAATGCAGATGGGGCAGTTCGAGCCTACCTGGGAATCACTCCGCAGCCATCAGACACCCGAATGGTTCCGCAATGCCAAATTCGGCATCTGGGCACATTGGGGGCCTCAATGTGTAGAGGGCTCTGGCGACTGGATGGCCAGATCACTCTATATGGAAGGCAGTCGCGAATATAAATACCATGTAGAACATTATGGTCACCCTTCAGAAGTGGGATTCAAAGATATACTGCCTCTGTTCAAGGCCGAGCGTTGGAATCCAGAACAACTTGTGGAGCGCTACAAACGATGCGGTGCTCAGTACTTCTTCGTGCTGGGCAATCATCACGACAACTATGACCTCTGGGACTCGAAGTACCAACCCTGGAACTCCATGAACATAGGCCCCAAACGCGACATCCTCCAAGAATGGGCCCAAGCAGCCAAGAAGGCAGGCTTGCCACTGGGTATCTCCTTCCACGCAGACCATGCATGGATCTGGTATGAACCTGCGCAGCGCTATGATCTCGAAGGTGAGAAGGCGGGTGTTTACTACGATGGCAATCTGACGAAGGAAGACGGAAAAGGCACATGGTGGGAAGGTCTGGATCCGCAACAGCTCTATCAGCAGCGCCATCCCATGAGCAAGGGTTCCTGGGACAATGGAGCCATTCACGGCCAGTGGGGCTGGGGCGAGGGAGCCTGTCCGCCGTCGAAGGAGTTCGTGGCCAACTTCTACGACCGCACGCTCGACGCCATCAATCGCTATGAGCCCGACCTTATTTATTTTGACGTCACCGTCTTGCCGTTCTACCCGCTTAGCGACTGCGGAATGAAAATAGCTACCCATCTCTACAACAAGAACCCTCGCGCCGTGGTCTTCGGCAAAATCCTGGACGAGGAACAACGTCAGGCCCTCACGTGGGACGTAGAACGCGGTGCACCCAACGAGATTATCTCCGAACCCTGGCAGACTTGCAACTGCATCGGCAATTGGCATTATAACACAGATATCTACAAAAACGGCTGGTACAAGAGTGCCGCCACCGTCGTAAAGCAATTGGTAGATATAGTCTCGAAGAACGGCAACCTGCTACTCAACATTCCGCTGCGCGCCGACGGGACCTACGACGAGAAAGAATCAAAGATTCTCGACGATCTGGAAGCCTGGATGAGCGTAAATGGCGAAAGCATTTTTGGCACTCGACCTTGGGTTCGCTTCGGCGAAGGGCCAGTGGCCGAGAAAGACATCAAGATGAAAGCCCAAGGCTTCAACGACGATCAGTACAACGGAATAGACAGCCGCGACATTCGGTTCAACCAGACGCAGAAGGACCTCTACGTCACTGCCATGGGCTGGCCCGAAGACCATCAGTTGGTCATCAAGTCATTGGCCAAGGGCAACAAGGATTTCCCAAAATCCATTCACAACGTCCATCTGTTGGGCTACGGAAAACTGAAAGCCCGCCAGACGGCCGAAGGTCTTGTCGTCTCTCTGCCCAAGCCTTGTAACCAGATAGCACCCGTACTCCGGATTCGCAAATAAGCCTCAGCTTGGCAACAACCCATACGATTATTTTCAAACTATGAAAAAGGGATTTCTGCTTTTCATCATCTGCCTGCTCACAGACACTGCTTCAGCCCAGCGCCGCAGCTGCCTGGACCGTGGCTGGTACTTCCTGCTCGGTGACGGCCACACCGCCCTCACAGACCCCTCAACTGCTTCCTTCGGGCGCGTCATCGACCTGCCACACGACTGGAGCGTGGAGAGCGAAGCTGGCAGCTTGCAACAAACCAGACACATCCCCGAAGAAAAAGGCATCCGACAAATTACTTGCCGGACGCCTTCAGTTTTTCATTTCTATAGTTATTATCGTTTGTCGGGGACTCCATATTCTGCCCACTGCTCCATGGAGTAATATCCTTTAAGGACTTTCTTTGTCTCGGCATAGGACGCCTTGACTTCAGTAAGGATCTGGTTCATGTGCCGCACTTTGGGCGTCAGTTCCTCGCGCAGACGATCCACTTCGAGGTTCGATTCCTTCAGCTGATTCAGCAGCGCCTCCATCTTATTGATTTCTGCCGTAGTAACACCAAGTTCACCACGCTGACTGACATGTTTGCGCAGGCCTGCAATCAGGCCACGACTCTTCTCGATCTGAGTCTCGATAGTTTTTGACATAATCTGAATGTTTTTAAAAAAGGTTTATGGAAATGCTTTTCGCTACAAAGATAATAAAAAAAACCTTTCTCACGAACTTTATCATCTTGCATTTTTCACCTTTTTTAAGTCAATAAGCCCCTATGCATTAACCTTTCTTTGCAGAACTTTTGTAAGACTGGACATCCCCCCAAAAAGAATCCCCGCAACAATTTGGGGATTCTGGTGGTTTTGCGTAAAAAAAACTATTAACCCGAATCGGTCATTAGGTTTTGTCAGGACGACATATGTTTTTTAGTGAATTGCTTGCCGTTCCTCTCGAAGGCGTAGTGGACTACGGCGAGAGTGGACAGTGAGCAAGGCACAAAAAGAGATGCTGTTCTGGTAAAAAAGAACCCATAAACAAAAGATATTGTTCAGTTCGG
>JAILFY010000216.1 GCA_024697285.1 Bacteroidaceae bacterium
TACTTAAATATCTACTTAAATATCTACTTAAATATCTAAATAAAGGTCACCCTATCTTGCTGATGCGCTCGAGTTTGGTCTCATCCATGATCTTGATCTTGCGGCCATCGATGGCAACGATGTGCTCTGCAGCAAAGGTGGAAAGGGTGCGGATGGCATTGGAGGTGGTCATGTTGGAGAGGTTGGCAAGATCTTCACGACTGAGGTATATGCTGAGGGTGCAACCATCTTCTTCCAAGCCATAGCTGTCGCGCAAGAACAACAAGGATTCCGCAAGACGACCACGGATATGCTTCTGGGTGAGACTCACCGTACGCTCATCGGCCTGACCGAGACTGGCCGACAGTCGCTGGATGAAGAACCATCCGAGGCGTGCATTCTGCTGGAGCAAGGACTCCACAATCTTCATGGGACAGCGCACGATGGTCGTAGCCTCGAAAGCCGCAGCACTGGAGAGATAGTCCTGGGTGGCAAACGCAGCACGATAACCAAAATATTCCACGGGCCTGACAACACGTACAATTTGGGCGCGCCCCCCTACCCCTTCCTTGAAGATTTTCACCTTTCCGGAAATCAGACAATAGAGGTAATGTGGGATCTCGCCCTCGCTGTAGATGAGCTCATTCTTACGATAGGTCTGTATACTCAAATGCTGCATTAAAGCCTCTCGTTCTTCCATCGTAAGCAAATCTACTATTGCGGAAAGCTTGGGAAGCACATCAGGAATGGTTATCGTTCTTCTTGCCATAGAAAATAGTCGTGGTAATTATGTTTTATGGCACAAAATTACACAATTATTTTTGTTTTAGCAATAGAAAAAGCACTTTTTCTTCCAAAAAATTTTCGTGATTGTCCAATAATTAGTAAATTTGAGGACAAATTAAGCCATTTCTAATCATTTTTGGCATAAAATCAACCATTATAATTCTAACTTATGAGCTATTTACAGTTTGACAAAACCCTGATGACGAATCTGGAGGAAGCTCTGAAGAAGGAGGTGCTACGCAGCAATCGCTCTGGCGCTTACTCGTGTTCTACAATCCTGGATTGCAACACGCGCAAGTACCATGGCATGCTTGTGGTGCCTGTGCCCGAACTGGATGATGAGAACCATGTTCTCCTCTCCTCTTTGGACTGCACGGTCATCCAGCACGGTGCTGAATTCAATCTGGGTCTTCACAAGTATCAGGGTGACAATTTCAGTCCTCGTGGTCACAAGTATATCCGCGAGTACGACTGCCAACAGGTCCCCACAACCATCTATCGCGTAGGTGGTGTCGTCCTGAAGCGGGAACTCATGTTCCAGCATTTCGAGGACCGAGTACTGGTGCGCTACACCTTGCTCGATGCCCACAGCAAGACGACACTACGCCTGCAACCATGGCTCGCGTTCCGCAGCGTTCGTGAGTTCACCCACGAGAACCCTCGTGCCAACCGCGATTACCAGGAAGTGAAGAATGGTATCAAGACATGCATGTACCCCGGTTATCCGGAACTCTTCATGCAGTTGAACAAGAAGTCCGAATGGGTGTTCCGTCCCGACTGGTATCGTGGCGTGGACTATCCGAAGGAGACGGAGCGCGGCTACGCCTCCAACGAGGACCTCTACGTACCCGGTTACTTCGAGTTTGACATCAAGAAAGGTGAGAGCGTGGTCTTCTCTGCCGGCACCCAGGAGTGCAATCCTTCGAAACTGAAGGACCTGGCAGAATATGAGGTGAATATCCGCACGCCACGCGACAACTTCTACCACTGCCTCGTCAACAGCGCCCATCAGTTCCTGAACTACCGCGACGGCGAGACCTACGTGCTGGCCGGCTATCCCTGGTTCAAGTGCCGCGCCCGCGACATGTTTATCTCGCTGCCAGGTCTGACACTGACAAACAACGAGGTGGAACAATTTGAGAAAGTGATGCAGACGGCCGAGAAAGGCATTCGTGAGTTCATGGAAGGGAAGCCGCTGAGTGTGCTTATCTACGAGATGGAACATCCGGACATCCTGCTCTGGGCTGTTTGGTGCGTGCAGCAGTACTGCAAGTTCGTGGGTATGGAAAAAGGTATTCAGAAGTACGGACAGTTGCTGCGCGACATCATGGAGTGGCTGATGGAAGGCAAACATGGAAACCTCTATGTTCACGACAATGGTCTGGTATATTCCAACGGTCGTGACAAAGCCATCACCTGGATGAATAGCAGTCAGAACGGACGGCCTATCGTTCCGCGCTCAGGATATATCGTAGAGTTCAATGCTCTGTGGTACAACGCGCTGATGTTCAGTGCCAACGTGTGTCGGACGATGAACGATGCCGCTGCAGCAGAGCCCCTGGAGCAGTTGGCTGAGAAGACGAAGAAGAGTTTCGTGGACACCTTCATGAACGACTACGGTTATCTGCTGGACTTCGTGGACGGCACGATGATCGACTGGAGTGTTCGTCCGAACATGATCTTCGCTTGCGCCTTTGACTACTCCCCGCTGGATGCCCGTCAGAAGAAAGGCATCCTCGATATGTGCACCAAGGAGTTGCTGACGCCGAAGGGCCTGCGCACCCTCTCTCCGAAGAGCGGTGGCTACAACCCCATGTATGTGGGTCCACAAGTGCAGCGCGACTACGCTTACCACATGGGAACGGCGTGGCCCTGGTTGGCCGGCTTCTACCTCGAGGCCTGCCTGAAGGTGTTCGGCTACTCCCGAGTGAGCTTCGTAGAACGGCAGCTCGTGGGCTATGAAGAAGAACTCTTCTACCATTGCATAGGAACGCTGCCCGAAGTGTTCGACGGCAACCCGCCCTTCCACGGACGTGGAGCCATGAGTTTCGCCATGAACGTGGCGGAGATCATGCGAGTTGTCAAACTCTTAGATAAATATATTATGGATTAAAATATAAGGAGGAAAAACGTATGAAAGTATTAATGTTCGGATGGGAATATCCTCCTCATGTGTTCGGTGGCCTCGCCACAGCTAACTACGGCATATCCCAAGGTCTTCATGCACAAGGAGATATAGAGACGATGCTCTGCCTGCCACGTCCCTTTGGCGACGAAGACACCTCAGCATGTAAGATCATCGCCATGAACAGCGTGCCCATTGCCTGGCGCGACGTCAACCGCGACTATGTGCAGCAGCGCGTAGGCAACATCATGAATCCCGATGACTACTATCGTTATCGTGATCATCTCTATGCAGACTTCAACTACATGCATGTCAATGACCTCGGTTGCATGGAGTTTGCCGGTGGTTATCCCAAGAACCTCACGGAAGAGATCAACAACTACTCCATCATAGCAGGAGTGGTGGCACGTACGGAACAGTTTGACATCATCCACGCTCACGACTGGCTCACCTACCCCGCAGGTATTCATGCCAAGCAGGTCAGTGGTCGTCCACTGGTGATTCACGTGCACGCCACCGACTTCGACCGCTCTCGCGGCAATGTAAACCCCACGGTCTACGGCATCGAGCGCAACGGTATGGATAATGCAGACTGCATCATGTGCGTATCGGAGCTTACGCGCCAGACGGTCATCAACCACTATGGTCAGGATCCAGCGAAGTGCTTCGCCATGCACAACGCCGTATATCCTCTGGCACCTGAGTTGCAGGAAATCGTGGACCAGCGCATTCCTTACAAGGATCGCAAGGAGAAGGTGGTGACGTTCCTGGGACGTATCACCATGCAGAAAGGTCCCGAATACTTCATCGAAGCCGCCAAACGTGTGCTGGAGCGCACGCAGAACGTACGTTTCTGCTTCGCGGGTTCCGGCGACATGATGGACGCTATGATTGATATGGCAGCTGCCTACGGAATCGCTGACCGCTGCCACTTCCCCGGATTCATGAAAGGCAAACAGGTCTTCGAGATCTTCAGAGACAGCGATGTATATGTTATGCCGAGTGTTTCCGAGCCTTTCGGTATCAGCCCTCTGGAGGCCATGCAGAGTGGTGTCCCAAGCATCATTTCCAAACAAAGTGGTTGCGCGGAGATTCTGGACAAGTGCATCAAGACAGACTACTGGGATATCGATGCCATGGCAGATGCCATGTACAGCCTCTGCACCAACGACGCCCTTCACGAGTACCTTCAAGTGGAAGGTAAGAAGGAGGTCGACGGAATCACTTGGGAGAAGGTGGGACTGCGTATTCGCAAACTCTATGACCAGTGTCTGGA
>JAILFY010000017.1 GCA_024697285.1 Bacteroidaceae bacterium
CTCTGAAGGGAGAAGCAGAGCACTGGCAGGACATAATATCCTGCAAGACTGATCACCCACACATAGAGAATGCGAAGGTGGTGACACAGAACATCTCGTTCTACCCTTGTCACCACCTTCGTTTTCTTGCTTTCCCAACACGTACGTACATCTTCGCCAACACGTACGTACATCTTCGCCAACACGTATGTACATAGATAACAGTTTGAAAAGGAGCTTTCAGAAGACAGGAGAGGAAGGGGATTGCCAACAGACGAAAAGGAGCTATCTGAAGGCGAGAGTGGAAGGGAAAGATAACAGCCGAAAAGGAGCTATCAGAAGGCGACAGAGGGTGGGTCGGGCCAACAGCCGTAGATTTTGTAGTAGTAGTAATCGTAGTACTCTATTGGCTGCACTCCTTCGGCAAAGAGATAACCCAGCAGTTCCTTCATCTCCGGAGAATTATTGTCAACGGCCAAACGCAGGTATTGCAGACAACGGTTGGTGTCTCCCACCTCGTGGTAGCAAGCCGCCAGATAGGGATAGAGCGGAATGGCGAAATCCTGGTCGGCCTGCTGAATAAGTTGCTCAAACATCTGGAGGGCTAAACTATAGTCGCCGGCTTCGAAGAGGATCTGCGCTCCCTGGTATATCACGGAGGCAATGGGTTCAATGCCTTTCTTCCCTATTTTCTCTATGTACTTCAAGGCTTCATCGCTGTTGCCATTGTCGGCATAGATGCGAGCACGATAATAGTCGAAATCCTGTATGTTATCCTGCAGTCCATCGCTTACGGCTGCTTGTTGCTCTGCTCGCTGGATATATTGCAGGGCGGCTTCTATCTGCCCCTTCTCTGACAGGATATGTGCGTGGTGCTCGTAGATAGCTGCTTGTTCCGGACTGCAACCATCGGCCAGCCTCTCTGATTCTTCTATCAGTTTCAGGGCGTCGTCTGTCTGACCCATGTCGAAAACGCAATAGGAATCATAGAGGCAATGAATCTCCGATTCGGGATTCATCCTGCGAAGCCGTTCATATAATCTGTGGGCTTCCTTGCAGTTCTCTTGCCGCATGAAGGTCCACGCCCTGAGCTCCAATGCCCTTTCGTTGTCGGGGTCTATGGCCAGAGCATAGTCCGTTCCCTCTATGGCCTTGGGATAATCCGCCAACCCACAATAGGCCTCGGTTCTCCAGTGCCAGGCATCGATATAGAAAGGGTCTTTGTCCAGCATTTGTTCGATGTATCCGAGGGCCTCGTCAAAGGCGTTTCGCTCCAGCAGCACCTCAGAGAGCAGTTCCCACGTCTTGAACCAGTCCGGTGCCATCTCCTGCAGTTTCAGGGCGAAGGTGTAGGCGTCGTCCATATCATGATAGTCCACAAAGATATATGCGCTGTCGTAGAAGAAGTAATCTTTGTCCTCATGTATGTGCTGGGCCTGTTCCATGAGGTAGTCTGCCGCCTGCTTCTGTTTGTTCTCGCGAACCATCAGCTCGGCACGCAGAAACAGCACCTCGCGGTGTTGCTGATCCGGCACATCGTCACACATGGCATAGGCTTTTTCCAACTCGTCCTGCAACATCATCTGTCTGGCCAGGAAGATACGTGGGTCCACAGCGTCTGGATGCAGATCCAAGGCGATGTCGATGGCTCTGTAAGCTTTGTCCATATCGTGGACGACCATGGTGTAGTATTCTGCCACATCTGTCAGCTCGTCGGCATCCATGTATAAAGCAGAACCGGCCTCCAGGGCCGATTCGTACTTTTCCAGGATATCCTTGAACTCCCGCGATTCGAAGTATTTCAGGTCGTCGTTCAGCCGCATGTCAGCTTCGCAATGCTACAGTCTTGTTGAAGATAAGGTGGTCGGGGGTGGAGTCAGTGTCGATATTGAAATATCCGATGCGCTGGAACTGCAGATAGGTCAGTGCAGGCATGGTCTGCACGAACTTCTCCACGTAGCAGTGTTGCAGGACGTGCAGCGAGTCGGGGTTCATCATCTGTCGCATGGCATCGATGGCCGAAAGGCCTTCGCCTTGGAGGCGAGCCAGTTCATCACGGGGATTCTCCACCTGCCACAGACGTTCGTACATACGGACCTCTGCGGGCAGGCAATGAGCACAGCTGAGCCAGTGGAGTGTCTTGCCCTTGATCTTGCGGTCGGCGCCGGGCTGTCCGCTACGTGTCTCGGGGTCGTAAGTGGCATAGACAGTGGTCACATTGCCGGCCTCGTCGAGGTCATAGGGATGGTCGTTCTCCTCATTGCATTTGATGATATATGCATTCTTCAGTCGCACCTCCTTGCCGGGAGCCAAGCGCATGAATTTCTTCTCAGCCACAGGCTGGAAGTCCTCGCGCTCTATCCACAGTTCGCGGGAGAACTCTATCGTGTGGGAGCCTTCTTCCGGATTCTCGGGGTTGTTGATGGCCTGGAGTTCCTCGACCTGTCCTTCGGGATAATTTGTGATTATCAGCTTGACGGGATTCACCACAGCAGAGACGCGGGTGGCACGCTGGTTCAGGTCCTCTCGCACGGCACTCTCCAGCAGGGCGAAATCGTTCAGTGCATCGTAGGTGGTGTAGCCAATCTTCTGGATGAAGTTGACGATGCTCTCGGGGGAATAGCCACGACGGCGGAAGGCACAGATCGTAGGCATGCGGGGATCGTCCCAACCGCTGACAAAGCCGTTCTGCACCAGGGCCAGCAGGTTGCGCTTGGACATGAGGGTGTAGTTGAGGTTCAGCTTGTTGAACTCGGTCTGCCGCGGACGGTTGTCCTCTATGTTGTCGGTCTCGCCGCGCCATTCCTTCATCCAAGTGACGAAGAGGTCATACAAGGGACGGTGCTCCACGAACTCCAGGGTGCACCAGGAATGGGTGACACCCTCGAGGTAGTCGCTCTGTCCGTGGGTGAAGTCATACATGGGATAGGCATTCCACTTGTTGCCCGTGCGGATGTGAGGAATATTGAGCACGCGGTAGATGAGGGGGTCGCGGAAGAGCATGTTGGGATGTGCCATGTCTATCTTGGCGCGCAGCACGAGGGTGCCGGGAGCACACTGACCACTGTTCATATACTGGAACAACTTCAGACTTTCCTCCACAGGACGGTCGCGATAGGGGCTGTTGGTGCCTGGGCTGGTCGTAGTACCTTTCTGCCTGGCGATGTCCTCGCTGGACTGTTCGTCCACATAAGCGCGGTCGTTCTTGATGAGCCACACGGCGAAATCCCAGAGCTGCTGGAAATAGTCGGAGGCGTAGTAGATGTTGCCCCACTCGAAACCCAGCCAACGGATGTCCTGCTCGATGGCATCCATATATTCGGTGTCTTCCTTCTGAGGGTTGGTGTCGTCGAAACGTAAATTACAGACGCCACCATATTTCTTGGCCAGTCCGAAATCCAGGGCGATGGCCTTGGCGTGTCCGATGTGGAGGTAGCCATTGGGTTCGGGCGGGAAGCGCGTCTGCATGCGGCCTCCGTTCTTGCCTTCGGCCAAGTCGTTGACGACTTTCTGTTCTATGAAGTTCAGGCCTTTCTTCTCCTGAAGCTCTTCGTTCGTATTCTCTTTCATATTATGCTTTAGATAGTTAATTCTTTCATTCTCGACTGATACTGTGCGATATACTTTCCGAGGATGTCGAACTCCAGGTTCACCACCGTTCCCTCGTGTATATCATGGAAGTTGGTATTGTCGAAAGTGTAGGGGATGATACACACGGCAAAGGTGTTCTTCGTGGGCCTGCAGACAGTGAGGGATACGCCATTGACGCATACGGACCCTTTGTCCACAGTGAAGTAGCCGCGTCCCACCATCTCGGGGTCCACGTCGTAGGCAAAGGTGAATTCGTGGCTGCCTTCCTGATCTTCCACACGGATGCAACGGGCCGTCTGGTCCACATGTCCCTGGACGATATGTCCATCCAGTCGGCCTCCCATCTGCATGGAACGCTCCACATTGACTTCGTCGCCAACCTTGAGCAGGCCCAGGTTGGAACGTTCCAGTGTCTCACGCATGGCAGTGACCGTGTAGGTGTCGTCTTTGAGTCGTACGACAGTGAGGCAGACACCATTATGTGCTATGCTTTGGTCTATCTTCAATTCCTGGGTGAAGGGACAACGAAGGGTGAAGTGCAAGTTGTCCTGCTCGCGCTCTATAGCCACCACAGTGGCAGTACATTCTACTATTCCTGAGAACATTTCCTTTTTCTATTGTGTTTACGCGGGCAAAGGTATGAAAAAAACACGTAAAAAGAGAGAAAAAACAAAAAAAACTCGTTCTCCCTTGCGCCTAAACAAGAATTGAACAGAAAAGAGCGCCCTGCACCCAGCTGCCGACATCGGTTTAGGGGTCAGAGTTGCCTTCGCCTTAAGGGGAGGCGAGTCGCCTGGGCATTTTTGTTCTGCTACTGCTATGCCTCGGCGTTGAAGGCTGCCTTCGCCTTAAGGGGAGGCGAGTTGCCTGGGCATTTCTGTTCTGCTACTGCTATGCCTCGGCGTTGAAATAATCATTCAGTTCTTGAGTGGCACTTCCGTTGACATTCTGCAAGTCTTTTATGACACGGCCTTTCTCCAGCAGGAGGATTCGTGTGGAGATGTCCGACACGAAATTCAGGTTGTGGGACGAGATGATTGTCGTGGTTCCGAAATCGGCATTCATCTGCTGAATCAATCGTGCTACCACGATTTGTGAGCTGGGGTCCAGGTAGTTGAAGGGTTCGTCGAGCAAGAGCACTTTGGGGTGGATGAGCATTGCTCCGATAATACCTATCTTCTGGCGGTTGCCCTCGCTGAAATCATGCAAGTACTTACGGGTTCCCAGTATCTCGTCGTGCATGAGGGGCGCAAAGGACTGCAAGCGCTCGTCGACAACCGACTGCGAGATACCATAGAGGCGCCCGATGAGGGCGAAATATTCCTCGGGCGTGTAGAAATCGATGAGGAAACGGCCATCGACGAACGAGCCCGTATAGCTTTTCCAGGTCTCGCTGGCACCTGATGTGGGCGCTGGCGCAGCCACATCGACACCATCGGAGAGGACACGTCCTTCCGTGGCACGGATGAGGTCGAGGATCAGTCGTAGCAAAGTGGTCTTGCCTGCCCCATTGTTGCCTACCAAGCCAACAAGTTCGCCCGATTGAATGGTCAATGCCGGGATATCCAGCGCCAGCTTCTCGCCATATTGTTTCTTTAGGTTTTCAACGATAAGTTTCATTGTGATTTAATGTTTGCTTCCCCGTCTTTGCCAGAAAGCATCGTTCGGGGGAAAGGTCATACTGAGGGATTGAATGAATAATGGTTCGTTATTACTGAACTTTCGCAGGTAGGTAAATTCCTGTCTGCCAAGTGTTTTATATCTGTCATAAATCTTTTTTTTCGAGTCATCGAGCTTGCTTGGATCTTAAATCCCTTAAACCGCAGCCGAAGGCTGCACCTTAAACCTCTTAAACCGCGAGCTTGCTCGCACCTTAAACCGACGAAACTGAGCTTGCGAAAGTTGAGGTTATTATATTTTGATGT